>CAZDBA010000176.1:0-9855 GCA_964503615.1 uncultured Pirellulaceae bacterium
GCCACTCCGCCGGACAGCCATCACGAATATGCGCTCAAAGTCGCGGCAGCCGGTAAACCGTGCTGTGTTGAAAAACCGATGGCTCCGTCCCATCAGCAATGCGTGGAAATCTGCACCGTCTTTTCAGAACTCAAGCTGCCGTTGTTTGTCGCTTACTACCGGCGAACGCTACCGCGATTTACTCAGGTCAAACAATGGCTGGACAACGGAATGATCGGAGACGTGCGTCATGTTGGTTGGCAGTTTTGTATGCCGCCCAACGAGATTGATCTTAGTGGTCAGTACAACTGGCGGACGGATTCTAAGATAGCGCCCGCAGGTCATTTTGATGATCTAGCCAGCCATGGCCTGGACTTGATCGCGTTTTACTTTGGCAACTTCCAGCAGGTTTCGGGGCACTCAACGAACCAACAAGGTCTCTATTCTGCTGACGATGCCGTCGTGGCCAGTTGGATTCACGAAAATGGAATCTCTGGGGCGGGCAGTTGGAACTTTGGTGGTAGGGTCAGACAGGACTCGGTGCAAATTTTTGGAAGCCAAGGAAAAATCGAGCTGTCCGTGTTTGCCGACGCCCCGATTCGGTTGATCATAAATGGCGTCGTTGAAGAACGGACGATCGAACATCCAAAACACGTGCAGCAGTTTCACGTAGAAGCCATCCGAGATGCGTTACTAGAAAACCGCCCTCATCCGTCGACCGGAATCTCGGGAGCGCACACCGCTTGGGTGATGGATCGAATTTTGGCGAACCGCCCCAAGGACTGATGGGCACGTCATCGCCTCAGTCGATGTGACGTCGATGTGACTGAAGCGTAAACGAAAAAACAGGCCGTCCGCAAAGTCAAAATGAGTCACGACGAGTTGAAGATGTTGATCGGTGAGTTGTGCCGCTCAATTAACCGCCGTGAAGCCGCAGATGAACAAGACTTGCTACTGGATCTCTGCAAGCGAATCGAGTACGCCCAACGAACCGGAGACGGCGATCACCAAATATCATCCGTTAAACGATGTGTAGTTCACCGAACACTCACTGGTGTTCCAAGGGGCTTTCTACTTAAGAACTTAATACTGTTGCCATCAATAAAACCGGCAAATTCTTGGTTTCCTTGCTAAACGAGGACGGAAACCCTTTGTATCCCTTTTGGCATTCGATTTCTGCATTGAAAAGACCGCATTGATCTATTGCAGGATTAAGCGATATTTTAAGCCACTTGACCATTTTTTTCGAGCTAGGCTTCCTATGAACCCTTGAGAGTTTGCTCACGGGCGGAGTTTCCTGATGGCTTTGGGGTTCTGCACGTGACTAAGACCAATTTGAATGCCGTTATGAAAAAATCTCGCTCCAATTCACAAAAAATTCGTAAACAAAAATCTAACGCTTCAAACAGCTACAGCGTTTTGGAAGATCGTCGACTGTTGACGGTTGTTGTGTTTCAAAACGCAAGCGAAGTTGTGATTCGCGGCGACGGATTTGATAATCAAGTCGACGTACGGGAAATCGATGACACTCTGCGCGTAAGCGTGACTGATGAAGGCACTTTCGATTTTGACCTGGATGGAGTTTCATCGGTACGATTCGTAGGTGGAAGTGGAGATGATATTTTCACTAACCTAACGAACATTACGACGATCGCGGCTGGCAATGATGGCAACGATCGCTTGACTAGCGGTAACGGCAATGATCGGTTGTTCGGCCACGCGGGCAACGACACGCTCACCAGCTCCGGTGGCAACAACACGCTCAATGGTGCAGACGGAGCCAACACCATCAACGGTGGAAATGGAATCGACACGATCTTTACCTTAGATGGAATCGACACCATCAACGGAGGAGCAGGCGACGACTTCATTTCTAGTCGTGGTGGGAATGACACGATTAATGGCGGCAACGGAATGGACACGGTTTTTGCCGGGGCTGGTAACGACACAGTCAATGGTAATAATGGAAACGACTTTCTTTTCGGACAAGATGGCATTGATGATATAGCCGGCGGCGGAGGCAACGATGTTATTCGCGGCGGAACTGCGAACGATACGTTGACTGGCGGAGTAGGTGACGACCGTGTGTTGGGCGAAGCTGGCGATGACCATTTAAGCGGTAATGATGGCGACGATGTGATTTTTGGCAATGATGGCTTAGACCAACTATTCGGCGGTGCTGGCTTCGACTTTCTGATTGGCGGATTAGGTAACGACACCCTTCGCGGCGGGACCCAGAGCGATCGACTTCGAGGCAACGGAGGAAACGACGACCTCTTTGGAGACGCCGGCAACGATCGTGTTGCTGGTGATGACGGCGACGACTTCCTCAATGGCGGATCAGGTTCAAATATTATTTTGGGCGACGCTGGCATAGACGAAATTGTCGGGATCGCAACCGATTTTGTACGCGGAGGTGCCGGTGACGACTTGATCAGGCTCGCTTCCAGCAGCAGCGGAGACACCGCCGCTTTCCTGGGCAACTTCTCAGACTTCGTGGTGACCGAAACTGGTGAGGCGCTCAATGTTCGTGATACAACCGGTAGCGAAGGGCTCGACCTGATCACCGGAGCCGATTCGCTCAGCTTCGCAGATCAAACTCGGGCCGCCTCGGCTGACGTTATCAGGCGAGTTTTTGTACAACCGATCATCGCGTCCAATAATAATGGCGGTAACACGGCCACTTTCTTCGGCAACGCGACCGAGGAAGTAACAATCAAACGTCTAATCGACGAAATTTTTCTACAAGCCAACGTCGATATTGAATTCCTGACGCCAACGACGATCAACAACACTTTTATTAACGTTGGAAACTCAGCCAATCGCCCAGCGAGTGATCTTGGCTCAGTCGTTTCCGTCGGCGACAACGCAGGTGTCGGAAATACAGATCCACAAATCATTGATGCCTACTTTGTAGAAGTCGCAGCAGGCTTTGGAAATCAAAGTGAGAACGTTGCAAATGGTTTGGCATTCCTGGATGCCAATGGCACTACGATTCATGTAGGTGACAATTTGCCAACCTTCGCAAACGGTCGAGACCTTGTTGCTCGTGTTGTGGCTCATGAGATAGGCCATAACCTGGGACTGGCGCATGTTAGCGACCCTAACAATCTGCTGGCTCAAGGCGATCAAATCAACGCCAGCCAGCGGACCACAGTTTTAAACAGCCAGTTCAGCGAGAACACGGGAACCGGTGCCACCACATCAGGCGTACATTTGGGAATAGGCTCAGACGGCAACATTATTCAAAACCATTTTCACGATCATGCGAATGATGGCCACGGCGAGCACTGCCAATGTCCATCTTGCTGTTGAGTTGATCGATAGACTCAAATCCTCAGCCTCTTTGCTGAGCCTCGTTCTGTTCAATCTAGCAGCCCAAGCTCTTTAAACGGGTACTCACGCGTAGCATGAGCATGCTTACGTGTTGCGTTGAAAACCAGCAATAGCGGTGTCTGAGTTGAGCGTCAAGCAACTCCCTGCGCAAGGTGTTATTGCAATGCGCTCAATAGTCGCCCGATGATCAAATTGGGAGGGTGCTGCTATTTTGCTTCTGCAAGCTTGATCAATGTTTCAATTCCTCGATCAAGCGTCGCATCATCCACCGCGTAAGAAATTCGGAAGTGAGTATCGAACTCGCTGAATATGTTACCCGGGATAATCATCAAATTGTTTTCTATCGCTTTGTTTACAAAGCTTTCGCCGTCTCCCCAAGGCAGGCGAGGGAACAAGTAAAACGCGCCGCCTGGTTTTACGATCTCGTAATGATCCTTCAGTCCCTCGATCATCTTGTCTCGTTTACCTGTGTAACGTTTTACGTGATCTGAGATGTCGGTATCCATCGCGACAGCGCCGGCCCACTGCACAGGCTGTGGAGAACAAACAAAAGTGTATTGCTGGATCTTGAGCATCGTGTCGATGATCTCAGTTGGGCCATGAACGAATCCGCAACGCCAACCGGTCATCGCATACGATTTCGAGAACCCATCGACCACGATCGTATTGGGATTGAATTTTGCCGTCGAGACATGTGCCGTATCGTAAGTGAACTTGTTGTAGATCTCGTCGGAAACCAAAGCGATCCCGCGATCTGCAGCGAGTTCAGCAACCTGTTTCATTTCCTCCGAGTCCATGCAGACTCCGGTCGGGTTTGAAGGACTGTTGACGATGATCATTTTGGTTCGATCTGTAATCGCCGCTTCGATCTTCTTGATGTCGACTTTGAAGTCTGGATAGATCGAAACGGGAACTGGGATGCCGCCTACCATCTGAATCAGGGCAGGGTACATCACAAAATAGGGATCGAAAAAGATAACTTCGTCGCCGGGATTTACCATCGCCATCGCCGAAAGCAGCAATCCACCGCTGGTTCCGGAACAAACAAAGACCTTTCGATCCGCGTGCCCAAACTGCTGGTCGACTTGGGCCTGAAGCTTTTCACGCAATGCAGGCATTCCTTGCGTCAAAGCGTAGCCATTTTTTCCCGATTGAACGGCGTCAATCATCTCGTCTTTGATCGGTTGCGGCACGTCAAAATCGGGTTGGCCGATTGAGAGATTGATCGGATTTTCGAGCTTGGCCGCCAGATCAAACATCCGCCGGATACCACTGCTACTAAAAAGCTTTGTACGATCAGCAATCCAATTTTGAGTATCAGCCATAAAGGCGGCTCCAGCAATTTAAGCAAGTGTTCTGAAAGCCGCCCATTTTTCACCAATCATTTCAGATTACAAGCGCAGGTTCGAAATTGAGTTGCCAGCGGGACCACCTAGACCCCAACGATCCATGCGTACAGATCTAATAGTCGACCTCAATGAGAATGAGGATTTTGGTCATTGTTAAAACGGTGGACGGGCTCTAAAATCGTCTGTAACGGATAAGCATTGCCCAATTCGATGTCTCAATCTTCCAACTAGCCATCAATCACTCGCCACCACTACTGGTCGATCCAAGCCTCTTATCCGGCCCTTTAGCTTTTTGGCCCATCCATTTACAAGCCGAAACGTTTTTCAATTCAGCAACTCAGTGCGACTCATCTCATGGCTTTGGCGTTTCGTTTAGTGACCAAATGCGATAAAGGATTTTAGCTGCTTATGTGCGGTGTTATAGGAATCGTTGGTAAATCACTCGTTGCTCGTTCTATTTATGATGGCTTGCTCCTGTTGCAACATCGGGGACAGGATTCGGCCGGGATCGTAACTGGTAACGGCGAGGGGCGAATCTTTGAACGAAAATCGTTGGGACTGGTCCGCGACGTGTTTGCTCAGCGTCACATGGAGCGCCTAAAAGGAAGCATGGGCATTGGGCATCTTCGCTACCCAACCGCGGGGACTCCCTCTGTTGATGAGGCTCAACCGTTTTATGTGAACTCGCCGTTTGGTATCGCACTGGCTCACAATGGAAACTTGACCAATGCAGCCGAACTTGAAAAATTGCTGGTTCACGATGACCTGAGGCATTTGAACACGACTTCCGATTCAGAAATTCTACTCAATGTCCTCGCTCATGAGATGCAACAAGCTTGTCGTACGAAGCTGAGCGTGGACGATCTTTTTTATGCAGTTCGAGGCGTTCACAAACGTGTGCGAGGTGGATATTCAGTCGTGGCCATGATTTCGGGGCGAGGGATTCTTGCGTTTCGTGATCCGAACGGCATTCGCCCGCTTTGCTACGGCGTTCGTGAAACGGCCGATGGCGAAAAGGAGTATATGGTCGCCTCCGAAAGTGTTGCGTTACGCGGGTGCGGGTTCAAACTGGTTCGCGATCTGAAACCGGGAGAAGCGATCTATTTTGGGCATGATGGAAAAGTTGTCGAGCAGCAGTGTGCCAACGCCAACGAGCCCAAAAAACACACGCCTTGCATTTTTGAATATGTCTATTTCGCTCGTCCCGACAGCATGATCGAAGGCATCTCGGTCCACCGGGCTCGCATGCGGATGGGTGACAAACTGGCCGAAAAAATCCTTGCCAATTGGAGTGACCACGATATCGATGTCGTGATTCCGATCCCGGATACCAGTCGAGTCTGTGCCTTGGAAATTGCCCATCGGCTGAATGTCAATTTCCGCGAGGGTTTGATCAAGAACCGTTATATCGGGCGGACATTTATTATGCCGGGCCAACAGGAACGGCGAAATTCAGTTCGGCGAAAGCTGAGTCCAATCGATTTGGAATTTCGTGACAAAAACGTTTTGTTGGTCGATGACTCAATTGTACGTGGCACGACTTCTCAGCAGATCGTACAGATGGCTCGAGAAGCGGGTGCCAAACAGGTTTATCTTGCATCCGCTTCACCTCCTGTTCGTCATCCGAATGTTTACGGAATCGACATGCCGGCCCCGACTGAATTCGTGGCGCACAACAAGTCGATCGAAGAGATCTGCGAGGAGATTGGAGCTGACCGCTTAATCTACCAAGAGCTGGAAGACTTGATCGATGCGGTTCGTTATACCGGCGCAAAAGTCGAAGAGTTCGATTGCTCCTGCTTTAACGCCGAGTATGTTACGGGCGATGTTTCTGAGGAGTACCTGAAGGAACTGGAGAAGACCCGCAACGATAACGCCAAAGAGAAACTCGCCGGTGATTTGGCTGAGCTGGATGACCTAAAGATCGTTTAGGCTTGTTTTTCGAACTCGCTGCGGAAGACGGGGTGATCGTTCTTTCGCATTCGCCGCTCAAAGTGAGTTCGGTAGTCCATGTCGTGTTCAGCCGGCTCGACGTCGACCTCGTAAGGACCGACAAGCGAGCTGTTTTCTTTGATCGTAGCGATTCCGGATTCGAAGTACTCTTCGACATCGGTCCAAAAATGAAGGCGACCGCCGGGAACCAGAATGCGTTGAATGTCTTTGACCATTTCCGGCTGGACGACTCGACGGCGACGATGCCGCTCTTTCCACCACGGGTCAGGAAAGTAAATGTGGACGGCAACTGCCGATTCGTCTGACAACATCTCGCGAAACAGCTTCAAGCCATCACCCTGAATCATGTGTACGTTTTTGCAATCGTGTTTCACAAAACGATGCGCTGCGAATTGAGCGTATTTGACAGCCAGTTCGTTGCCCAGAAAGTTGTGTTCCGGGCGACGGTTGCAATGGGTCATCAGGAATAGTCCTTTTCCACTGCCGACTTCGATCTCCAACGGACGTGGTTCCTCGAACAAAGTCTGAGGATCAAACGGAGCTACGATTTCATCCAGCACCGAATATCGGCTGGTGATGTCTACACTTTGATCGACTTTGGGTAAGGCGCGTCTGCCCATTGGGATTGCTGCTTTAGAAAGAGAAACGAAGAGTTTGTTGGGCGAAGAAAACGGTACCCACCAAAAAAAAACGGCAATGATATGCCGTTTTTGCGTTTCAAGTTGTTGCCATCTGTTACGGCAATTTTAGCTTTTTACGACGTGCTTTTCGCTTCTTAGCGTTTGCGGGGCGTTTGCCATGATTGGCTTTTTTGACTTTGCGACCGGGCTTGGCCATCTCTATCTCCATCCAAACGGATTTAACTTTTAAAATTAGGCTTTATAGATTACCAATCGGTCGTCGGACCGAAAAGGTCTAATCTTAGTGAGAAAAATGCTTTTACAGCAATCCTGTGCCTGCTGAGGCCGCTATGCATTGGTAGCTTTTTGAAGCCGTTTCAACAGATCAGCGGCATTTCCTGAGTCAATCGCCTCTTGGCAACGTTCAGCTGCCAATTTGAGATCTGTTTCGATTTCACTGACCCAGAGGGCCGCAGCCGCATTGATCACCGTAATGTCGCGGGCAGGGCCCGGCTTTCCCGCCAAAACGTCTCGAATAAAAGCGGCACTTTGGGCTGCCGTTTCGACTTTCAGTCCGTCGGCGGAGGTGGCTGAGATCCCAAAGTCGACTGGGTTCCAAACCGTTTCGGTGACTTGATTTCCAACAACCAGAGTCACGTCGGTCGCATCGCCGCAGGAGACTTCGCCTAACCCGTCTCGGCCATGGATCACCGCAGATCGTTTAGTGCCCAGCCGCGCCAACGATTGGGCCAGCATTTGTCGTGTCTCACCGCGGCCTGCGCCCAGCAATTGATACTGAGTCCCCGCCGGATTGCACAGCGGCCCCAGCAAATTGAAAACGGTAGGGTGGGAAAGGCTGCGCCGTACGTTCATGACGTGCCGGACGGAAGGGTGGAAGAGCGGAGCAAAGCAAAAACAAAGCTGCAGCTCCTCTAGGCAACTGGATACAACATCCAACGAGCACTCAATGTTCACGCCCAACTCAGCCAGGACGTCAGCCGATCCGGACTTGCTGGTCGATTTTCGGTTTCCGTGTTTGGCGACGGTTGCACCTGATGCAGCCGCAACGATCGCAGCCGCCGTGCTGATGTTAAACGTGTTGGCCCCGCTTCCGCCTGTACCGCAGGTGTCGATTGCGTTGGGAAAATTTCCAGCGATCGGTTTCATGTGCTTTCGCATGGCCGCCGCCGCCCCAGCAAGCTCGTCGACCGTTTCACCCTTTTCGTACAAACCGGTAAGAAGGCCTGCGATTTGTTCGTCAGAGCACTTACCTTGCATCGTGACATCGATGACCGATGTCATTTGCTCAAGGGAAAGGTCATTACCGGCACAAACCTGTTTGATTGCCTGTTCAATCAATTTTCAACTCCTTGGGGTGTCCACCAACTCGTCTCTAAGCGTACGATCGTGCAAGTTTAATACGTTTGCCCAGTTCAAACAGCGGAGCTAATAATTTTTTGCTTGTGAACCTCTATTTTGGCCCTTAAAATTAGGAGGTTTTTCTTATCAAGCCCAAACGCGTTCTTGCGTTTGTTCGTTGTTCACCTTTAACACAAATTTCAGTATGGCACGGAAGATCATTATTGATTGCGACATGGGGACTGATGATGCAGTCGCTCTTTGTATGTTGCTATTTGCCCCTTCCGTTGAGGTTTTGGCAATTACGGCCACCGAAGGGGTCGTCACTGCAGACCAATCCAACAACAACCTCCAAGCCATTCTTGCGGAGTTGGATCCGGCCCGCTATCCCCGTTTGGGGATGGCTTCGCCGTGCGAAAATGCGCCGCCTGTGAATACTTCGTATCTGTATGGCGGCGACGGGTTGGGAAATCGGGGGATGGAAGTTTCTCGGCTGCAGAATTCATCGGACTCAGAAAAACTAATCATTGATTGCGTACGAGCTCATCCGGATGAGGTTTCGGTCGTGTGCTTGGGCCCGCTTACGAATCTTGCCAAAGCGTTCCGCCGCGATCCTGCGTTGCCAACGATGGTGGATCGAGTCGTGATGACCGGAGGCAGCTTTGATGGAATTGGCAACATCCAACCGATGGCAGAATTCAATTTCTACTTCGATCCGCAAAGCGCTCGAGAAGTTTTCCGCTCGCGCACAACAAAGACGTTAGTGCCGCTGGACATTACCCGGCAAGTCACTTTTGGGTTAGAGATTTTGGACAAGTTGCGTGAAGACACCAACGTTGGCTTCTTTTTTCGACAGATTCTTTCGTTCGCATTTCGTTCCTACCGTCAACAATTGGGGCAGGAGAATATAAATCTAAACGACGCGGTTGGAGCGCTAGGTGTTCTTAACCCAGATATTTTTGCTTTCGAAGAATTTCACGGAGACGTGGAGTGCAAAGGAGAGCTGACTCGAGGCGTCACGGTTTTTGATCGTCGTTCGGCTGCCGACAATCGTCCCAATATGGAAGTTGCTCGCAAGATCGACACTCAACGGGCCCGTGAATTGGTCTTGAAAAGCATCTACGAATCGAGACGCTCGACGTAAGCTTGCAAAACCCTAGCTAGTGTGCACCGATCCAAGCAGGTCGCGCCGGACGGTGCTCCTGAACCGACTCAAATCGTCATTCGCCCCTACGACACGAGTATGACGAAAGAGATAT
>CAZDBA010000177.1:0-9846 GCA_964503615.1 uncultured Pirellulaceae bacterium
TTCCGCTTCTCCAACTTCCGCTTCTCCAACTTCCGCTTCTCCAACTTCCGCTTCTACCTCATCAGTTTCCTCTTGCTCGGGAGCTGCTTCTTCCGCTGGTTTCTTTTTATTGCCTTTTTTCTTGTCGGTCTTTTCAACCTTGCGTCCCAGCAACTTGAACAATCGCGATTTGGTTTCTGCGTTTGCTCCTTCTACGTGACTTTCTAACAGCCCTTTGATTTTGTCAGCATCTCGTTCCAGTCTTTTGAAAGCATCCTCGCGCTCTTGAAATTTCGGACTTCCGAGTTGTTTGATCAGTTCGACATACTTTTGCCGCATGTTCTCTGGAGGAATCGAATTGGGATTTGTGTAGTTGTTGATCATCGAAGGCAATAATTCCATCTCTGTATCCAGAATCTCGAAAACGACGCGATCAGCAGTCAGTTTTCCGGTCAAAGTCGATCCGTCCCAGAGTGCAATCTTCATTTCACCGGCAAGTCCCGGGATATAAGAAAGTTTACTGATTTGCTCAGGAGCGATCGTTCGAACACCAAATGCAGTTTTGAATTCCAAAGGCTGTGCCTCCGTTTTCACTCTGGCGAATAAAAACTCATTATCGTTCAGCTTGAGAATCGGTTTGTTTGTTGGGATATCGCCACCGAGCGCAGTGGAACTAGCAGCCTCCAAAAAGATCGACTTGAGATCACTTGGAGGAATTTTGATTTCCGTGTCATCCCAGACTCGTACCTCGATTTCCTTGTAGAACATGCCTCCAAATTTCTGACCATCTGCAGTAACAAACTGTCCGCGTTCTGAACCATCATCCCCACGCTCCAGCTCGATGCTTTTTAAAGTTGCTAGTGGGATTTCCAGTTTCCCGACCGATGTGTGAATTTCCAGCGATTCACTGAGAAGCTCACCCGCAATTCGATCTCCGTTTTTGTAAACGAATACCGGTTTGTTGAACTCAAACCACTTCTCATCGCTTTTTCGTTTGCGAGTAGCTGGTAAACGTGGAACGAGTCGCGCTACGTCCAGCAGCGAAATCTCGCCGGCTCCCCCATCTGCCAATCCAAATTTGATGCTCTCCGGCATGAGTTTGCCAGACAGAGCTCCTCCATCATCCGTGATGACTTGAAAGCTACGACCATCTTTGGCGCCGATAACGTTGACCACAGAAGTAACCGGAAGTTTTCGCAAACCCAAAGCGGTCGTCAAAGTAAATTGATCGGTTTGCAAATTTCCATAAACCTTGTCACCTGACCGAGTCTCCAAATAGTCGCTTTCGCCTTGCGCGATGAGCTCAATGTCGCCCAAGCTAAACAGGTCCATGCCAGCGACATTCAGGAAGTTGAATTTCTTTTTCGAAGCGATTTGACGCATCGCTTTCGAAAACGCTTTGGGGTCATCACGTAACTCGGCTCGAGAACCACTGGGGCGCTGGGCAACGAAGTATCCGATCGAACGTTCTTGCCCTGCTGGTAAACTAAACTGAGGGTAGTTAACCGTGAGTTCGTCTCCATTGACCATCATCTTGGGAAGGTACTTGGTCGATTTGTCGCCAAACATAATGGTCACCGATGAGCGTCCGTTGTTCTGCGGGTAGACCGAGGCGATCATATCGCCTTTTTTGTTTTCCAAATGAGTTGGAATGCCCGTTTCACCCATGTCCGAGTGATGCATAGGGGTAACATTGATTTTAGCGCCGCCTTTGTTCTTGTAGGTGTCGACGAAAACCATTCCAACCGGGTCTTTGGTTAGCATCAAATTCCGGGTGACGGTAATTCCCCCAAGTTCTTGTGGACCGAAGGAGTGAATGCCGCGGTTATTTTGCGCTTGGCCGCCGCTGAAAACATTGCTGTTCACATACAGTGTGTAAGCACCGTCATAGGTGTCACTGGATCCATCGGCGATCGTTCCGTTTTGTTGGATGTCCCATTGAAAGCCCATCGCATCGTTAACAACTTGCCCATTCAGTACTGAGGCAGAAATTAAAAGTGTGAAAAGGGTGGCAAAAAAGCTGCAAAGTTTCATTAGGTCTCGTCCGTAAATTGAGTAATGCCCAAATCTCAGGATAATCTAATTCTTGCTGACTTCCAAAGGATAGGCAGGAGGATTAAACAAAAAACGTTATTCGATTCAGCGGGTTCCTTGTTTGAGACTGGCGTTTTTATAAAAAACGGAACTTCGACGTTTTTTTTAGATAGCGTGTATGTGGCAGAGAATAATTAGGAAGCCCGCAAGCGTGCTGAATTAATGAACTCAGTTCCGAATGGACGACAGCATTTAGCGTCGGGCGTAAGCCCGAGGACCGAAAAAAAGAACTTTTCGAAAGCCACCAACGCTGCTGCCCCATTCGGGGTTGGGTGAATGCAGCCTGGCTGCGATTTAATTAAACACAGATGAAAACGAGCATGTCATCAGTGTTTATCGGTGTCCATCTGTGGTCCTAAGTGGATGTGTTCCCAGGCTGACGCCTAGGGCTAGGTGCTTTCGCTCCTTCGGAGCTTTGCAAAACCGAAAACGAAATGGAAACGCGTTGTGGTGAGAACCAGATGAACACTAATGAACGCAGATGGACTGACTTTGAATTATTTTTTAGGAGGTGATTTACTGCTTCCCTTGTCGCTTTTTTTGGCTGCGGTCGAGTCTTTGCTCTTTGACTTTCCGGCTGAGTCGCTTTTGCCCGAATCTGACTTGGGTTTGGTTTCCGATTTGGTTTTGTCTTCTTTGGCCGCTTTTTTGTAAGAGTCACTTCGGTAGTCGGTTTCGTAAAAGCCAGAACCCTTGAACATGATCGCGGCTCCGGTTCCGAACAAACGACGAACCTTGTTCTTCTTGCACTCGGGACACTTTTTGATCGGGTCTTCTGTGATCCTTTGGAACAACTCAAAACTGTGCCCGCAGGCATCACACTCGTAATCATAAGTTGGCATAATCGTTGACCTCTCGTTTGCAGTTTGTGTCGTCCTTGGCACCTGTCAGTTGTGGTTGCGCTGGGCTGGGTTAAGCTGGCCCTGTGGATACAAAAACCTGGGCAGGGCGAATGACTCGGTCATGCAGCATGAATCCTGCTCGGACTTCGGTCATCACGGTATTGGCTTCGAACTCATCGCTGGGTTGCATCTGGACGGCTTGGTGGCAGTTGGGATCGAACGGTTGTCCAACCGCTTCGATTTTTTTACAGCCCTGTTGCTCCAGCAAATTGCCCAGTTGCTGAGAAACCATTTTGACACCTTCGACGATTCCTGCAGCATCAGCCGATTCGCCATCGGCCATTTCGGTTGCACGATTGAGGTTGTCGACCGATTCGAGCAGCTGGGAAATCAATGGCAACGAAGCATACTTCAACTGTTCCTGAACTTGTGCACGAGATCGTTTGCGAAAATTCTCCAAGTCGGCTTGATGGCGGAGTGCAGATTTTTCCAATTCAGCGATCTGGTTTTTCAGCATGGTCACTTCATCAACCGGCTCATTACCTGTTTCCGGTTCACCAACGTTTTCGCCCGTCTCTTCGCTCATTGCCTGCATCAGGTCGTCGACCGCCTCTTGTGCCTGGGCTTCGTCGAAAACGGGTTCATCGGGATTAGTAGGTTCTGTATTCATCGGTTTGATATTCGATTAATGAATTTAGATAGATCGATTGTTCGTAACGTTAATTGGAGTTGGCTTCGGGACCAAAGTACTCTTTTAACCGCCGCAAAAAGTTCTTTCGTTGCGGTAGGACTTCGACTTCTTCCATTTCCGCCAGCTGTCGCAGCAGTTCTTCCTGTTTCGCAGAGACTTTTTTCGGCGTTTCGATAAACGTTTGGACCAGCAGGTCACCCACCCGTCCACTACGAGGATCGGCAACCCCTTTGCCTCGCAGTTTGAAGACTTCGCCCGACTGAGTTCCTCTGGCGATCACCAGTTTCTCGATTCCGTCAAGTGTGGGAACTTCGATTTCTGCTCCAAGAGCGGCCTGCGTGTAACAGATCGGCATTTGAATGATCAGATCATCACCGTCACGATGGAAAATCTTGTGACGCCGGACTTTGATAAAGCAGTAAACGTCTCCGTTGGGCCCTTGGTCGGGACTAGCGTCTCCTTCGCCAGAGATTCGAACCCGAGTACCATCGTCGACACCCGCGGGAATCGAAAACTCTTTCTCGACTGTTTCTGAAACGAAAGCCTGCCCGCGACAATCCTGGCAAGGATCGGTAATGACCTGTCCCGTTCCCCGGCACTGAGGGCAAGTCGTTTGTACGCTCAAGATCCCTGCTGATCGCAACACCTGCCCACGCCCACCGCATGTACCGCAGGTTTGGGCTTTGCTGCCAGGTGCGCTTCCGGAACCTTCGCAGGAAACGCAGATTTGGTTTCGCTTGAACTTTAATTTTTTGTCGACACCTTTAGCTGCTTCTTCCAGAGTCAGCGTTACATCCACACGGATGTCGCCCCCTTTGCGTGGACCGCGCCTTCCGCCGCCAAAGAAATCTCCGAAACCTCCTCCGCCGCCACCAAAAATCTCGCTGAACGCGCTGAAGATATCTTCGGCTCCGCCAAAACCACCGCCGCCCGCGTTTTCGAATGCGGCGTGGCCGTGTCGATCGTACCGAGCTCTTTTTTCGCTGTCGCTGAGAACTTCGTACGCTTCAGCAGCTTCTTTAAAGTTTGCGCTTGCTTCTTCGTCGCCTGGATTGCTGTCCGGGTGATATTTGACTGCCAGCTTTCGATACGACCGTGCGATGTCACGTTCGCCCGCATCTCGGGGCACTCCCAGCACATCGTAGTAGTCGCGTTTTGCCATTTGAATTCTGGTTTCGATTTAAGATTCGAGTAAGTTCGCCACCGGACCAAGCCATCCAAAGCCTGTTCACGTGTTGAACTTTTCAAAAAACGGGCCACCGAAAACTCGGGGCCCGTCAATGTATACCTAAAGCCTTTCAGCAAGTTCGCCGAGGCTTTTACCAAGACCGTGGATCGGTTCTACGCGATCGCACCTTCGACGGGACGCTTCTCTTTGTCCTCGTCTTCGAAGTTGCTGACCATCGCGTCGGTCGTCAGTAGCAAACCCGCGATGCTGGCCGCGTTGGCCAAAGCGGTGCGAGTCACTTTGACCGGATCGATCACACCCGCTTTGAGCATGTCGCCATACGAACGGGAGTGGGCGTTGTAACCGTAGTTGGCTGAGTCCTTGGAGCGAACGTTGTCCGCAACCACGCTACCGTCGATTCCACCATTGTCCGCAATTTGGCGGATGGGAGCATCAAGAGCGTTGAGCACGATTCGTACGCCAATCTTCTCGTCACCTTTGGCCGACTTGAGAGCTGCTTCGACCGCTTCTGAGCAACGAAGCAAAGCTACTCCACCGCCAGCAGCGATTCCTTCTTCGATCGCAGCGCGGGTCGCGTGAAGTGCGTCTTCGACACGAGCTTTTTTCTGCTTCATCTCAGTTTCGGTTTCGGCTCCGACGCTGACCACGGCAACTCCACCAGTCAATTTGGCAAGTCGCTCGTTGAGCTTTTCACGATCGTAATCGCTGTCGGTTTGGCTACGTTGCTTTTTGATCTGTTCGATGCGTGCTTCAACGTCTTTGCGTTTTCCGCCACCTTCGACGATCGTTGTGCTGCTTTTCTCAACAACCAGTTTTTTGGCGTTGCCCAAGTGGCTCAACTCGATTTTTTCCAGCTGAATTCCCAGGTCTTCACTGATCAAAGTTCCACCAGTGAGTGTGGCAATGTCTCCCAACATCGCTTTGCGACGATCGCCAAAACCAGGAGCTTTGACCGCACATACGTTGAGTGTGCCGCGAAGCTTGTTAACAACCAACAGCGTGAGCGCTTCGGCGTCTACGTCTTCGGCGATGATCATCAACGGCTTGCCGCTTTGGCTGGCTTGTTCCAGAATCGGAACCAGGTCACGGATGTTGCTGATCTTCTTTTCGTATAACAAAACGAGCGCGTCTTCGAACTCGCAACTCATGCTGTTTGTGTCAGTGATGAAGTAAGGCGAAATGTAGCCTTTGTCGAACTGCATTCCGTCAACGTATTCGACGGTAGTGTCAGTTGATTTTCCTTCTTCGACCGTGATCACACCGTCTTGTCCAACGTTGTGGAGTGCTTCGGCCAGCAGTTCGCCGATTTCCATGTCGTTGTTGGCACTGATCGCACCGACGTTGGCAACCTCTTCCTGCTTGGTGACCTTTTTGGCCATGTCCAGCAGTTTTGCTTCGGCGGCCGCAACCGCTTTGTCGATTCCACGACGAACAGCAGTTGGGTTGCTACCGGCGACGATGTTGCGCAAGCCTTCTTTAAAGATCGCACGGGCCAGGACGGTAGCCGTAGTGGTTCCGTCTCCAGCGAGGTCCGAAGTCTTTTGAGCAACTTCGACGACCAATTTTGCGCCCATGTTTTCGAAGCGGTCGTCCAGTTCGATTTCCTTAGCGACCGTAACACCATCTTTGGTGACCGTGGGGCCTCCAAAAGATTTGTCGATGATCACATTACGACCGGTTGGGCCCATGGTGATGGCAACCGCATCGGCCAGTTTGTCGATACCAGCCAGCATTCTCGCGCGGGCGTGGTCGTCAAAAATAAGTTGTTTAGCCACGATAGATTCCTTGGATTATTTTTTTTGTTGAATGCAATCAGAACGAGTTGCTACACGACTTTGGCAAGGATATCGCTTTCGCGAAGGATCTTCACATCGACCCCCTCGACTTCGATCTCCGTTCCGCCGTATTTGCCGAAAATAACTTCGTCACCCACAGAAACCGACAGCTCGCCACGCTCGCCACTGTCGAGCAATTTGCCAGGTCCTACTGCGATAACGGTTCCACGCTGTGGTTTTTCCTGAGCTGCGTCGGGCAGAACGATTCCACCCGCGGTGACTTCTTCGGCTTCCATTGGCTCAACAACAACACGATCATCGAGGGGACGGATTTTGATTTTAGCCATGATATTTATTCCTGAATGTTTATTGGTTTTTTTGGTTTAAGTTTGGTTCGTTTGTCGAATCGGACAAAGGTGTGAACGATTGGTAACAAAAGGTTGCACGGGTAATCACTTGCAAAAGCAGGTGGCTTACATCATGCCGCCCATGCCACCCATTCCGCCCATGCCACCCATTCCCATTCCGCCCATGCCACCCATGCCGCCGCCCATACCACCCATACCGTGGTCATGATCGTGCTCGCCACCGGCTTCTTCCTTGGTAGGAATTTCGGTGATAAGCGATTCGGTTGTTAGCAATAGTGACGCAACGCTGGCTGCGTTTTGCAAAGCGGTTTTGACAACTTTGGCTGGGTCGATGACGCCATCGGCGACAAGATCGGTGTACTTGCCAGAGTCCGCGTTGAAACCGTCCGTTTTGCCTTTCATTTGCGAAACGCGATTAACAACGACTCCTCCGTCGTAGCCCGCGTTTTCAGCGATGCTTCGCAACGGGTACTCAAGGACTTTGCGGATGATCTGGGCACCTGCGGTTTCATCGCCGACCAATTTGTCTGCAAGTTTGTTGAGGGCTTTGGCAGCACGAATCAGTGCGACGCCGCCGCCAGCAACGATCCCTTCGGCCAAGGCTGCTGCAGTCGCACTCTTGGCGTCCTCCAGCAGATCCTTTCGCTCTTTCATCTCGGTTTCAGTGGCTGCACCGACGTTGATCTGGGCAACACCGCCAGCCAATTTCGCCAACCGTTCCTGGAGTTTCTCGCGATCGTAATCGCTTTCTGTCTTGTCCAATTCGAATCGGATCTGAGCAACACGCGCCTCGATTTCGGCTTTTTTGCCACCACCGCCAACCATGATCGTTTCATCGCTGCTGATACGAATCTTCTTTGCAGTTCCCAGATTCTCAAGCTGAACGCTTTCCAAATCGATTCCGCGGTCTTTGTAGATAGCCTCCGCGCCGGTTAGTGCGGCGATGTCGCCCATGATCGCTTTGCGGCGATCGCCGTAGCCAGGAGCTTTTACAGCACAGACTTGCAGGATGCCACGCATTTTGTTGACGACCAAAGTTGCCAATGCTTCGCTTTCGACATCTTCGGCGATAATCAACAATGGCTTTTTAGCTTTGCTGACCGCTTCCAGGATTGGAATCAGGGCCTTGTTATTTGAGATCTTTTCTTCGTAGATCAAGATCTTGCAGTTGTCCAATTCGACAGTGACGTCGTCTTGATTGGTAACGAAGTGGGGTGAAAGAAATCCGCGGTCGAATTGCATACCTTCGACAACTTCGACAGTGGTTTCAGCGCCACGGCCCTCTTCAACGGTGATCACGCCGTCTTTGCCAACTTTCAAAAAGGCGTCAGCGAGTACAGCGCCAATCGTGGGATCGTTGTTGCCCGCGATCGTTGCGACTTGTTGAATCTCTTTCTTGTTTTTGCCGTCGATCGGAGTAGATCGCTTTGTGATTTCAGCGCAGATCGCGTCAACTGCTTTTGAGATTCCACGAGACAATGCCATGGGATCGAAACCAGAAGCGATCATCTTGAGGCCTTCGCGAAAAATCGCTTCTGCCAAAACGGTCGCAGTCGTGGTGCCATCTCCGGCGACATCGTTGGTCTTGCTGGCTGCCTCTTTGACCAATTGGACACCAAGATTCTCGAACGGATCATCCAGTTCGATGTCCTCGGCGACGGTGACTCCGTCCTTGGTGATTTTTGGGCTTCCCCAACCTTTGTCAAGAATCGCGTTACGTCCACGTGGGCCAAGTGTGCTGCGAACCGCACGAGCCAATTTGGAAACACCTTCCAAAAGGGGTTTGCGTGCGGCGTCATCAAAAACCATTTGTTTTGCCACTGGATTCCTCCGGTAAATTTGAATGTGATTTATGTTTTGGGCAAAGTCTGCCCGTTTGTTTTTATGTTGTTGGTTCGGATCTGGCTTGGTGAGCTGACGTAGAGTCAGCCTGCCAAATCGGCACCGCGTCTTTGGTTAGGGAGCCTCTAAATGCAAGCTGCGTGCCAAAGTCGATTTCGCTCGGCGTAATGCCCAAACCAAGAGGACAAGTTTCGCGATTTTTGAGTCGTTGTCAAAAGGCGCAAAGGCTCGATAGCAGCAGAATTCGAGAAAGATTCGAGGGTGAACAGAATAGAGGTTGGAATTTTGGGGCTGTTATTGAGAAGAACCTGCCCAGAGAGCTAATTTCTATTGGTCTCTTTTCGTCGGAATGTCCAAGCTTGGCTTTGTGGGCAGTTCAAATTAGCTTTTGCTGCTATGGCTGCTTTGAGCTGTTGTAAAAACTCCGAGGTCAAACTGCTGACTTTTTGGCACGACAGAGGCGTGAAGCCTAATTCAACGAGTTTCGGAAGCTATTTCGATTCGGAATCGGACTTGGGTTCCAATTCTGGTTTCTTTCCCGCGGCTCACGATGTTTCCATGCTTTTACCCAAGTCTTTCCACCTCGTCGCATTTGGAAATCGTTTTCCAGTGCTCTTGCATATCGTTCAAGTGAGCAAGAGAACAGGACACTCGAACTCCGTTCTAAGGCTTTGGTGATCGCAAACCTTCCCTTGGGGGAGACGGTAACGATACAATCTTTGGAAATATTGGTGACGATCGCCTCGAAGGTAACGCAGGCAACGACAGAATTCTCGGAGGTCCAGACGCAGATGTAATTCTGGGCGGAGAGGGAAATGATTTCATCGCTGCTGGTGAGGGCGATGATGAGGTGGAAGGCGGAGACGGAAACGACAGAATCTTGGGTATTAGTGGAGAAAACGATCTCGACGGTGGCAATGGAGATGACTTCATTCGAGGCGGGGATGGCCGTCGGACAAGCCAAAGAACGCTTTAATAACGCCCATCTGTTTTCAGGACCGTCCCTCCCCCAACTCAACAACTTGCTCCTTGTCGTCCAAGCCAACTTTGTAAAACAAGTTAGAAC
>CAZDBA010000178.1:0-9654 GCA_964503615.1 uncultured Pirellulaceae bacterium
GTGATGAGAGTAACGCCCTTCGATGGGCGCACAAAATACGATTCGCCCAAAAATTCGCCCCGTAGAGATCAAAGGCATTTCAGATTGCCATTCTGTTCCAAGGTCCCTTTTGCTTTTGTCTAGTTTCTTCTTGGCATGAAAACTCTCGTGGATCCACGGTGCATTGACGTCGAGGGTAACTTCACTCAGTTTGTTCTCCGCGGCAAAATCGCAGACCTGTTTCCATATCATTTGCCAGTCTCGGTTACCTTGTAATTGAATCCCTTTGGGGTCTTGTTTACCAGGTGTACCCATAGAAGAACTAAAGGTTCCCAACATTCTTTTTGAAATGAGTTTGAACTCTGCTGCCCCAAAAATCTTCCCAAAAATGAGGACAGCTAGAACGATACCGATCGAGACAATTGCAAATTCGCTGTGGTGCGTTATCAGGGACATGATCGCCCCTGTTGAGGTTGTCATGGTCAGAAGACCGACCCATAAAAGGCTTGTTTGAGGGCTGAGCCCTTTTTTGGCCATCACATGATGCAGGTGCCCGCGATCTGTTGTATAGATGCTGCGGCCAGTTAGGCGTCTTCGCACAACTGCAGCAGAGGTGTCAATCAAGGGGATCGCCAGCAGAGCAATTGGGGCAAAAAACGCGTAAGCTGTTGCTTGTTTGAAAGAACTACGAATGGTGATTGCTGCTAAAACGAATCCGATAAGCATACTGCCCGCATCGCCCAGGAAAACTTTAGCCGGTGGGAAATTAAATCGAAGAAAACCCAGCAAACCTCCAGCGAAAATTAAGCAAATTGTCGCGTCCAGGTTAGAGCCATTATAAAACCCCATCACTGAGAGGGAGGCAAATATCACAACTCCGATCGTAGCCGCAAAACCATCTGCACCATCTAGCAAATTGACCGAATTAATGGCAGCTAAAATCCAAAGATAGACAATCGGAATGGAGAATATGCCGAACTTAATGACGACACTTGCAAACGCGACCTGCTTGAATTGGTAACCGAAAAAAATCAAAACGGATGCGGCAATGATTTGACCAACTAATTTCTGTCTGCCGCGCAAGTCAAAACGGTCATCGGCAACGCCCACAAACAGGATGATCAAAGAACCAATCAGAAGTCCAATCAGTTCTGAGGCTGTAGCTTCATTAATTTTCAAGTCAAAAAAGTATGACGTAATTAAAAATGAAGCGATGGAGGCAATGGCGATTGTGATGCCCCCAACCAAGGGTGTCGCATCAGAATGTAATTTTCGCTTTTTGTCCGGACTATCAACCAGCCCAATTTGCTTGGCAATTTTTGCCATGGCGGGGATCAAAGCAATCACAAGGCCCGTACTGATTGCAAACGCAAAAAATGCTGTTGCAATCATGAGATTGTTCCTGTGTAAAAGAAATCAAGAGAAAGCCGCTTCGCCCTCAAATTAGCTCCTGCTGAATTTTTGAGTTTCAACTTGGCTTTTACTTTGTCAAACAGGTTTATGTAGATTTTGGATTTTTCATTGATTCGATAAAGACGTAAGATCTCTTTTTCCGCCTCCTTGTAATACCCGTATTCATAAAGGGTTGATGCCAAGCGATAGCGAAGTTGTTGATTGGCAGGATCGCTACGAACCAGTTTTTCCAAGTACTCAATTTCAATTTCTGTATTGCCAAGACTGCGGTTTACGTTGGCTTTTAATTGAAGTGCCTTTGAATCGTCGAGGGGGATTCCCACTAACAACTCGTCTGCACGTTTCAAGGCCTCCATACGGAAAGGGTCTGCTGGCTGAACGTAGGTTGTTGAAAACTTGTACAGTAGATTTGGGTCTTCGCCAATGATCTTATCAACGATCAGTTGGTTGTTGATTGCTGGGAGTTGACGGTCGGTATTGCCTGTTACCAAATTCATTACTGTCCGGAAATATTTTTTTCGATTCAGCGTCAAAAGGTATTTTAGGTTTTCTATACCGGATTCTACTTCGCCACTTTGAAGTTGGCTAATTGCACTTCGTAGACGATAGTCCCCGTTTTGCGGACTGAGTTTTAATGTCTTGGCTATTTCAATTTGTGCAATTTCATTGTCTTTAAGTACAGTCGTCAACTGCCCAATCAAAAGCTGAGTCTCCGGTTGCAATGGAGAAATTCGACGGCTGGCTTGGTAGTAAAGCAAAGCTTGATTTAAATCGATTTTAAAGAAATATTGTGATTTTAAACGATTCAGTATGCGAAATTCATTTTGGTTTTCCAAACTCACAATTTTCTGGTGCAATCGCAACGTGCTGGTTAGATTCCAAAGACTCTGGTCCATTTGGTCACGAACCTCGCCTGTTAGGTTCTCATAAGAATCCGTGCCTTCTTTAAGCAACTCCAGATACTGCATTCGAGCCCGCATCAGATGAAGGTCTCCCAGATAGTTAAGGCCGCGCGTCGAAGGCGCGTTAGCCACTCTGGGGGTTAGCGAGTCAATCTTGTCGTTCACTTCTCCGAAACTGGAAGAAACAAACGCTTGATAGGTATTGTTACGATAATTCTTGTCGAATTCGCTAATGAGCATGGTGGTTTGAAACAGGTTGTAGGCAACAAACATTGTAAGCAGAAACGAACCCAGTATCAAAATCTGACAAAACCAGTTTGGGCAGCCGAATCGTAAAAGGCTACGTTTCTTTAAACGGTCTGCCAAACCATGTGCCTGCTGAGCAACAACTCCCATTCCAGCAGCGAATAAGACCATGTTAGCCGGAATGTACCAGCCAAAATCGAAAATCGCAGCGAGTAGCTGCCCGCATATCAACAGGGCTGCAAAAACTCCCGTGCCTACGCTGGTACCCGAACCACCACGAATTAAGAGCAGAAGCAAATACCAGAACCCAACGAGGATTGCCGATACAAGCAAAACGATTCCGGGAATTCCAGATTCTACTATCGTTTGGACGTACTGATTTTCAGCGTATTCAAAAATTGACGATTCAGGATTCGAACGATAGATACGATGGACCGAGCGGTATGAACCCAAGCCGGTTCCGAACCATCCATTTTCAAATCCAGCGGGTAAAGTGTCCCGCCAAGTTCCTATTCTGGCATCAGTTTGAGCAATCTTCAGTGAATCAATGTTCTCGAACTTGGACCAAATACGGTCGCCATATCCTGCAAAGAAGGCGGTCAAGAGCGTAATTGCACCGATAGGGATCAGCAGCAGTCCTGCGAACTTGGGGCGACGAGTTGCATTGTAGATTATGGCGGCAAAGACACATCCACCGAGCAGGGCCAGCACGCCGCCGCGAGAAAAAGATGCAAAGACCCCAACCGAGATAAAACCGCAAGCGACCATGATCATGATCTTGGTAACGTCAAGCTTCTCGGCGAACATGCTTAGGTAGGTATTAATTTGTCGCCAGAATGGAATCTCCTTGCTGACGATTAATCTAGGCTTGCCTTCACTTTGGCCAGAGATCAAAAGCATAAATAGGCCGACTCCAGCGGCCAAACACATGACCAAGTAGCCAGCCGCATTGTTTGGGCAAACAAACGAGGCGAAGGGGGAAGTGTTGTCTGGAAGCTCAATATACCAGAGGAGCTTGCCATTGAACCGAGCATTTTGCAAAAGGCCGAAAGCAGTCAGTACAACCCCATTGATCAACACGGCGGAATAGAACAGTTTGAGGTGTTTTTCGCTGCGAAAATAACGACAACTTAACAGCAAACAAACGAATGCAATCACAAGCAGACGCAATTGGTGCCAAGTCCCTTCGGTATCTAGGCTCAATCGAATCGGGACTTCAGCAGCTCTGGGATCTCCTTGAAAAAATACCTCATTAAACTCCTGCTGTCGGCCTGTCATCAAACCGATGAATCCCTCGGATAAAGGCAGAGTTTGCAAAAAACCGATTGCCATGCCCAAGAAAACGAACAAAGCAATATAGGGCAAATGTTGTTTCTTTTTTGAGCCTAAAGAAGTTTCAATCCACCAGCAACCGATCGCCAACAGCAATAAAACTGAGATGAACAGTTGCGCCGCCGAAGTAACCGAAGCGATCATCCAAGGTGCGGAAATGATCGCAATAAGCAGGAAGATTCGGGCTGCCCAGGAAAAGCCTTTTATCAACCCACGATCCGAGCTGCTTGATCTCCTATTTCGGTCACTGTGATTTGCAACCGTATCTTGCAAAGTCAGGTTCTTGGGTCGCTTGGCCATGTGTTAAGTGCCGTGTTGGTTGTTGTTCTGGAATTGGACGAAGCGAAAAAACCACATTGATTTGCGGTGGAGATAGGGGCTTATTCGATCCCCATGAAAGGCGGGTCGTTTTTGCAAAAACGGTTAAAAACGCCCTCCGTGGAATCCCCAATGCTAAGATGCCGTAATTTTAGTGTAAAGACACACTTTAAGAGGATTAACTGATTTCCCCAAGCAGTTCTCTTATTCCGAAAAATCCATATTATATATCACTTGAAAGCCATCGATTCCTAACTGCCTAGCGCTGACTACAGTCCGGAATCTTCCCTTTGTATTTGAAGGCCGCACACCTTGTGTTAATAATGCGACCGTTTTTGAGAAAGCCCAGTTTATGGGGTCGGGGGTATTGTATTGCACATCTCAACCCATGAATATCACTTAGTCATTGTGGTGACGTGGCAAAGAGTGGGTGTAAAGTACGATCAATGCGCCGGCCCCCAAAAGACTCCAAGGCATCCAGTCCCTAGTTTGCACTACACGCGTAGCAATGGGCTTTGGAGTGGTTCCTGGCGTGGTTCCGTAAGGCTGATAGCCTGAGGTGGTTCCATAAGGCTGGTAGCCCGCCTGCTGGTAGAAATTTCCTGTCGAGTTCTGTACAGGTAGACCGGCATTAAGCCCGCTACCAGCATCTCTGTTGATGATTTGTGGCAGTGGACGACCACCTCCCATAGCAAATTTGTCTACGACAAGCGTCTCCAAGCCAAGAATTAGGGAAAAGATTCCCAAAGCTAAAAATAATGATCGCCACATTGATAAAACTCCAAATATTTATATCACGCAAATCGTCAGTTATTGCACACCTGCGCCAGATGTGTTTTTCGATCACCGTTTGTTATGATTGTTTGATAAAAGCGGGCCGCAGTGTTTTCAGCCTTCCAATACATGTTTCGATCGAGCATACTGCGGACGAAAGGGACTGACTAATGACTTCCATTAATGAAAAAACCGAACTGGATCGTTCTCAGACTTCAGAATTAAAACACGTTCTGGTTGTCGATGATGATTTTGATGTTACCGAATCTCTAAAGCATGCTTTGTCCAAAGAAGGATTTAAGGTCTCTGTTGCAACGGATGGGAATTTGGGAATTGCACATGCAGAAACACAAAGGCCTGATCTCCTGATTCTCGATTTGATGATGCCTAAACGGAGTGGGTTTTTGGTTTTGGAGTACCTGAGGCAGTCTGAAAATGGCCCGACTATTCCAGTAATTATGATCACTGGAAACGAAGGAAAGCGTCATCAACAATATGCAGAGCTACTAGGCGTCAGTGACTACATTCGTAAACCGTTTACGATGGACCGCCTACTCACCAGCGTGAAGGACCTCCTAAGTAAACCCTTCTGAGTAAACTCTCCTGAGACGAAGTCGCCACTTTGCTGAACCCATTTCAAAAGATTGGCTTCAGACGCTATTTTCCGATATCTCGAGTCTCTGATGGCCCTAGTTCGCTGGCCTTCTCATTTTCACGCTTGATCGCGTCATAAACTTCTTGACGATGAACGGGTATCTCGCTCGGGGCATCAATCCCCAATCGAACTTTGTCTCCACGGATATCAACGATCGTAATCATCACGTCGTCGCCGATCATAATACTTTCGTCTCGATGTCTTGATAAAACCAACATCGGTTTACCTCACTTCCAATGACTGATTGCCTGTAAAAGGATGAACATTGCTTTTGCTTTTGTCAGGCAATCCTTTGCCAATACATACCGCTAGCGATACGTATGCAAGCAGTTATCGACGACCCAAGCAGGGTTCAACAGAAAAAGTCAAGAAGGGTCGGGTCACTCTATCTATTTCGATGAGGACGTAAATCCGTAACGGTTCTACCGAATATTCACTATAGAGTTCGACCAGTAGAATCGTTTTGCGCGACAAATAATGGCCGTTAGAATTCCGCCAACCGCAATAAATCTGGAATGGAGGAGCCGAACAACGCCCATAGGCAGAGAGTCCTAGGCGCTTCGACGCATGCCGATTGGCAGGGTGGCCAATTCGTACTGAGTAGGCTGTTCGTCGACTGTAATGACTTGGGCACCGATTCGGCGGTCAAGATTGATAACGACTGGCGCTCGCAGATTCAAAGTCAAAGCGTCCTCGTCTCTTCCCACTATTCCCAGTACATAAGCTTGATCTACCGTGCTGAGTTGCAAGTTTTCGATCTGCTCCGGTTCCAAACGAACTTGATACTCAGAAACGAACCGACGAGGCGAAATGACAGGAAGCGCCACATCTGCTTTCTGCATACTTTGAAGCCAGCCCACGGAATTGTTCTGCCCATCAGCCAGAAGAACCCAGTGACGACATCCCTCAAACCCAATCAAGCCTTCGCGAAAGAACAGAATGTCCTCAGGCTCAATGTCAATTTTCCCAAACCGAGTTGTGTGGATGTTCATATCTATACCGAAACGAAAAACTGACCGCGGACCTCGTCTTGGTCCGTATCGTCAACGTTCGGTTGGGAAATCCAGAAAATCTAGAGCTCTGGTGCGACGTTTTTGGTTTGTACCGTGTTTTACGGTCAATCTTACACTCGACATGGTAGTTTAAGCGCTCTACCATGAAGCCGTGCAAAGGGCGATTCCACTCAAGTCTTAATTGCTAGCTCGGGTCGAAGTTAAATGACCAGCCAACTAAATACAATGAATACCAATCAGCGGTTTTCCTTGCACGTAACCAATCAGGTTGTGTGTCGAAGAAGCCTGTTTGACTCTGCTATTTTTGTAGTTTTCTTTTTGTCGGCCACGATCGCTTTTTCATTTTGTCTCACTGCAAATGCGAGAGCTCAAACCCATCGCTCAACCACCGCGCAGCTTAAGCCCGGTGAAACAATTCACGAACTGATTGAGCAGCTGCAAAGTAGAACCTACGCAGGTCGTGAGGCAGCAATGGAAAAGCTGATCGCCGCCGGCGGCGCGACGCTTCGCCCCCTCACAAGGAACCTTTTTAAAAGCCCTCCCGAGGTCGACTATCGAACGCGAAGAATCATCAAAGCGATAGCCACTCGAGGCGATGAAGCGACATTTCTGAAAGCGGCAGGAATTTTAAAACTTGTGACCTTCGGAACGCTCGAAGGCAACCCCTCGTTTGCTACCGACCTCGAACGCCAATGGGAGGAGCAGCGGACGGAGCGCGCTGCGAGACTGCTTCGCGAGGCGGGGGCAACCGTCGAGCTTCAACCCGCTGACGAACCGATTCTGAATGTCTATTCCATTCCAGAAAATGCAATTGCCCCTGAGCCAGTAGTTACTGTGGCACCAAAACGCCTTGCCCCTGAGCAGCGAATCAACATCGTCGACCGTATTCTGGTCGGTTCAATCGATAACAATCGGAGCTTGGTTTTTGGAGCGGCTGAAAGACCCGAAGCCCTACCCGATCTGGCAGAGCTCAGGCGTTTACAGCAAAGACAACTTTGGAACAATCAACGCAACATTGTTTTGCTCGGACAAGATCAACCGAGTTGGGGCAATTCTGTTAGATTCGACAAGAACTGGACGGGAAACGTAGAAACATTCGGCCAGATCGTTGCACTTGAAAACCTGAACGCAGTGTCCTTAAAAGACCTTGAGTTAACCACAGAAATGATCAGTGTGATATCTCGTGTTCCTGAACTGCAGCAACTTACTCTCGATAATTGCAATGTTGCAAGCGACGATTTCGTTCAGGTAGCGGGACTAACTCAACTTACACAATTGGATTTGCTGAATTTGAAATGCCCAGCCAGCTTTTTCAACTCTATTCAGAACTTAACGAACATTCAAACGATCAAAATAGAAAATTGCAAAGTCGAGGAAAACGACTTGGTAAAGCTTGCCAATGCCGATTCGCTTCAACAAGTCTTATTCAAAGATCAATCTGTGAGTGGGGCCTGCCTCAATTCGCTCGGTAATCTCAAAGGTTTGCGTTTCCTGGAACTCAACAAGTGTGAATTTGATGTCGAAGCAGTCAAATCGGTTCGAAAGCGAAGGACTCGTTTGCTGAGCGAAAACTATCCCGTTCTCACTATCAAACCAATTGCGAGAGCATTTATGGGCGTTCGCGGGCCGAATCCGTTGGGCGGTAACGAGCCAATGGAATGCATGATAAGTGAAGTTGTTGCAGACTCAGGAGCCGAACGTGCGGGACTCCAAATGAATGACGTAATAACTCAGTTAGATGGCAAAGAAGTCAATAGTTTTGACGACCTAATCCTGCACATTAGCCAGCTCGACATTGGTGATAAACCGGTAGTCCGTGTTCGCCGCAACGGCAAAGAAATCGACCTGCCCACCGAGCTGACGATTCCCAGCTTTGTCCAATAACCAGACCTTGTCCTTCGCGGCTGTCATTTTTTCAAACGTAACTGGAAACCCGACGCGTTAGTTGCGTTAGCGAGGAACGAATTCGTCGTGGGATTCGCCAGAATTCCTTTGGGGCTTCACCTAAAAGGCGCGCTACTTGCGCGAGAGGGAATGCGAATACGTCAACAGTCTGTTCTACGCCACAAAAGCGAGCCAGTAGAACACCCAGCCTGTTAGCGATGTCATCGCCATGAACAACGACGCGATCCAACCCCAAGTCCGATGGGACTTGTTGAAATCACCTGCCTGGAACCCACCGCGAAAACGTAACACGGCGAACCCGATTACGCCTCCCCAAACGAAAGGCGTAGGAATTGCAAAAGCCAAGTGAATCCATAGCACGATCGAAACAACTCCCGATTCATAAAACGGGGAGGGCTTGGCAAGTTCTCGCCAATCAGTCAAGTATTGCATGTCGACTTCGAAAGCCACCAGAGCCACCAGCAACACCATCGCCGTACCAAGCTGGATCGTACGATGAGCCTTGGGGTTATTGCGGCTATGAACTTGAAAGATACTAAACGACAAAGCCAACAAGACGCCAACCATGGCTAACGCCACAAAATCCAGCATCCATGTCGCCCGATTTGGTAAAAATCCGTTGGCCAGTAGACAGTGGAATTCGGACAAAACGATCAGCCTGACAAAAGAGACTAAGTGAAAAATATTGAGGCTTATAGAGTCTGGTAATGCCCCAACAGCCCAATACGACTCTAGCAAAAGAGCATCACCTTCGAAACATCCTTGCCAGACCATTCTGACGCAAAGTGCCCTGCCCTACTTAACTTAATACTGCGACAAGCCGTTGAAGACTTTGGCAATCTAGTTACAATCTGGACGATCAGATCGCCCCATACTATGGTTTGGCGATAAAAAAGAAGGTGGGTAGAACACCAAGGCGTAATCTACCCACCCAAAAAATGCCAACAAAACAAATTGTTTTGCCCGAGTGGCGGAATTGGCAGACGCTCAGGATTTAAAATCCTGTGACCTAACGGTCGTGCGGGTTCAAGTCCCGCCTCGGGTACTTCGGTTTTTACCGTGTCAAACGCTCTTTGGGCCACCTCGGCCAACTACCAAAAAAACGACCCCAATGCGA
>CAZDBA010000179.1:0-9585 GCA_964503615.1 uncultured Pirellulaceae bacterium
ACGACGTCTTCGACTTCTTCGTCAAGTTCGACGGTGTAATCAATGTCGTAGCGAAAGTCATGAGTGGCGACGATCTCAAGGCCCTGAATCTTGTCGATCAAGTTGGTGAATTGCTTGGCGGAATAGGTTCGAAAACGAATGACGTTCTCCATCTGTTTCGTTTCGGTCGGCGTGTAAACGCTGAACCGCATGCCGTAGTCTTCGTATCGTTTGCCAAGATTTCGATCGACCAGCCACATGCTACTGTTGACGGTTAGGTGCCCGCGGGAAGCGGACCATGATTCCTGATCGCAAGTTTCGCCTTTGAGTGGCGAAAGGTGCAAACCCAAAACGTAGATGCCGCCAACGCTCATCGCGTCTCGCATCGCATTGAAGTGCGCGACCGCTTGCTTTTCTGTGCCCAGATGGCGAAAGCTGTTAACCATATTGAACGCAGCATCGCACGACGTTGGGAGTTGAAAATCACACATGTCTGCAACAAATGCGGTTTCGGGCAAACCATGCCGTTTGAATCTGCGATTACAGAAGTCGATCGACTTTTCGTTCAAGTCCAATCCGGAGATCGCATAGTCCGCCTTGCCAAAGCGATAGAGAATTCGTCCCGTCCCACAAGCAGGCTCGAATACGTGCTGCACATCGACATCTGGGTACCGATCGATACACTTGCCGAGGAAATTATATTCCGCTTTCCAATCTGAGCCATAAACCAGATCGTAATATTTCGGATAGTCGTAAATCGAAGGAAGAGTGTCAGTCACGTTGCGCCACAATAAGGAGTCGGCAAACCAAAGACTGTAACAACAAGTGTTGAATTGGTCCAACGGCGCTTGCTGGATTGCTTAGCTGACTTGGGCGTCTGTGTCGGTCAGCATTGTCAAAATCATCTGACGAACTTGTTTGAACTTAAGCGGAGCGGAGAGACAAACTCGTCGTTCGCCGAGCACGGCCTTGGTCTCGTATTTATCCTGGCCGTCTGCCAACAGCAACATGGCAGGCAAAGCTGAGGGGTATCCATCATCTGCCAAAGTGTTGAACGCGATTAATCCCTTTGAGCCAAGTCCCTTGCAGCATACGAGTACGATATCGGCTGGCAGGTCTTCGGCAGGATCCAGATTGTGAAAGCGGCGAATCGCAGTGTCTGGATTGCTCATGATGAGAACCCGGTAGCCCAATTCTTTTAGCTTGGACCGCAACCGATCCTGCATTTTGATATCTGATTCGATCAGCATCACCGTCCGGCCTTTACCCTCTTCCTGCTTGCTCACCATACTGGCATATTCTTCGGCGTGTTTCTTTGCCAGTTTCTCGTCGTAAACCTGGGTATCACCTTTCTCGATCGCGTCCATGACACGCTTGATTTCGTTGGCGGCTTGCTTGGGAGTTTGGATCCTTTTGTCTGGACGCAGCTCCATCAAACGGCTAACCAAAATCACAACCCGATGGGGTAGGTCGCTGATGTGTGAGGTCAACGGTTTAATCTCTTTGAAGCGGGCAGGTGACATGCGCTGGATTCTTTCCCGCGTTTCCAACATGGCAGACTCGCCGGCGATCATGTGATATAGCATGCAACCCAGGAAATAGATGTCACTGCGCTCGTCGTTTCGTTTTACGTTGGTAATTTTTTCGAGAGCCGCATAGTCAACACTTCGTGAGGTCGTGTCTTCGTTGGCATCGCCGGTATTGATCGCAGCCAATCCAAAGTCAGCTAATTTCGCCTGGCCGTTACTTGCCAAAAGTACATTGGAAAGTTTCATATCACGGTGAGTGATTCCGCGCGCCTTTGCGTGTTCCAATCCACTGGCCAAGTCGTGAGCGATTCGCAATGCGATCTTCAGATCCAGTTGACGGTGGGTTTTGACATAGTCCCGAAGGTTTTGACCTTCGATAAAGTCCATCACCATGTAACTGCGACCGCGATAGGTGTCGACTTCGTGAATGGGAATGATGTTGGGATGACGCAGGGGCATTACGGTTCGAGCTTCGCGAATAAAGTCTTCGACTTTTTCCGGATCGTCAGCGTACCGGTTACGTAGCACCTTGATCGCTTTGACTTCGCCTGTTTCGGTGTGCACACAACGATAAACTCGAGCAAACGTTCCTGCTCCAATCAGATACAGCACTTTCCAATCGCCATAGAAGTAGCCACGTTTTTGACCCTCGATCAAGCGAGTGATTTGGAAATTGGTGAGCTTTTCCAGAGAAACCAGTTCTCGTTTGAAATCTTCGAGTTGGGCCGTCTCTCCCCCCACATTCATAATGAGGGTCGTAATCTCTTTTTGACTCATCAATCCCGACTCAAGGATCCGAGCAGCAAGTTTTTCGGCTGAGATGTCGCTCATGAATCGAGGTTGAAAAGGATTACGTGTACGAGGAAGGACGTTCGGATGAGAACATACCGGAGGGGTTTAACCCGCAAATGGGGAGAAAGTGACTATAAAATATGGTATTTCATCATAATTGCTGAATCAACTTTGGTTAGAGAGTGTTCGACGCAAAAGTAGGGATATTTACGACAATACATATAAAAAAGGCCGCCCAGAAGGGCGGCCTGGCAGGGAGATGAATTTTATTGCTCCACCTAAGGGATAAATTTAGAAAGCAGAGGAGGGCCTTGTGGGATGGAAATGGTGTGGTTTTTACTCTTCTTCGAGAGCTGATTTGTAGGCATCACGCTCACGACGAGTTGCTTCGACATCAAACATCAAATATTTCATGTCTAAACGCAGCTGGCTGAGTGCTTCCTGAATCAAGTTCAGGATACGTCGACGGCGTTTCGTGTATTCAACGACTCGATCAAGTGTTGGCTTGATCTGGCTGCGATGTTCTTCAGGTAGCTGGTCGATCTGCTCCATCAAAACAGTAAGGTCGACAGGAAGGGGAGTTGATTTGGTGCTCAGTTTGTTTTGCATCTGTTTAGCCATTTTCAGGTGTCGTTCGTTTTCGTTGACACCCCTAAATGCATTCCCAATGCCAAACTGGACTTGATGGGCCAAAAGTTATCGCAAACCCCACGCTAGCAGGGAAATTTGAATTTTTCGCTGTTAGTAAGAAAAAGTCCGATGTGGTTTCTTGTCAACAAAGTGATCTGGTTTTAGCCAGTGAGGGTTGCTAAAAGCCCTTGTTAAATCGCAGTCTTTCCGAGGATCTTGCGTGTTTTCTGTGTGAGAACCAGTAAGCGATATCTGGATATCACCCTTTGTTGCTGAAACTAAACATGTTGTCCAAAATCAACATCTTAATCCTGTCAATCTGTGTGTGTATCTTTGCGCCGAAGGTGTTGACGGCACAGCACCGTGAAACGTTCGACGAAGAAGAACCTACTTGGGAGTTGCGAGAGTCAGACGTGACGATCTCCAAGCAGAGTTGGGCACAAGAGCGACTCAAAAACGAAGACGGCTCTGGGCGATACGAGAATTTCCGATTCCGATCCAGCCTTGGTACCCGCACGTTGGTATCTTTGCCCGTTCCCAAGTCGTTTGTAATCTCTGAATTGACGCCCAGCATACGTGTCAAAGCCAACAGGCCGGGCGTGCAATTGATGGTTCGAGTCGTTCTGCCCGAAACCCCCGACGAAGAAGATCCTGCCAAGCCGATGACAACCTTGGTCAAAGGTCCCCTCACGACCGAAGCTGACATGTGGCAGCGAATCTCTTTCGGCGGTGACAAATTGGATATGAAGAAACTTTTGGACCGCCATGTTTGGTTGTTACGAAAGAAGTATGGTTCACACGTCGATGCGCGGAATGCTTACATCGACTTAGTCGTACTGAACATCTACACCGGAGCTGGATGGAACCACGTTTCTGTCGACGAGTTTCATATGAGTGGGCTGGTGTCTGCTGACAATGTGAAAACGGCTTCCGAAAAAGCGATCTATGATCCCGCCATTCAGCAGGTGGGGTTCCAACAGGCGGTTGGTCTTTCCAGTTCACATGTGCGACGAACTGGGACCGTGATCGAAGTAAACAAAAAGCCGTTTTTCGCCCGCGTGATTCAATACAATGGCGAGCCATTTGAACTGCTTCGCTCGCTGGGCTTTAACACGATCGAATTGCAAGCAACCGCCACACGGGAACAGCTGGTTGCCGCTAAAGAAAACGATATGTGGCTGGTTTGCCCGCCTCCTCCCTCGGTTGGCTTGACCAAAATCACAACCGAATACGATCGAGTATTGAGCTGGTCAGTAGGGCAGAATTTAAGTGTGCGAGAACTGAGCTCAATTCGAGAGACGATTCGAGAGATCCGCGAGTCCGATATTCGCACGGGACGACCGATCGTCGCCAATATGGTTAGCGGTTGGTCACAGGCATCTGACGTCGTTGATATTTTGAGCGTTGGGCTCAAACCGTACGGAACCAGTTTTCCGCTCAGTCAGTACAGTGATTGGATTTCCAATTTTACTCGCGTGAGCAAACACAATCATCCAGTCTGGGGTGATGTGCAGACCGAAATTTCTCGCGGAAGCGCCGAGCAAGTCTCGGCAATGGTAGGCGTGTCACGGCCGACCCCGATCGAACCGGAGCAAATCAAGATGATGGCTTACGAGGTGATCGCCAGTGGAGCGCGGGGGATACGCTTTCAGTCGCGCAGCCGTTTGGATGCCACCGATCCCAGTTCCCGTTTGCGGGCCACAACGCTTCGTTGGCTGAATCGCCATCTGGAACAGATCGAGCCTTGGGTAGCGGGCGGAGTATTTATCCGAAATCGCAATCGAACTCAAAACAATGTTTCAGTGACTCCGATTCGAACTGCTCGCTCTCAACTGATGTTGATCCAGCGATTGACGGGCCAAGAACAACATTACGCCGGTGATCCCGCTCCGACAGAAATCGTATTCGACAACGAGGGGGCTGCCAAAACGGATCGAGCCTACGAGTTGACCGACCATGGACTATTGCCTCTTTCAGAACAAAGAGACCATACCGGTTCGCAAATCAGCGTGAAAAACTGTTACTACACTGCTGCGGTGGTTCTGACACAGGATCCAACAGTTGTCTCTCGATTGAATCAAAGCTACCAACAGCCGGGGCAAACGTTTGTCCAGTCAAAGCTGGAATTGGCTCAACACTGGTTGGCCATTACTCAGTTGATTAATGAACAAGTCAATCAGCTGGAGATCTCAGTACCGATCGCAAGTGGAGCACTTCAAGAGGCAAGTGATGCGCTACGAAAGGCAGAATCGCTGATCAATTCGGCCAGTCCCGATTCCGGATCACGATTCGTCAATTTGGCTCAACAACGGCTCGCCGTAGCCCGCAGAGAGTTGTTGAATATGCCATTGCAACAGTTTAAGTCCAACGTTCCGACTCCCTTGTTGATGCATGTCAGCATGGTGCCCCTGCACTGGCAAATCTCGCGTGAGTTGACAACAGAGAATTGGCGACCCAATTCATTGCCAGCTGGTGACTTTGAAAATCTGGAACACATGCTGAACAATCGCTGGGAGAATCGCAAAGTTCAAACTCAAGGTTTGCAAACCAAAGTCGAATTGAGCAAAGCCGCTGCAGTCGCAGGTGAGTACGGATTAAAGATGTCGATAACCGGTCGACCTGATTCGGACACGATCGAGACAACACCGCTCTGGATTGCTACTGGGCCGGTTGCGGTTAAACCTGGCAACTTGGTTCGAATTCATGGATGGGTTCGAATCGATCGGCCGATTACTCACGGACGAAATGGCTTGCTGATCACCGACTCGTTGGGCGGCGAGGATCTTGCTGAACGAATTGATGGTACTGAAGGCTGGCAAGAGTTCGCACTTTATCGAGCAGCAACCCGGAACTCTAAGGTCAGTGTCAAATTTGAACTGACAGGCGTCGGCGAAGTCTTGCTGGACGAAGTTACCATCCGCACGATTCCACTGGCGCCAGGTCCTCGACAGGCACAACGTTAGAAATCAAAAGCAAGCGTTAGAAATCAAAAGCAAGAAACAAAAAAGGAGCTTCGAAAATCGAGGCTCCTTTGTGGATCAAATAAGGGCGATTTCAACTGCGCCTTGGCTCAACCTTAGTTGACGTATTTTTCATTGGGGCTGGAGAGTGTATCCAGAGTCACGCCACTGGCTTTTGCAAACCGCTCTTTTGAGCCGTCTTTTGCGTAGCGGTAACCAATGCGTGTTGGTTTGTTTGTCTTGGGGCAGACAACCATGATGTTCGAAATGTGCATGGGCATCTCTTTCTGCAAGCGACCACCTTGTGGGTTACGCTGGCTAGGACGCACATGCTTATAGACCTTGTTGGCACCTTCGACAACAACGCGGTTTTTCTTTTTATCAAGTGACAACACTTTGCCTACGACCCCATTGTCGCGACCAGCGATGACTTTAACGGTATCACCTACGTGAATTTTCATTTTTTTCTCCTATGGCGAACCGCGAAATATCTTCAAATCGGGGCAAATTGTCAAGTCCTAACGTGAAAGACGTCAAAATAATCCAGCGGGACCAGAACAGCTTTTATTCCATTGGATCGGTCGAAAGCGAGCCGGTTCCCAAGCGAATTTAGGGAAATTTTGGCACGCCGATCCCGAAATCGTTACAACTGAATACGGATTGGTGAAATTAGATGATTGGTTTGGAGCCCGAAATGAACTCAATGCCCACAGTTTCGAGAATCGATATCGGTATCTGCATTTTACTCGGTGTTCTCTTATGGCTGCCTGGCCAAGCAGACGCTTGGCCGTTTCAGGAGGATCTGCCCGCCGCCAAGGAGGTCTTGGACGACTACATTCAAGCCAAGGGCGGTGCCGAGAACCATCGCCAAATCCAAACTATCGTTTCTCGCGGCACCATCGCGATCCCCCAATCCAACATGCGAGGAACACTTGAGATTTATCAAATGGCTCCCAACAAGATGTTCATGGAGATGAATTTCGAAGGGCAAGGCAAATCGGTCTCGGTGTTCAATGGCAAGCACGGTTGGGTCAAGCAAACGAACGTTGGTCAGGACGGCCAACTGGAAGAGCCCACCTATACGATGCTGAGCGGTGAGAGATTGGCACAATTCAAAGTCCAATCGAACCTCAATCTTTACATGGAGGTTCTGGAAATCTTTGATTCGGTAACGTGTACGGGTGTAGAAGAGTTCAATGGCGAAGCGTGTTATGAGTTGGTGGCCGAATCCCCAAACATCCCAACGATCAAAGCCTATTTTTCCAAAGAGTCAAAACTGCTGGTCGGCAGCCAGAACCCAAGGGCACAGGAAAATGGTCAACAGGAGGTTGAGCAACAGCAAGTCGTTTCCAGGCTTTCCCGCTATCGAGCTGTGGGTGAGATCAAGATGAGCCACAAGGCGGTTTCCGTTTTTGATGGGCTTACACAGATCATCGTGATGAAAGAGATTCAACTCGATGCCGAAATACCTGCTGACATTTTTGACCTTCCTACCGAGCTGGAAGCGGCTGCTGCCAAGCTCGACAATTAGTCGTCGAGCTACAAGAGTCTAGAGTTAAACGATTGTGTCGGTTGATCATGCGACTTGCCAGTTGGCACAATGCTGCTAAAGTAGCTCACGATCGCGAGCAAAATCGCGTTGGAAAATGTGAAGCGCAGTCGAGTAAGTTTCACCTCTTTTGTTGACTTGCAAGTTGTAAAAGGTCTTGATTTCCTCGGCTGTGCTATGCATTTTCCAGAAAGCGGTCTGTAATGGTAACTCGCGGTGTCCGCAAGGATGAAGGCAAGCTGTTTCCTCGCTAACACTTCGGGTTTCCACTGGCAGGCTGCTTTAGATGAAGGTGAGGACTGGAATCCTGACCGCGAAGCTCGATCACTTGGTCGGCTCGCCCTTGAGTTAAGTACTCAGTTAATTCCACGCCCATCGATTTCAACTCGGCAAGATGTGTTCGTTTGGATTGGTCGCGTCGAAGTGAAATTTCCTGTTGCAGCTCGGATTCTTTTCGCCGCAGTTCCAACTTTGCCTGCTGTTGAAGCTGCAACGCTTCCAGCTCTGCGTTCTTTCTTTTTTCCTGTAACATCAGGTCATGTTCGACCTCGGTGGTTTGTTCCAGTCTCCTGCGATCAGAACGCTCGACCTGACACCGTAAGCGGTAATCTTCCAGTTCCTGAGTCTGTTTCTCAGTGTCTTTGTCAAGCTGCAAACTAGTTCGCGCCGCTATCGCTTCGTCGTGCATCTTTTGCAGTGATTCCGGCGCACCGTAACCTCGATAGACAACATTGTTAATCTGATAGCCGCTCTGTTCGGCCCGATGAAGCAGTTGAGTGTAAGTCGACAATTCGTTCAGATGTTCAGTTTGCTTTTTGAATTCTTCGAAAGTAAACCTGCCCGTGAACTCGACTACGTCGCTGGTCGCCGCGTTGATGAAGTCGCCGATTGGGTCGTGCGTTGTGTCGAGCATCTTTTCGATATCCAGCAACTCGAAAAATATCATTAACCGGATCACCAACACTGCATCGTCAGCCGTTCGAACATCTCGAACGTCGTGGTACATTTGATCGGGCATCAACCAGAGCTTTTGAAATCTTAATCCGTTGGGAATTTTTTCAGCACCTTGAGATCCTCCGTGAGAGGCGTGCCATGAAAAATCGTGCAACCATTGACCTGGCTTGGGCATGAAGACTCCAGGCCCATACTGAATCTCACGTTGAGTAGTTCCCTGCGAATCCTCGCCGTAGACGACAACCGCTTCTTTGGCGGCCAAGGTAAGGCCTTGTTCAACGGCAATCGTTTCGTGAATTCGCGGGTCGAACCAGACTTCTGTTGGCCCTTTGATGTTCTGCTGGGTTCCATCGCGAAATCGAATCACCATGAATTCTCCCGGATGGGCGATGTAGTGCCGCATCAGTTCGAATCGCGAGAACCCTTTCCACATTCGGGCCGGGCCTTCCACGACTTCTATGCGACCGCCGCTACGATAGGCCAATGCTTTACGCCCTTCTTCGATCGTGTAAAAAAACATTCCGTCTCCCGAATAAGAATTGTGATGAATCGTCTTTGTTCTTGTGTTGTTGTTTGCTCCCAACGCTTCAGGCCCGTTTCTAGATGCCCGAAGTTGATTGAGTTGACTTAGACGCGGGCTGCTTTCAAGGCAAGCTTTTGAGCTCAGATTCACGGTCTCGGTAAAGTCGATCGCGGTATCCGTAAATTCCTGCAGCATGCCATCGGCCGATTCTCCCTTGCGCTGTCCATAAAAACGATTGATCATTCTCATGATTTCGTCACGTGGCCAGACGTGAAAAACCACGTCCCGATTAAGTATGAATCGCAGTTTGTCCTGTAAGTGAATGTCGTCAAACGCGTGGTGCGCAATATGCAAGCGACCGCCTTCTTCCCCGAGAGGAAAACAGTAATTCTCTCTGGCAACGGTTTCGGGCATCAGCTCTATGGCTGATTCCGAGATCGCAAATAGCGAACCATCGGGCGGATAGTGTGGGCGAGGCTCGTTTCCAATCCCAAATTGGGAAAGCTTTCCACTACGGTGAAGAAGTTTGGTCTTCACAGAATAATCTCCAATCAAGCACCAAGAACCGGCTTCTAATCGAACCGCAATCTAAGCGGTCGGTTGATTTTTCTGGACGGTTTTAAAACTGATTTTGAAACCGTTACAAGATCTATCTAGCGCGAACGATCG
>CAZDBA010000180.1:0-9456 GCA_964503615.1 uncultured Pirellulaceae bacterium
AATCGCTGCTATTATTCAGTTTGAAATTTAACCACCGTATTTTCAATGACGTCAAAAAAAGGTTTCGGAATTGCCTGTTGCGTTCTGGCTGTGCTGTTGGCAGGTTTAGGAATAAAAAACACCTTTATTTCACCCGAGATTCCCGTTGGTGATGAATCAGGGCTTGGGGTGAGCCAAATGGTGGGTTCATTTCTCCCTGCCGTGTTGATTCTCGCGCTTGGGTTGAAGCTGTTACAAAAACCAAAGGATTAGATCGCCAATAGGCAAGTCGTGTGAGTCCTCAAATAGTGGACAATGAAGTGATGCACGCAAAGGCGGCCTTCCGCAGGTTTCGTTGTTGAGACGTCTAATTTTGATTGGCGAGCCCTTTTGAAATCACGTCTAACTCAGTTACGGTCGTATCGAGGTAGCCGAACACTCGCCGCTCCATAAATTCATAGAACTTGTTTCCGTCTATGATCGCGCAACTCACTGGAACCGGTTCTTGCGTTTTAGAGATTTCGATCAATCGGTGTGCGCAAAATTGAAACATTTTTAGCCCCGCCAGCGGGTACTCAGAAATCGCTTTTGCGAACATTGTCGAAAAGACGATCGGCCCTTCGATCGCTTTTTGGGTGACCACCCAACCGATCAACTCTCCCTCAAATCGCAGTCCGAGGCTGGTGGGTTTGTGTAAATTTGAGGTGTCGCCTAAAGGGCTGAGGATTTCGGGAAACCAACAGTCATCACTCTTCTCGACTTCTTTCAGTTTAGCCAGTTCGCCCTCAGTGACCTCATGCCAGGGGAAGACTTCCAGGCGATCGTCATTCAAATTTCGCTTCAACCAGGGAGCATCTGCAAGCTTCATCTCTGGGCCGCACATCGCCGTCAAAAATCGTTGTCGAACCGCTGGCATCCAGTCGTTACATTTGAAAACGCCACGGATCGGTTCTGAATTCGAATTTGCAGAGAGGCTTGCCATAATCTTTACGGCGCCGTTCTCCCGACTGAACTGTTCTGCCATCACGACCAATTGCGTTGCGATGCCTTGTCTACGATGCGCTTTGCTTACGAAAACTGAATTTACATTAGCTCTACTTGATTCGATCCAACCCAATAGCAGCCCAACAGGCCCCTCCTCCGATTTGGCACCCAGTGCAATAAATAGCGCTGTCTCGAAATGTTCCTTCAATTTCGCGATTGCGTCCCGAGCCGCCAAATGCGCGTATTGCTCAAGCGTTTCGATCGTTTGAATTTTCTCAAAGACGATTTTTGAATCCAACTTCTACTCGCTTTTCAAATCGCGGTTGTAACGGTTTTACCTATTGTGTCGGGAAGAGAACCAAACCCCTTCGAACCGTTGGTTTTGGAGACCGACGATTGTGAATCTTCCAGTGTAATATGGAAACTTCTCAATTCCACTTTTAGTTGTACGAATTTCGCATGCCCGACCCAGGCACCCATTCGGAACCTGAGTATCCTGTAGATCGTTTTGACAATCCTACGACGGGAGTCCGCGCGCGAGGTTGGTTGTTACTGGTGGCGTTGGCTGTTCTGGCCAGCGTTTCTATCTATTGGGCCTTTACCGCACAGATCCCGGTTACGGTGCAGTCGCAAGGGATTTTGCTATACCCGACTGGTGTCTCGAACATCGAAGCTAACTATTCAGGAATTGCAAAACAGGTCCTTGTCGCCAGAGGGGAGCTAGTTCAAGCGGGTGAAGTTTTGATCGAGCTGAATCTGCCTGATCTTAAAATGGAAATCGAGAAAGCCGAAACGGCTCTCATGTCCAAGTCCAAATTGAATGAAGAAGCTGCATCGGCGTCTGAGAAACGGCTGAGCGACGAAAAAGAACTTGCCGCCAAACGACAGGCAAGCAAAACGGATGCGATCGCCACCATCCAGCAGTTGATCGAAAGCAATTTGCGAGTAAGTCAGACGAGCATTGCAACTCAGGAAGTGGAGATCACAAAGGCCACAACCCGCTCGCAGGAGTTCCTGAATCAGCTGAAATCGCAACGAGTCCGCTTGCAAGACTCAGTCGATCGGAAGTTGGCAACCCAGTCAGAGCTCACCTTTCTGGACAACGAAATACTCGATGCTACAAACCGATTATCCCTTCTCGAAGAACGTCGCAATGGGCTGGAACTTCAAAAACTTAAAACGGATCAGACGTTGGCCGATCTGAAAAGGCGGGTTGCCGAGCTAAAGTTGGCTGATTCAGAAATCGCAACCGGATTGTTTCGTTTGCAACGAACAATTTCCGCCGAGTTGGTTTCACGGGAGGCGGAAATTCAGGCCAGCACAGAGATCCTTGAAAACCTCCGTTTGCAGTATGACTCGCTACGTTTTGTGAGAGCGCCTCGTTCAGGAATCGTGATCGAATTACCGATCGCAGTTGGCCAAACCGTCTCGGGCGGGGAAGTGATCGCCACGATTGCGAACAAGCCGACGACTGAAGAAGAACAACCGCTTCACGTCATATCATTTTTCCCACTCGCTTTGGGTAAGCAAGTCAATCTGGCCGATGCCGCTTTTATCACACCTACGACGATCCAGCGAGAACGTTTTGGTAGTATCGAAGCCGAAGTCGATCTCGTTTACTCGCTGCCTGTGTCAGCGGGAGAAGCGATTCACACGATTGGAAACCAGGAAGTCCTGCGTCCGTTTTTTAATCACGGCGGCCTGTTAGGAATCCAAGCCAAACTTCTGACAAAAGAGGATGGTAGCTTGGCTTGGACGGGCGACAATACTCCGCCTACGCCTACCGCCGGTACTACCGTTGCGGTTCGAATCGTTGTGGAGCGACGGAAGCCGATTTCCTACTTGCTTCCGTTTCTAAATCGCTCGGTATTCGGAACAGAGACCGAGCTTCCCAACGGGGCAGGGGGATAGGCTCATGCAGAAGCGGACACCTGACAGAAGGCAGATCGACTCTGCAGAATGTGGTGCTGCATGCATGGGCAGCCTACTGCAATTCCACGGCCGTTACGTGCCGCCACCGGTTATTCGCGAAAAGTGCGAAGTCAACCGAGACGGGAGCCGCGCAGCCGCACTCATTCGAGCGGCTCGTTTCTATGGCTTGGATGGCAAAGGATTCCGTGCCACGGCTCAGCAAATCGATCAACTGACTTTGCCTGCCGTCATCCACTGGCGAAATTCACACTTTGTTATTCTGGAAGGGTTCGACAAACGACACGTTTACATCAATGATCCGGCGGCCGGACATCGGCGGATCAGTTGGAGGCAGTTTGAAGCTCGTTACAGCGGCGTCGCGCTGACTTTTTCTCGCACAGAACATTTTCAGCCTGGTGGTCGCCCGCCGCGATTGCTGTCCAGCTTGTTTTCTCGATTGGAAAACCGCGCAGGTGTGATCGCATATTGCTTGATTGCCGCGTTGATTGCGACCGTGCCTACTTTGTTTTTTGCAATCGGCTGCCGCGTGTTTGTGGATGATTGTATTGTTCGTGGTGACCATTATCCTGCGCGGCCGCTGCTTTGGATCTTGCTGGTGGCGACGCTGGTTCAATCTTTCCTTTTTTGGATCAAAGCCACCACGCTTCGCAATCTACGAGTTTCACTCAAGCAATCGATGAGCCGCAATTTCCTGACGCGGTTGATGGAAAAGCCGATCCTCTATTTCACCAAACGGTTCTCCTCCGAAGTCGCGTGCCGTGTTCGCTTGAACGATCGCGTTGCCGAGTCGATTTCTCATTTGGCGTTGGATACCTTGGCCGGTTTGATCGCTAGTGTCTGTTACGCAATTGTATTGTTTGCGCTCTGCCCTTTGTTGGCTTTGATCGCGATCATTCTTATCTCGCTTAACCTTTTGATTGTTCGGATGGCGAATCGACAGCGGACTGAATTGTCTCAGCAGATGGCGATTAGCGAAGGGCGAATGCTAGGTGTGGCGATTGAAACCGCGAACTCGATCGAGATGGTGCAGGGCGGCTCGCTGCAAGAATTCTCATATAAGCGATGGCATCACCATTGGCGGGAGACGGTCCAAACTGAATTGAACATCGAAACTTCGAACACAATGATTGGATCGTTCAGCAAATTTTCGACGTTGCTGGCCAGCACGGCGATTATCGGGCTGGGGTGCTTGTTGGTTATTCAAGGTCAAACGACGCTTGGAACCTTGATCGCATTTCAAGTGATCTCGCCGTTCCTAATGATGCCGATTGTAAAGGCGGTTGAGGCAATTAGCTTTTTCCAAACTCTTCTTGGGGACCTCGCCAAACTGGACGATGTCATCGAATCAGAGCTGGAGTTTGAACAGCAGCCCGATTCCGATTCTTCAGAAGAAGAACAACTTGAAAATGAAAATTTGGATTCAGGATCTAACGAACCTGATGCTGTTACAGAACTTGTCGCAAACGAGATTTGTTTTGGGTTTCGAGCAGACGGGACAGGTTTGTTGGATCGTGTTTCGGTGGATGTTGGAAAAGGGCAGTGGCTCGGGTTGGCAGGGCAAAGCGGTTCTGGCAAGTCGACGTTGGCTCGAATCCTGGGGGGACTTTATCCAGCAACCCAGGGCTCAGTCAGGATCGGTTCAAATGACTTTTCCGATATTGGCTCAGCGAAGCGTGCCCAGTTGGTGGGCTATGTAGACCAACAGAGTGTTCTGTTTCCCGGTACACTGCGAGAGAATTTTTGCTTTGGCATTGAGACGAGGTCCGACGAAGAGATCCTAGCCGTTTGCGACGAACTGAACCTGCTGGAGTTGGTGCAATCCTTCCCTGGTGGATTGGGTGGAACGATCGTAGGCAATGGAACGAACGTCAGCGGCGGCGAGCGGCAGCGAATCGACATCGCTCGAACCTTGCTGGCCAATCCACCCATTCTGATTCTGGACGAGGGAACCAGTGCGCTGGATCAAGCCACGGAGCAAGCTGTTATCGACGCCATTCGTCGCCGCGGCACAACATGCGTGATGGTCAGTCATCGGCTTTCAATCCTTGAAGAGTGTGACACGATCATGTTGCTGGAAGCTGGTAACGAAGTCGCTAGAGGTTCGCATCAAGAATTGGCATCGAGCTCTCCTGAGTATCAGAACATTCTCGATCAAGATGGAGACGAGAATGAGTAATGTCGCTCCAGAGACGAGCCGGAACAGCTCTGAAAACGAAAACACACATCCTATAAATTGGGAGATGATTTCGTTCGATGACGATCTGCGAAACGATTTGAAATCTGCGCTGGAAGTGGTGCAGCAACGAAACGATATTCAGATTGAATACAGTGGGCTTGCCGAATCTGAGTTAGCTTCGGCGTTGTCAGAGGTTTCGGTTCAGTCAGGCGTTCCCATACATCGTGTCCGTTTGCGTCCCGGTTGGCACCGCGCAAACCATGGTGACATGTTGGTTTTGGTGAATCAAAACAACCAGCCCAGACTTTGCGCATTGCTCCATGCAAACAGTGGTTACATCGTTCATGACTTTCGCCAAGGTTCAGTCAAAAAGCTGGACGCAGCCACTCGCAAACAGCTTGCGCCGTTTGGTTGGACTGTGGTTCGAACTTTCGAGAACTCGGAATCGTTTCAGGGCAAATTCTCGCAGCAACCGATTTTACTGGGGGAGCTGTTTAAGTACCTTCTGCACGGCATCCGCAAGCACAGCAAATTGTTGTTGATGACGATCGTTGCTTCGATCGGTTTGAGCTTTATAGCTCCGCTTGCTTTCAAGCAGTTGATCGATATCGCCGTGCCTGTTGCCGATGCAGATTTGGTGATTGCGGTGACCGCTGCGTTAGTGTTCGTGAACGTGTCTGAAGCTTTGCTGGGGTTTTTGCAAGCTCAAACGTTGCTGATTGCTCGATCGTTATTGACTCAGTCGGCTCAGGAATCGTTGTGGTGGCGTGTAATCCACCTTCCCTTTTCGTTTTTTCGCAACCGATCCAGCGGTGAGCTTGTTCATCAAAGCATGATGTTCGCTGCGATTAGCAAAGGGATCGGGACACATATCGTTCAGGCCGGCATGGCGGGAATGATTGCATTGTTTAGCGGATTGTTTGCTCTCTGGCTTTCTCCCAAATTGATGCTTTATGCGGCTCCATTGGCTGTTATCGAAGCGGTCGTGGTTGCTGTGTTGATCGCTCGTATCCGTCGTCGAACGTTGCGACTGGAAACTTATCGGGCAAAATTGTCGGGGCAAGTCACTTGTCAGTTGAACGGTATTATCAAGATTCAATCGGCGGGTGCAGAAAAGAGTGCAAGCCAGCAAAGTCATGAATTGAACGAAGTGACGATTCGCGAGGATGCAAAGATACAATTTCTGGAAGACGTGCGGGGCTCACTGGCGATCTTGCTGCCGGCTATTAGCATGCTGATCATTTTTATGATCGGGTTTTCGGGAGTGACTCAAGCCAACTCGGTTCTTGGCTTGGGCACCTTTGTTGCCTTCATCGGCGTGTATCGAACGTTTACTTCGGGAATTTCTGGGATCGCCAATTTGGCCGCCGAGCTAGTTGGAGCTCGTGAACAACTGAGATTGGTCCGCCCGTTTTTGAACGCGGTTCCGATCGACTCTCGCAAGCAAACTGATGTGGGACGTTTGTCCGGTGCCGTTCGTTTTCAAGATGTGTACTTTTCTTACAATCGAGATTCTGCCAATGGAGTTCGAAACGTAAACTTTGAGTGTAGGCCGGGTGAGTTCCTTGGATTGGTCGGAGATTCCGGGAGTGGAAAATCTACCATCATTCGGCTGATTTTCGGATTGGAAGCGGATTATACAGGCCAGATTCTGTTGGACGGCCTCGATATTCGCAATTTGAATATGCAACGCGCTCGCAAAGAGATCGGCTTTGTCTTGCAGACTTCGAAATTGTTCGATGGAACGATTCGAGACAATATTTGCATAGGCCGACGTGCGGCGACCGATCAAGTGCTGAAGGCGTTAGAGAGAGTTGAATTGCGGGAAACGGTTGAGGGACTTCCACTGGGATTGGAAACTCCCGTATCTCAAGGAGGAGGTAATTTCTCCGGCGGACAAGCTCAAAGACTTCTAATTGCCCGCGCGATTTTGGATTCGCCACGTATGCTGGTGTTCGACGAGTCACTCAATGGGTTGGATCGTGGGCAGCAGATCCGTATTCTCGATCGAGTCAATCATGAGCTGGGGTGCACTTTGATCGTTGTTTCCCATCGAAGGGATATCTTCAACAATGCCGATCGACTCTACCGGGTGACCGATAACGGACTGGACTGTTTGCGGGCACCCGAGGCCTGAACAAGTTGCGGTCGATGACAGGTTGGTGCAAAACTCAGGATTCTTAGCCAACCAGAAATCTGGAAAACGTATGCCCTTGTTGGCAAGCAATTTTCCCATCTGATGTGCATAGGTCGTTTTGTAAACTTGAATGCGCCCGATCAACAACGATCGTGCGTAAACGGTTCGCTCAAATTCCAGTTCGGCCAACAGGAGTTTGTCTGCTGTGCTTTCGCCATGGTTAACCGCTTCTTGAATCCAGTCAACTTGTTGCTGTTGCAAAGTTAGCCGCTGAGTGACCAGCTCGAGAGCTTGCGAAGCCTTTCGCATGTTTTCCCTTAGCCGAGAATATTCGTTTGCAGCTTTCTTTTCGCTTTGCACTCCGATATCCTGCAAGGTGACAGGAACGTCGGGATGCTCGCAATAGAGGTTGGTTGATTCAAGTGAAAAATTGGCTCCTTGTGTGGCCGCTACGTATTGATACCGCTGAAGTAAGACTTCGGGATTGCAGCGAAGCATTTGGTTGATGTCACAAGCGGTGCATTGGAGTGAAAAACTGGCGTCCGGTTGATCGGTGGGTTCGAATCGCCCGCCAGGCAAGCCGGCTGCGATAACAAAATCGTCGTTGGCAGACAGAACGGTTGGGTACTCGTTGGTCATTTCGAGTTGGAGTGTCGATTCTTTGGCGAGGTTTGCTCGAATCTGTGCCGCGTTGATTTCGATCGTCGTAGCCCGATCGGAGTTGAGTTTTTCGTATTCCAATTCGACCAACTGATCCAACAACGTGTGCTGTCGGTCAAGCGATCGCTTTCCTGCTTGAGCCAGTGCCAAACGCCAATAAGTGACTTGGGCTTCAAACACCGCTTGGTTTAAATCCCGATAAAACTGCAATTGTTCTTTGCGAGTTAAAGCGGGCGGCATTAGAACGATCGGCGAACTCAAATTAGCGCCAGAAAACTTGGCGGTGTGCAATCCTGTTGGATGCCGAAAGTTTGCGATGGTTTTGAAAGTTGCTTCGTGCAGAGAGATCAGCGATGTGCCGGTGCAGGATGCATCGTTTTCACAGGATTGAGTTTCGGGGGAATGGAGTGGAACGCTGACCATACTAATCGTGTCGAAGTCTGAACGAACTTTTTGGTTGCTGCTCGAGTTTTTTTTGGAAAGCTGACAACCCGCAAAAGTTATCGCGAGTAAGATCAGTAGTAATTGGCCCTTGAGGTTCATCGGAGCTTCCTCGGTGAATCGTTTGCGATTCGAGTAGGGTCGCGCAAGGGCCGGAGGGTTGTCGGCTCTGGTTCATAAGTCCAATCGTGGGGCCGAGTCCACAGTCCGCTAAAGTCATATTCATCGTCGTGGTAAGCGTCTTCGGGAACCAGCTGTCCCGCATTCTTTAAACATCGAATCAATCCGCAATCAGTCAAGGCATGGATCACCAACTGGGAACAAAACCATGTTTCCGTATCGCTTCCGTTAGTTTTGATCGGGCGATCGGGGTGGCCGAGCTTGCTGATATCTCGAAACGATGAAAACGACTTGCCAACTTGCGACTCTGCAAAACAAGTCAGGCGTTGAGATTCTTCAGGTGTCAGAGCTCGCTTTATCTGTCGGATGTCAACAACCGATCCGTTGTAGATTTCCTTATGTCGCTTTAGTCGACCGCGGACAGGGCGAATCGTGGCCTTTTTGTCTGTGCCGGCTCCCACTTCGAAAATGCCAAGTTGGCCTGCTGAGTTTTTGACCACAATCATCATGTGATGGGGCAGCCCGATATGCCCGATGACTCGGTAAAGGAAAGTTTGCGTGCGGGCGATCGTCGAAGTGAAAAGAATATCTCCTTCGCGCGGTACGTACGGGATTGGTTCCTTGTCACCATCGGTCCAGAGCCAACCGATTTGCGTGTACTCAGGTAGGAAAGTAGCTCCCTCGTACGGATCTTTCTTTGCAGCAGCCTTGAATTGTGCGCATCCTGCAATCAGCAACGAACCCAAAAGGATAGATGCGAGAAATATTTGGCGAATTTCAATTGCTTGCAGTCTTTTCATCAGTTTCCAACCTGCTGTCATTCGTAGTTTCGGCATCGGTGGAACTTGGAAATAAACCAATCAGGATCGGAAATACCCGATAAATTGATTCGAGCTGCAAAAGCAGTACAACCCAGTGCGTTTACTCAATCGATAGAGTTTGCCAAACGGCAAATGTTCAAGCGTTAGAAATGGCAACCTGTGGCGTAGCAAACGTAGTAAGGAACTCAAGCTACTTCCTCACTAAC
>CAZDBA010000181.1:0-7486 GCA_964503615.1 uncultured Pirellulaceae bacterium
CATCGGGCCGACATGTTTTCAAGGCGGTTTTCAAATGTGCCAAATTGCGATCCGCATCCCGCTTGAGTTGCGCAATCGTCTCCGCCGGCAACGGCTTTTCGGCAAAGGTCACGTAGCCAGTGGCTTTGACAAATTCGTTGTACTGACGGTTGGTGACTTCTGTTTCATCCATCCAAAACGCGTCCAAAGCAACCTTGTGAATCGGGTAAGAATTCTGGTGTGAGTGCGATGTGCCGCCCTCTTCTTTCGCGTCTCCCCCCATTTCGTATTCGCCCGCAGGTATATAGACCATACCGGGCGGGCCGTTCTGTGGCGTTTGTTGAGCAGTATTTTCAGCGCGGGAATTCGGCGTTGAACTATCGCCCTCAGAGGAAATATTTTGCTCTGCTTTTTCACCCTTTTTAGATTCGCTCTCTACAGAGTTGTCAGAATCAGAGCATCCTAAGGCCAAGCAAAGCAAGCCAATCAGGGTGATTGAGGGTAGTAGTTGACGCATAGAATGGTCTGTCATTTCTTAAGGTAGGGACCTGATTTGATCGGTTCAATGTAAATGCTACAAAGGAAATTATCCACTGGAAACAATGCTCCAAATCGTCGACGTCCGGTGGATTCAAATAATACCATTGTTTGGTCTCCGCATCCCAAGTTTCTCGAAGCACTTGAACTCGCCCGATTGCACCGTTTTTTGCGGAGCTTCTGGGGCAATTCAACCATGTATTGCTGTAGCGGGTGAACACCAAAAACGTATTTGACTTCGAAGTCCTGCGGTTTTCCATCAAGTCCATCCATCGGTGCGGGCCCTATAAACGATCACCGTCTCGGAACATTTTACTTTCCAGCCCATGGTGAGAGAGGGGTTGGTCGGTCAAAGTCACCCAGAACCGTTTCGCTGTTGGCAAGGTTCATTGCTTTGTCATGGTGGGATCCAGCAAACAGCGCGGCCTGTTCCTGATGACAATAACTGCCAAGCAGAGGATAATCCAAGTCGTCTTCCACTAAGTTTACAATAAGTCGATATCGAACGGAATTTTATTCTAATTTCCATCTTACGTTTTCACTATGACACTACCCAAACTAAATTTGATTCCAACAATATTTATATGACAAATACCCTTACCAAGTGCGGCTTGCAACAAATGGGGCAGGTTCTGGGTTTACGTCTTGCCGACTCGGCCCTCTCTGTGGCTGGAGGCGATAATCTTTTTCCGCATACCGATTTGGCTTTAAGGTTGGGAGAGCGTTTTTCGAGATCGGATCGTTTACCTTGGCTTTCCGTTGGCTCGCTGTCTGGTTCTGAGTCTCCGCCCGATATGCCCGACAACGAGGAAGGTCTTTTCGTTTTTTGGTTTCCTTACGGACTTCCCAAACGATATGCAGACTCGCGTTCTATATTCGTAGCCAGTTCCCGTATGCAAAAAGACAAGGATCATTCCGATTGGTTTGATGCTTTGCGGACATTGGTTTGTAGGTTGGATGAGAGTTGCGTCCACCTGTTGACGAGCAATGGAACGGCCGCCGATCGCTTTGTTCGTCGAGCAGCCGAGTTGTTTGGAATTCAATTAGTCTCTGTTTGCAGAGGCCCGCAGAAGGTCGACACGAGTTGGTTTTTGAAATCGGTAGATTCAGACGGGGCGTTAGCAGATAATTCCGATTGCTTACAGGGCTTCGTTTTTCATCTGGGCGCAAAAGCGAATGAAAAGTCGGATTCAAAAAAAGCACTCGATGCAATTCTTGTTCGGATCGCCGACGAAGTTCGGGTTCTGAGCGTTCGAAAGAATGGAAATGTTGACAAGGCGATTACTGAACGTTGCAAGCGATTTGAAAACCCCAATGTATTTCTGTTGGACTCAAAATCAGAAACTCAACCGGTTGTATTAGAGCGTTTGTACGAAAGCGGGTGTCATCGTTGGATGCTGTTTGACCATAACCAAGAGGCGGACGGAGATGGAGTTGAAAACGATTTGCCTCAGCCCGAGTTCAGGGTGCCGACGGTAAGCGAACTGCCTGATGGTGAGTTTCTGATCCACTGCACGCGAGCAAGACAAAAAGCCTGGCCGGATCAGGCCGAAGCGGAGTACTTGGACGATTTGATCTTTCAACACAAACGCAAGGATCACTCGCTGTATGCTACGTTGACTCGGATTCTGGCCACCGGTCGCATTCTGGCAAACAATCAATTGACTCGGCATCACCGTAAAGTCGTTTGTTTTACTTCTGCGACGTTGGAAGAGATCAAGAGCCTGACAACATTTCGACCGCATTTGAATCGTTGGGATTTTCAGCCAGTTGGAATCGCAATTCGCCTGTCTGCCTTAAAAAAGCGCGGGGCTCGTCCCGTGATTTATGGGGATCAGTCAACTTGGGAGGAGCTGGATGCGGAAGATCGCCCGTTTTTTCAAGTTGCGAATACCACAACAAAAACTGGCAACGTGCTGGATTGGACGCGTGAAAAAGAGTGGCGAGTATTAGGGGATGTTGAACTTCGTGAATTTGAAGAAGGCGAGATTTTTGCAATTTCTGCGATGTGAGTCGCTAGTACTTTAAAGGCATTTCAAAACCTTGCACGCTAAATTGTCTTAGATGTCGCGCGGTTTCTTCCTGCTGATTTCGATTCGTACAGACAACGATCTGCTTGGCTTAAAAGGTCTCTCGCTGTTGAGTTGGGAGCCGAGATTGCAACTCCGATACTTACCGTGATGTCGGGCAGAGAACTGTCCGATTCGCTTTTTGCAATTTCGTTGACGAAGTCGCTGAAGATCTGGTCCGCCTCTTCTTTTTTCATCGCTTCGAGAACCAGTCCAAACTCGTCGCCCCCCATTCTTCCGATGGAGATCGCTTCGGGAAATGCCTCCTTGAGCTTCCCGGCAACGAACTTGATTGCCTCATCACCCGCGAGATGTCCAAATTCGTCGTTGATCGATTTAAATTGGTCAATGTCTATGATTGCGAGGATCAGAGGTTTGCTGAGACTGGATTCCAGTGTCGTTTGAAAACCGCGGCGGTTGGCAAGTTGGCTGAGTGAGTCAGTACTTGCCTCCAGTTGTAATTTTTGTTCCCGCCTTTTCCGTACATCGACGTTGCGGATGACAAACAAAGTCCACCAGTTCCCATCGATTCGCAATCTGGTCGTTGAACGTTCAGTCCAAATTGAATCCTGGCCAGGGCCGCGTTCCAAAAGGCATTTGGAAGTTTCCGGTCCGCAAAGCTCGTCAACCGTCTGAAATTCTGAGACAGCACTGGCTCTGAGTCCCGTCGGTGAAATGAAATTAAATACGGTTTGCCCGATCGCTTCTTCGGCTGGGGTGCCATACAAACGCCCAGCCGATTGGTTCCAGAATCGAATCGCCAGTTGGCTGTCAACAATAATTAACGCGTCATCTGCGGTGTCAATGACTTGGCAAACGATTTCTGGGGGAAGGGGAAGGTTGGACATGTGATTTGGTCTTTGTGGAAAGTCAGCTGCCAAAATGCAAAAGGAGTGCTTCTTAAGTGATATTGGGAGTAGTTGGCTGAAGAACGTATTCGCCGACCGTTATTCTGTCACAATTCCTTACTTTAAGTATATCGGACTTTTGCAACGATTTGTTGAACTCGCTTGCACGTTCCAACGTACCGACCTGCAAGCTTAAGGTTGTTTGGGAGGAAAACCTGCCCTTGGGTGCTAGCTGGCGACTTGTCGTTGGAGTTCGCTGCGAATTCACCTTGAGTATGCGAGTTTCTTTCTGTAATTACCTGTCAATCAAAAGTTTGGCTCAATAAATTTTTGGGTAGGAAGTGCAGTAGGTTTTGATTAAATCAATAAAAAACATGAGACTTCAATCTGTCCTGCTGACCGTATTGTTGGTGGCGTTGGTAACTGGATGTGGGCTTTTTCGGCAACCTCCCGTTTCACAACAGGACCAAGTGTTCGATCAAATGCCTTTTTCCGGCTCACAGCCCAACGGAATACGATTCCAAAGTCCTGACCTTCCGGGTGAAATTGACTTTCGACAAACGGTCCAACGGCAACCTGAGGATCAGGCGGTCGATACAACGAACGTCGTTTTGGACTTTCAAATTCGCGGCAATACTTCTGTTCCTACTCACCATTTGCTGCGAAATATTCGAACTCGCCCGGGGCGATATTTTGACCGGGACTTGTTACAGCAAGACGTGAACGAACTGTGGAAGATGAAAGAGGTTCAGCGAGTCATCGGCCCGTATGTCAATCAGACTGCCGAAGGCGTCATCATCAGTGTTGAAATCGTGGAACGCCAATTATTGCAATCGGTAGAATTCATTGGCAATCGAGCGATCACGGACAGAGCTCTATACAAAGAAACAAATCTTAGTGACGGACAGCCCTTGGACCTCCACGAGATCAAGATGGTGAAACACCGTATCGAGGAGTTTTATCAGGATAAGGGTTTTCCCAACACGCAAGTCGAAATTCTTCAAGGCAACCAGTTGGCCGATAACGCCGCCGTGTTTCTGATTCACGAAGACGAGCAACAGCGGATCAAAAAAGTGGAGTTTGATGGGAACACCATTGCTACTGATGCACGTCTGACCAGCCTGATTGAGTCGAAGCCAACAATTTTACGAGTGTATCGCGGGTTGGTTAAACGCCAAGAGATCGAGCAAGACGTATTGCGGTTAACCAACTACTATCGCCAACTTGGCTTTTTTAACGCAAGGATCGGTCGCGAAATTGTTCCGGACGAGAGTGGGCGTTTCGTTACGCTTCGTTTTGTGATTGATGAAGGGCCACGATACAAAATCCGAAACGTCTCATTTGTGGGTAATTCTGTTTTTAATCATGACCAGTTGTCGCAAATGGTCGAATTAAGACCGTCAAATGCGGTGCAGAGAACACTTGGGGGCGTAAACATTCCAGGTGTCTTAGGCGAATCGCAAACCGCAGACGGCTCGTTGGTGATGCCAGAGTTTAATTCGGGAAAGATGAATCAAGACCTTGTGGCGCTTCGTGATCTGTATGGGGCTAATGGATACGTTTTTTCAAACGTGGAAGTGCAAACCCGTTTTTTAGAAGAGCCGGGGATGTTGGACTTGGTTTACAAAATCAAAGAAGGCGAGCAATATCGTGTTCGCAATATTAACGTTCATATCGAAGGCAGCAGTGGTACCACACGACGCGAAGTCGCATTAAACCGCATATCGCTTCAGCCAGGTGACATTATTGACCTGAGAGAGATCCGCAGCAGTGAAAGAAAACTCGGGCGTTCGGAGGTGTTCTCAACCGGGCAAGGTGACGGAGCCGCACCGAGGATTGCCGTTGTGCCTGATGAGGTTCGTGATCTTCAACGATCTTCGGGCGCGGGTTCCGGCAGCCGCAGGTCAGCACCAAGACCGTCTTCGGGCGGAAGCAGTTCCCGTGGCTCCGGCTCCGGATCGCGGTTTTGATGAACACAAAAAATATCGTAATCCTAACGAATCAGTTTCCCACAACAACGTAATTTAGTAAGCAAAGAAAGACTCGATGCTCCTGAATCGACAGCTTTACCTGACAATCGCTTCCTGCTGCACTTTGATTGCGGTAGCACTGTCAGGATGCGCTTCTTCACACTCAACCTTAGCGACTTCGATTGCACAGCCCGCGCTTTCACCAGCCAGTTACGATACCTATGTCGCTTATGCGAAAACGGTTCAGCAGGAGGAGGGCCAAGGATCGCAAGAGGTCATTCGAGCACAAAGTTATGATAATAGTGGGGCAAATCAGGTCGGTTCTACTGCGCAGCAAATCCCGACAACAGGTCAAGCGGGTGGAGTTCGTCCGGCTGCCGCCCAGTTTCCCGAGATCGGCAACACGGGCTCGATCTACAACCGTTCAGGTTTGGGCCAGTTTCAAAATTCACCGCAGGTTGGATCTCCAAACGAACTCAACCCGCTAGTAGCTCCTAACTTTGCTCCTTCCGGGGTTGCCTCGTTTCCTCAGAACTTTGCAGACATTGATGTCATTTTGAGTGAAGCCCAAACTGGACGGGTCAATATTGGAGGTGCATTCAATTCTGATAATGGTGTCGTGGGGCAGTTTACCATTGACGAAAAGAACTTTGATATCCGAAATTTTCCAAGAAATTTTCGTGAGATTGTAGATGGCACCGCTTTTCGTGGGGGTGGCCAGCAATTTCGCTTGGAGTTGGTGCCTGGTAGCGATGTGCAACGTTATCTCGTGAGCTTGACCGAGCCCTATTTGTTTGACACTCGTTGGAGCTTGAGTCTCAGCGCCTATCTTTTCGAGCGTCAGTTTTTTGACTGGGACGAGCAGAGAGTTGGTGGACGATTTGCTTTAGGTTACCAACTGTCTCATGACTTGACTCTCAGTGTCGGGTTGCGAGCTGAGAATGTTGATATCCACAATCCTCGTCTCGATACTTCACCACAGCTAAATGACGATTTGGGCGATACGGATCTGTTTTTGGGACACGTAAGTCTAGTAAGTGATACCCGCGACCATCCATTTATGCCTACCGAAGGACGTTATACTTCGCTGACTTATTCACAAGGTTTTGGAGAAGTTGATTTTCCTCGATTGGATGTAGACCATCGACGTTATTACAAACTGTTTGAGCGTCCGGATGGCTCAGGGCGTCAAACATTGAGCCTTGGAACCAAGCTTGGTTTTAGCGGCAGCAATACACCCGTGTTCGAAAACTATTTTGCGGGTGGATTTTCGACTTTGCGTGGATTCGATTTTCGCGGAGCAAGTCCGGTTGAAGGCGGCGTCATTGTCGGTGGCGAGTTTCAATGGCTCAACACGGTCGAATATATGTTCCCTTTGACTGCCGATGATATGGTACGAGGCGTATTGTTTTGCGACTTTGGAACCGTCGAGGAAAATATCTCATTAAGCAGTGACACCTTTCGAGTTGCACCTGGTTTCGGATTTCGCATTAATTTGCCCGCTGCTGGCCTTGGAGCTCCACTCGCATTCGACTTTGCATTCCCCGTCGCTCATGCTGATACCGATGAAACCGAAGTGTTCAGCTTCTACTTAGGCGTAGGACGCTAAGGCAGTTTCAAAACCCAAGCTCATTACCTGTTCGTGGTGGGGTTCGCCGGAAATACAAGCCCGAAGCGCAATAGGATTTTGCATCGGCTTCAGCAACTCGTTTGTAGTACCGCATTTAGTGAATAGTGTCAGGGCATCGTTGTAGCAAGTGCGCCAAGGCTCAAAGGCTGGCTGTGTTTCTTGCAAGTCTTCCAGTCGACGATCTTGTAAGAACTACGCGTTTGCAAGTATCCGGCTTCCTTCACAAGACTTGAGGTTCAAAGCCCTCAAATGAAGGCATATGACGCCAAAACGACCGCTTTCTACTATCAAAACCCTCTTTTGAGTTTAACGGTATTCCCAATCGGATCAGTCTGTACCAATTGTGCCGTGAATGATTTTTGAATCAATTACGAATTGGTGAAACGAGTAGAGACGCTTGGAGCGCATTGTCGAATTGTAACCTGTGCGACGTTCGTCGCGATCTTTCCTACT
>CAZDBA010000181.1:7586-9346 GCA_964503615.1 uncultured Pirellulaceae bacterium
CTACTTTTCTACTTTCCTAAACTCCTATTCAGGATGAATGATGGCTCCCTTGAAAGCCTTTGCGCTAGACTTGCATTCAAAATTGCTTTTGTCGTTAGCCATAGTTTGTGTTTTTGGGCAGGCTGCCTTTGCCCAGCAACCAGAATTCAAGCAATTTGATGCTGCTTCGGTTTTTCGTCAGATGGATGAACAAACGTCCTCGGAAGGTCAACAGTTAGTGCCTTCTTGGTGGGATGCTCACGTCTCAAAGTCACAAAGAGACGAACAACCGTTGGAAACCGACATTCATACTCTGTTGTTTCTTGCCTTACAACACTCGAACAATATCAAGATCGCCAAGCGTGATCCACTGATTCGTGAGACTGCTATTCAAGAGGCAGACTCCCGTTTCGACTGGACGCGGTACCTTGATTCGGCATGGAACGATACTAGTCAGCCAATTGGAAACACGTTGACCGCTGGCGGAACGGCCGACCGATTAAATGATCAGACTTTTCAAGCGACTGCAGGTGCGCGTCGATTGACACGATATGGTGGAATTCTCGATATCTCTCAACAATTTGGATGGCAAGACAATAACTCTGTTTTCCTGCTCCCGGATCAGCAGGCTACGGGGCAGTTCACAGTTTCCTACACGCATCCACTTCTGCGTGGTCGCGGCCGAGCCTACAACGACAGCTTGATTTTTCTGGCTCAGTTGGACACCGAAGTCGCTGAAGAAGAGTTCCTTGCCACGCTACAGGACGAGCTGTTGGAAATCACGCGAGGATATTGGGCTTTGTATTTGGAGCGTGCCACGTTGGCACATCAAATGCGACTGTTCCTCAAGACCCAGCAGATTTATCAAACGTTGGAAGCTCGTCAGCAAGTGGACACGCAAGGAACCCAGTTGATTACGGCAGCGAGCGCACTTGAAAATCGACGTTCCGATCTTATCCGAGCTCGCGCCGCTGTCACCAACGCGGAGACCCGTTTGCGTGGCCTTATCAACGCTCCCGAGCTGGCAAATTCTGACCAAGCCGAATTGATACCGGCAGAAGCACCGGCAATCAACCCGTATGCAACTCAGTTGCAAAAAGAGATTCAAACAGCGATTCAAAACCGACCTGAGATTCGTGCCGCTGTTCAACAGGTGCGAGCTGGTGCGACCCGATTAGGGATTGCACAACACGAACTTTTACCAGTTCTTAATCTAGTCACTCAGGGATTTGCAAACGGATTGCGAGGCAATAACGACTTTGGTGGAGCCTTTACCGACCAGTTTTCTACCGGCCGTCCAAGTTATTCTCTTGGTGTCCAATACGAACTACCAGTTGGTAACCGAGCGGCTCGAGCCCGTCTTTGCCGTCGTAAAAATGAGCACGCACAACTACAAGATGAGTACGCTCGTGCATTGCAAGCGGTGCAAACCGAAGTCGACATTGCACTTCGCGAGCTAAATACGTCGTATCTTGAGATTGGTGCCAAAAGCCGAGCATTGGATGCGGCGGAAAGCGAAGCTAAAACGATTGAACAACGCTGGTTGAAGATGGTCGATGGTAATGGAACCGGTGGACTGAACCTTGAATCGTTGCTGCGAGCACAAGAGCGAGTCACCGAACAAGAACGTGAGTACGTTAGTTCGATTTTGACTTACAACCTGGCAATGATTAACTTGAAACGGTCTAACGGAACCCTGTTACAAGCTGAGAATCTTAATGTCGACAAACATTGCGAAAACGGCTGTCCAACCATCGATCTCAGTTCTTCAAGAGGCAGCA
>CAZDBA010000182.1:0-9063 GCA_964503615.1 uncultured Pirellulaceae bacterium
GTGCCCAGAGCTGTTCTTGCCAATAGCGGAACGTATCGTCGCGATGCCGTCCGTATTGAGAATTGACGGGAGCATCGCGGCGAAGTTGGGTCGCAAATCGGCGGAAAGTCGCAAAAACATAACACCAAAACGCGTTCCGTATGGGACGCGTTTTTTGTTGTTTTCCCCTCGCTCATTTCGCTGGATTCAACCAGCTTGGCGATTCACGATTGGACTCTACGCTGCCCGTCTCGCAGGCACGGTCGCAACCGAGACGTCGATCACCAGGATCTGTTGGTCGTCTCGCATGACGCGAACTTCTGTTTCATCCAACTCCCATTGAGCAGTAAAAACCCCTTGCGCAAAGCGAATACCTCGCAGCCTCTGACCGCGAAACAAATAGGTCTCGCCAACTGGGATCGCTTTTCGAGAAAGCTGAGTGACACGTTCGCGTACCAACTTACGAACTTCGTCAATTGTTTTGGTTTTTGTTGTCATTGCGAAGACCAGAATTGCAATTTTAAAAGGGCTATCAGAATAGATTGGAGAGCAACACCTCTTTCTGATTAGGTCGACTTTTCCGCTACGACAAATTCAGCAAACTTTGAAATTTTTTCGGTCGCAAGCAGTTCTGCTGAAACGAATTCCGCCAATCCATGACCGGCGTTGAGCGTTCACTTTCGACGCGCAGTATCTGAAATGGTAACCCGCAGCGTTAGCAAGGACGAAGGCAAGCTGTTTCCTCGCTAGGTGCAACATGAACATCCTTCAATTGAACCACAAATCAGGTGCCAGCATCTCATTTTGTCGTGTGATTGGCGGTTTTTTGCCTCTGAGGGTGCCGATGTATAAAATGACTTTTGTTTAACGGAAAGCTATTTCTAATGTCAGCTGGCGATCATCTTACTGTTTGTTTTGGCGTTTATACTCATCATGGAATTGACTTGGGGGACGGCACCGTCGTTCATTACGGTCGTGGATTGCATGACATTGAGAACGCAAAAGTCGAAATCGTTTCGATGCAAGAATTTGCTGGCGGAAAGCCGGTCAAAGTGCTGAAAAGCGTTAAGACTTTTTCGGGCCAAAGAGTGGTCGAGCGGGCCAAGTCACGTTTGGGCGAAACCTGTTACGACGTGTTCGATAACAACTGCGAACATTTTGTGAACTGGTGCCGAAGTGGTCGAGCGATCAGCACGCAAATTTCGACCACAAAAACGATTTTACGTCAGTCCGCTGCGGTTGCCAGTCGTTCGTTACTGCGAAAAGGGATCAAGGGCACGATCGCGCGGCGTGGGGCAGGCGCTCCTTTGATCATTGCGGATTTGATTCAAGCTGGAGTAGAACTACTTGCCATGAACAATGGCAAAACGGAACGTGAATCGGAGGAGCTTGGAGAGCGAGCCGGAGCAGCTTCGTCCATGGGGATCGGTTTTGTCGTTGGCGGGCCAGCCGGTGCTGCTTCGGGGCTAGGCCTTTGGGCTGCTGGGCAGATCTTTGGGCGTGCTGCCGTGGATTCCGGTGAAAAGATTCTAAGAGAGGGCTTGGCCGCAGAGGAACCTGATGATTCAGACCCAAACACGATTGAAGGCTCCGTAAAATCGTAAACCCAAGCATCTAATTCGGCGCACACCGAATTGTGGTAGCAAACAAGGCAGCAAATGCTAACCACATTGACTCCAAGTAAAAATCATCCAAGCCAGAACAGCGATTGCCCAAAACGAGCACTAGGCACGCCCCCTTTACTCGCAGCATTCTGCTATCAAAGACCTTCATTGTGGTAAGGCAGATAATGCGGGACACCTCCGTTCTTGTTCTAAGCAATTTCGTTGTGGGCTGATCGGACCAGACGCCGAAGTAAAAGGAACCGATACCCGCGCAATCCCGGCGCGACCGCTAAACCTGAAACATTTCGAGACAGGTTTGGCTAATGGAAGCCCAATGAATCGACCCAAGTTGAATTGCCACCTGATTTTGGCCAGCGCTGTAGCTTGCATGACCCTATGGTTATGTTTTGCGGCCGGCTCATGCTATGCGCAAGAAGCCAATTCGGGCACCACTTCGCGAAAGGTCAGAGAGCAAGCTCAAAAAGCCGTTCCTTACGACCAGCTCAATCAGGAAGCAATTAAAAAGATCCGAAACATTGTTACAAAGCCAAGCATGTTTCGACGCTTGCCCCATGCCACGATCTCTGTGGACCATGACTACTACTTGCACTTGCTTCGCCATCCAGAAGTGATAATCAACATCTGGGAGTTAATGGGTGTGACTGAAATGACCGCCACCCGGATTGGCCCTTACACGTTGGATACCAACGACGGTGCCGGAACGACCGGTAATGTCGAATTGATTTACGGCACAAACAACATGCAGATCTTTTACGGCGAGGGCGAGTACCAAGGTAACATGTTGCCTAAAAAACTCCGTGGCAAATGTGTAATCATCGTTCAGACGCATTATCACTTGGACGAACAGGGGATGCCAGCCACGACTAGCCAGCTGGATATTTTCATGAAGCTGGAAAACGTTACTTTGAATCTGATCGCTAAAACGCTTTCACCACTGATCGGTCCCACTGCCGACCACAACTTTGTCGAAACGGTGAACTTCATTCAGCGTTTGAACGAAACAACGGTAAAGAATGGACCGGGCGTTCAGGCAATGGCTCATCGTCTGACAAACCTGACCCCAGAAGTCCGCAAGCAATTCGTTCAAACCGCAGGACTGGTTTACGACCGCTCAAAAGCAGCACAACCTCAAGGCAACTTTTCAACTCAAGTCGGCATTCAACAAGAGCGCGTAAAAAACCGGTACTCAACTTCCAGTGCTCCCATGTCATCGACTCAGGCCGCCTACGCTACCAATCCTTATCAAACAACAGAGCAGGTTCGCAAGGCATCGCATGCACAACAACCGGCGAACTATCCTGCGCAGCAATCCTACCCATCGCAATACCACCAACCCAGTCAGTCGCTATCACCGAGCTACCCTCAACCGCAGAGCTACCCGCAATCGCGACAAGTCCCAGTGCGTCAATTCTACGGCAACGGCAACCCAACTCGCCAATCGCTACCTGCTCAGCCAACTCAACAGCAACCTCGTGTCTACTCCACGCGGCAGCCGTCCTTCGCGCCCAACCGATATGCCAACTGATCAGTCATTGCCCAACAGACGCAATCAAAACCGAAAGCGTTGTTCGTAGTGGGATTCACCAAAATCCCTTTTATCCCAAGATGAACCGGAATTCTAGCGAAGTCCAATTCAGGTTCAAAATGCTAGTTGAATCGTTGAAAGACCCAGGCGCGATCTCCGCTCTCTGGATCTCGCGTTTCGAAAGCCAACTCCCAACCCGCTTGGCCTATCGTATCCAGCAGGGTACCCAAGTTTCTATTTCGAGGCGTTCCACCTAGTCGGTTGATTAGCTGTTGAACAGGTACCGGTTGCAATTCGATATTGTCCCCTGCAATCCAATTGTACTGGTCATTTGCAAAAACAAGGCGAGCAAATTCAACACCGATGGCTGCTTCTTCCTGCTGCGTCTGTTGTTGCTTTGCCACTGCAACCGCGTTGGGCATATTTGAAACGAAACCAACCGCAACAAGAACGGTCAGCCCCACTGCCAGAATGATATGATTCTTCACGAAAACTCTCCTTCGGTAAACGGAACATCGCCAGCATTTCCTCTGGCCGAACAAACCTTGTTGTAGTCGCCTTTCGCGTCACAACGATGCGTAACGTCACACTACAAAGCAAGGTCGCAATACTTACAACAAGCGACCAAACCTATCGTATTGATTTCAGGAATTCTTGACACTCTTCCGATTTTTCAAACTCCCTGTATAACTCTTCAGTCGAAAAATTAAAGTCAACATAGCCGAACTCTTGATTTAGAACGCGCAGATCTTCAACAGCGCTTTGATAGTTCTTTTCGGTGACATTGAGGCCGAGCAGAGCCCAATGAGTGTCCTCACGACCAGGCTCAAGAGCCTCAATTTGCTTTAACACTTCCCTGGCTCGAACATAGTCTTCTTGCGCGACATACAACCCAGCACGCAGATCCAGCAGGTGAGTATCTTCACCGATGGCTCGATCGAGAGTGTCCAACGATTTCAGGGCTCGGTCATAGTTTTCATTCATAACATCAAGATCCAGGCTGACCAACGGAACTGAAGGATCGTCGGGATATAAACTCAGATATCTCTCCAGCATCTCTTTGTACTCAACTTCCGAGGTATTTGCCGCTGCCTGAATTCCGAATAGCATAACCGCTTTTTTGTTTTGAAGTTCTTCTGGCAAGGAGTTAAAAATACGAGAGACATCCTGGAATCGCTGCTGGCGAAAAGCGGTTGTTAACCCTTGCAGTTTCTCTCCATTGGCTGCAACCAATTTTTCCTTTCCACTAAGTCGTTCCAGAATCGAACCAGGCAACACCGTCAGCAGCAATTGCCGAAACGTTTGAGATAGTTTCTCGCCAGTCATGAAAATAAAAACATCAGCAACCTGGATCTTTCCATTTCCATCTTTAACCAAATACCAATGGTGGTAGTTGCACTCACCCGTAGAAAGTAGCAGTCGAAACAAAGCACCATGCCCCATCTCGCATTCCTTGGACCTAAGAAAAGTAAATTTCGCCCCTTCTACTGTCAATTGACGAAAAAGGTCATCAGTTTCTAAAACACCTTTTTTGTATTCTCTCATGTCTTTTCCAGTGAGCAAACCTGCTGCTCCACGTTCAGCGATATTGCTCAAGTCAAACATTTGATTGAAAGCAACTTTGTTACTATTGGCGAGTGCGGTTTCAAGCTGTTTACCAAAACCAGCGACCTCTTCGGGCGTAACTTCAGACCAGCCTTTCTGGCTCAACCACTCTTCAGTAGTCGGTTCTTGACTTGTCTTCTTACTACAAGCACAAAACGCTGCGATCGGAAGCGAAAGTAACAAACAAACAGTGAGTCGAGTGATCGACCGAGACAACGTTTTTGACTTCATTAATAGATTTCCATTTTGGAATAGAAAAAGGAACACAGTTCACACTTCCTTTGTGTGACCTCTAATTGGCAGTAAGTTTCAATTCTAGCCGAACAGAGGCTTGCGAAACAAACCTTTTGGAAACGAAAGGCGAGCTTTTCGTGGACTTTTAGTAATTGCTTTTTTCTTAGGCTCGAGACTGCGGACGATTGGCTTTTACCAGGTTGCAGACCTCAAGCCCTTGCCGACTCCGCATTAAATGATCGCTTTTTTCCATTTTTCTTGGGAAGCTATTAAGTGACAGATGTCATCTGTTTGAAAACCGTTCCCTGGAGCTAACCGTTGGCCGGTCCCGTCAATGCACAACTGATCGCGAAACTGCTTCGGCAACACGCTGAAGCACTGCACCGCTATGCGGCGCAATGGACGGTTTTTCCGGACGACTGTGTTCAAGAAGCATTTGTAAAGCTGGCTGGGCAAACGGAATTGCCCGATTCCTTGGTCGCTTGGTTGTACCGTGTTGTTAAAAACACGGCAATCAATCGCGCAAAAAGTGAACGCCGCCGAAGCAAGTATGAACAACAGGCGGCTGAGAAGTTAGCCGCAGACCGACAACCCGATTCTCATCAATCCTTTCAGATAGACGAACAGGAATCGCTGGAAGCAGTGCTCGACGGACTATCCGCAGGTGAGCGTGAATTGGTTGTGTTGCGAATCTGGAGTGAGTTGACTTGGAAAGAGATAGGGGATTTAACCGACCAATCCTCAAGTAGTGCCCAGCGCTGCTATGTGGCAGTGCTGAAGAAACTGAAGAAGAAATTGGAGCAACCATGCCCACAGAACCCGATCCTTTAAACGATATTGCGAATGGCGAAGCTCAGCTTCCGCCAGAACTAACCAGACTGGAAGACCGCCTGAGGAACCTGCATCAAACCAGCCCACCGATGCTGGATCGTGACGAGCTGATGTTTCAGTCTGGATATGCCGCAGCGTTAGCGAAGATCAAATCTGACTCCGCAACAGCCAAACAATGGACATCTTGGGGCTGGCCGGTGCTGAGCGGAACCTTGGCAACCGTCGCAGCCGTATTGGCAGTGGCGTTGTGGCTCTCACCTGACACAGCTTCTCCTGACATCGTTTCCAAGGGCCCAATGTCGGCAAATACAACTGAGGATTCGCAGCAGCGCATCGAAGCCAACGACCCCGACTCAAACACCACTGAGAATTCTGAACGAAGGCTGACTGCCAGGCATCCGATCGATCATCTGATCGCGAAACATCTGCAAACTGTCTTTGGTCATAGCGAGTCCTTAGCTTCAACGTCATCAATCACGGCGATACGGAGTAGATGGCACGATGGAATTGAACTCGAATTTTTACCGCGACCACAAATAGAAGCCGTCCAAGCCTCACCGCAACCGACACCCTTAAGAACCAACAGTCACCGAAACCAAGAACTCTGGGAGCAGCTATGAATCGGTTAAAGCTACCGTTGAAACGCACACTGAAAAACATCGGGCTAGTTTGGGTATTGGCCGCCTCTTTCGTTTCGCAAGCCACCGGCCAAGTCGAGGTGGAAGATATGGAGGACAAAAGAGGACAGATCTATCGAATGAAGATCACGGCAGCGGCGGCGCCCTCGCCGGTATTGAAGTACCGCTTTTCAGTGATGCCGCACGAGACGATCGCGGCCAACGCCGCAACGTTGTACCTGCGATCTTTCGGTGAGAGTTCGCTGAGAAGGCCTCACGACAAAGCGTACAAAGAGCACGGCGAGGCTTTCTATGACTGGCAATCGAATTCTGGCGTACCCATTGAAAAGCTATTGGAGACGCCCGCACCCGAAGTTTCGAAATGGTTCGATGGCTATATTGAAAAACATATCCAACAAGCCACCCTATGTCGTTACTGCGATTGGGGGCTAGGCGAAGAAGACCTCAAAGGAGTGGCATACATTGACTTTCTTCTTCCCAGCGTTCAGGAAACACGGTCGATCTCACGTACTTTAGCTTTTCAGACGCGCGTCGCGATCGCGGAAAAACGGTTTGATCGTGCCGTCGAGTTGATGCGAATGAATTACCAATTGGCCCAGAACGTCGGCAAGATCAAATTTCTTGTAGGCTCTCTGGTCGCGATTGCCGAAGTTGGAATCACCAACGGTACATTGGTCGATTTTATTGGAACGCCAGAATCGCCCAATATGTACTGGGCACTCACAGAACTCCCGCGCCCGATTGTAAGTATTCGCGATTCGATGCGTTTAGAATTGAATTTTGTCGACGATATGTTTCCAGAGATCTTTGCCGCCGAAGAAGCTGATTCAAATGTTGAAGCATGGAAACTGCGTGCTGAAAACATCATGAAATCGGGATATATCTGTTTGATTGCCTCCACTACAGGTAGCTCGGGCTCTGAACTCGTTGAAAAAATCGCCACGATTGAGGGGAAGCCAACCCCGGATCAACTGAGTTTTAAGCTTGCTCCCATGTTTATGGGACTGCTGGCTTATCAAAAGGCCAAGCAACAACTACTCGAAGATGGCGACGAACCAGACAAAGTGGAGGCGATGCCTGTTGCTCAAGTAGTGACGATTGCAATGGCACGAGACTTGTCTCGGACTAGGGAAAACATGGAACGTTGGATTTACCTACCGCATTCGATCGCCTTCAAAGAATTAGTGCGTGAGGAAGAAGAGACCTACGGTTTCAAGGGGCTCTTATTGCAGCCTGGGCGGATGATTGCGGGACGGTTGTTTCCGGCAACTGGGTCCATTTATGGCGCTCAGATGCGTATCGAGCGCGATCTCGATGCACTGCGAGTGATCGAAGCAATTCGCATGCACGTTGCTGAAACTGGCGCGTTGCCGACGACATTGGATGAAATTTCGGTCGTGCCCGTTCCGCTCAATCCGGCCACCAATAAACCTTTCAGTTACAAACTCAAAAATGGCATCGCGACGTTGGATTTACCGCCCAGCGATGGAATTAACTTCAGCAAACGGTTTGAGCTTCGTTTGTGATTGCGATTTCGCAACCGGCAAATCGTTTTACAAACTTGTTTCTTCAACACACAAAAATTCTTCTATCGAGCATCCCCATGAAATTTTCGAACTTGATCAAATACGCGATTGTGACTGTTGCGATGGTCCTCAGCACGAACCTCGTCAATGATACCTCGGCGCAAAACGCCTCCTCGATAGAGGAACTGATGCGGGAAGACGTCATTGCGGTTGCTGCTGCGGATCTTGCAAAAGTTGATTTGGTACAAGTGCTCAAATGGTCCTCCGAAACAGGAATTGTTTCCACTGAAGAAGCAGCCGATATCAGGATCCAGCTCAGGGCGGCTCAAGGCGTTATCGGTGGGTTGATTGATAGCGGCGTGGAACGTGTGTCGGTACTGTTGCGAGTCCATGACCTGGAAACCTACAATCCAATCTGGGTGGCTTCGATAAACGGGAAGAAGGACGTTGACCAAGCTGCCGACGCGTTGAAGTCGGTTATTGCGATGCTGCCCATTCCGCCTCAAGTGGTTCAAGTGCAAGGCAACCAGATCATTGGTGGCCCGTCCCAGGAGGCACTGGACGTATTCCTCGCCAGCGATCGTTCAACGGCTCGTCAGCTTAGCAGCGGCTTGGCAACGTTAGATCGATATACAGCAGGCGTTCTGGTCACCGGCAGCACTCAAACACGACGAGCGGTGCGCGAGTTATTCCCTAGCCTACCCCAACCTTTTGAGGAGGCGTCGGGTGAGTTGTTTGCTGATCAAGCTGACTGGGGCGGACTGTTTATCGACCTACCGCCAGAGATTGATTTGAAAGTAATTTGTCAAACTACAGACAATCAATCGGCTGAAGCCCTTGGCCGATTAGTCATCGCGACGACACGCTACATCGCGAAAAACAATTCAGCGAAAATGTCCGAGCTGTTTGAAGAAAGCAATCTGGCAAAAGTGAACAAGGAAGTTACCGACAATCAGGTTGTCGTAGATTACCAAGCTGTGTTGGCCGATCCGAAGTTCATCGAAAAAGTCGTATCAAGCTTCAAAGATCTCTCGAAACCTGAGCAACAGGAAAGCAATTAGCCTTTTACTAATTCGCAAATCCGTTGTTTCCACCTTTTT
>CAZDBA010000183.1:0-8975 GCA_964503615.1 uncultured Pirellulaceae bacterium
GGGGCGAGCAACAGCGTTCCTCTTACATTTGTCGAATCTCAATTGATCAATGAAACCGCTCGGGTGAGCTGTAGAAATCTGGCGAATCCCACTACTATAGAATCAGTGCTTGTCTCGCCTTAAGTTGGAACCAGCATGCTTCCGGCAGCATGTTCCCGGCTAAAGCCCATACTGCTCAATCGAGAGTATTTTTCAGAGGGTGCCACGCTCACGCGCAGCTTGAGCATGCTTACGCTTCGCGTAAACATGGCACCCAGAATCCGCGAGAAATGAAATGTCGATTGAGCAGTATTGGACTAAAGCCGGTACTACGAACAAACATCACATGATTGGAGATTTAGATTTTGCCTTTGCGAACCCTTTTAGGTCGTCGCGCTACAATGCCACCTTCGACGGGCTTGGTGGTACATGCTTTGCACAAATCGGCATCCATGTTTCTCTACAAGTTCTTTTGTGATTTGTGCGAGCGACTTGATTGCCCATTCCATTCGATCCACAACAGGCCCGCAAACGACGCATCGGTTCCGAAATCTATCGGTCACAGTTTTGTGCTTTGCCCCGTTCGGAGCTTCAATTGCAACTCTTATCAATTCTCTCAACTGGATCAGGTTCGCTACTTGTTGCAAATACGAGACCCGCGCGACATCCTTGTTTCAGAGTATTTTTCGTTGGGCTGGTTGCATACGAGCAAGAATTGGTCTGAAGAAGCGCTGCAACGGCGGGAAAAAATTCAAAACATGTCGATCGACGAATTTGTTTTGCAAGAACCGCATGGAAAAACGCCTCTGTTGGAACGATACCTCCCTGCTTTAGAGCTTACCGAGGGAACGAATGTCCGCTTTGTAAAGTATGAAACGCTTGTGACTCGATTTCCTGAGTGGCTTGAAAATGTGCTCGACCTGCTGGGCTTGAGCGATGAGAAACGTTTGAAACAAAAGCTCCTACAACGCTACCGAGACGAATTCCAACTGGACGAAAGTGACAATCACAAGCGAAACATTCTACCGGGTGACCACAAAGAAAAACTCAAGCCAGAAACGATCCAGAAACTTGACCAGCGGTTTCAAGCAGTCTTGCAACGTTTCGATTACAAGCTCAGTGGAACGTCTTGAGCTTGCGGTTTCCATCTGTGAATTGAAAGCCACTATTCGGCTTTAGAAAAAAAATCTAATTTCTGGTGGTGCCAGTCGTTACATGTAAACGAATTACAGAATCAGATTTCCTGTCTACTTGCGACCTTTCCTTTTGGATAAGGCTAACTGGCGGCAAAAGTTATGAATGATAGTCATCCTTGCACGGATGTACGCACATAACGGATTTGTCAAACGGTTATGCCATGGAAATTCTCGCTCCCGAACAATTGGAAATTGGATTCGTTCTCGGCTGCGCTGCAATCGTGTTTCTGATGCAAGCCGGATTTTGCTTGTTGGAAAGCGGTTTGGTGCAGTCAAAGAACAGCATCAACGTCGCAATCAAAAACGTACTGGATTGCTCGCTTGCCATGTTGCTGTTTGTGGGTGTTGGCGGGTCTATCATGTTTGGCGCGTCTAACAGCGGTTGGTTCGGTACACCGTTTAGTGTGGATTTTACCAGCGACCCAGGCTTGCTTACCTTTTTGCTCTTTCAACTGGTTTTTTGTAGTGCTGCGACAACCATTATCAGTGGAGCGATTGCCGAGCGAGCTCGATTAGTCACTTATCTATTCATCGTGTTGGCGGTATCTGGAATCGTCTATCCTGTTTTCGGCCATTGGGCTTGGGGTGGAGTGTTACCCGGTACCGAACAAGGTTGGTTGGCTAAGTTGGGATTCGTCGATTGGGCTGGCGGTGCTGTGGTCCATATTGTCGGTGGTTTTGCGGCGCTGGCAGCGATCCAAGTGATAGGAAGCCGACGGAACTTAGGTAATAATTCGCTCACTGGCGGATACAGCTTGACCCTTGCGATTCTCGGATGTTTCCTACTTTGGTTTGGGTGGTGGGGGTTCAACGGTGGCAGTGGACTCGCGATCACTGATTCTCTTCCGCTTGTCATATTGAACACAAATTTGGGCGCAATGGCTGGAGGACTGACCGCCTCGCTTTATTCCGTTCTGGTTCACAAAAAAGTAAAAGTGTTTCCGATGATTACGGGAGTCCTGGCCGGGCTGGTTACCGTTACTCCCTCTTGCCATGCTCTCAGCGTTCATTTTGCAGCTTTGGCGGGTGCACTGGGTTCGATCCTTGCCCTGTTGAGCACTTCTCTGTTGAAAAAGTTGGGGCTGGATGATGCAGTGGGTGCTTTTCAAGTTCACGGAGTTGCTGGTGTCTGGGGCATTTTAGCCTTTGGATTATTCGCCCCGGAATCAGAATTACCTTCCGGTGATCGGCTAACACAGATCGGAATCCAATCACTTGGCGCGTTTGCGGCGGCTGCGTTTAGTTACTTGGCCGTGTTTAGTACTTTGCACTTCCTGAAAATTTTCATGCGTTTGCGAGTTACGGAAGAAGAAGAAAAAATTGGTCTAAACGTCGTCGAGCATGGTGCCTCCAACGCAGTCACCGATTTACTTTTTGACATCAACAAACACAGTCAAACAGGGGATTTTTCACAGAATATCTCTGCAGATGTTCACACCGAAGTTGGGCAGATTGCAACGCAATACAATAAAGTTATCAGCCGTGTCCGGGATGAGATTGCCGATCGAGAGCAGTCAAACGTCTGGCTGGAGAACGAACGTCTGCGCATGAAATCACTATTGGACAATGTGGGGGTTGGCATCTATCAGTTAACACCCGAAGGAATAATCAGCTCGGCCAATCCTGCGTTGTTAGAGCTGTTAGGGTATCAATCGTTGAGCGATATCGTCGCGGCCCAAGAGGAAAATGATTGTCTGGTTCCTTGGCACACCTGTGAAGAAGCTGCCAGCGCAATCAAAGAGGGGTTCGAAAGCGGGCGTGTTGTAAAAGAGATTGAATCGAACATTCGTAGCGTTCAAGGCAAACAAGCGTGGGTGCTGGAGAACTTGGTACCGGTTCGTGAACAAGACGGAAATTTGGTGTGTTGGTTGGGAACGGTGTATGACATCTCTCAGCAAAAGCGTGCGACCCTGGCAGAAATCGAGATTGCGAAAGCCAAGAGCGAGGCCAAAGGAGAGTTTCTGGCCAGTATGAGTCACGAAATCCGTACGCCGCTCAATGGTGTGATCGGGATGTTGGATCTGTTGGACGCCTCCATTTTAAAACCCAAAGAACAGAACTTTGTATCGATCGCCAAGACAAGTGCGGGATCGCTACTTTCTTTGATTAACGACATCCTGGACTTTTCCAAGATCGAATCTGGACACATGGAGCTGGAGGCGATCAACTACGATGTGCGAGATTTGATTGAACAAACTGCTGAGCAATTTGCATATCATGCCCACGTGAAGCACTTGGACATGAATTGCTCGGTTTCTGATCAGTTGCCTTATCTTATGGTCGGTGACCCAGAACGGTTGCGACAGGTTATCGTCAACTTATTAAACAATGCGATCAAGTTCACGGAAACCGGCGAAGTTAATTTGACTGCGACGCGTCGTGGCGACACCATGCGAATCTCAGTCAAAGACACTGGAATTGGTATGGATTCAGCAACTCAGGCCAAGTTGTTCCAGTCGTTCACACAAGCCGACGCCTCTACGACTCGAAAGTATGGTGGTACTGGACTGGGACTGGCAATCAGTTGGCAGTTGGTCGATTTGATGGGCGGTAGGATCAATGTCGAAAGTACTCCAGGTATCGGATCTGAATTTTGGTTCGAAATAGCGTTGGAGATCGTAGAAGACAACTCGCCCACCGAATTAGAGGCGCAACAGCTCCTGGAGCGCTTGCCCGATGTCCGAGTCTTCATCGTTGATGACAATTCAACAAACTGTGAAATTCTTTGCAACCAGTTCAATAATTGGGGACTAAACGCGTCTGTTTGCAAAGATTCTACGTTAGTCGTTGATCGCATGCTGGTTGCGGAACGCATCGGTCGACCGTTCGACTTGTTAGTCCTGGATTACTGCATGCCGGACATGAATGGACGCGACGTAGCAATCGCAATGCAACAGCACCCGGTGCTGAAGGATATTAAAATCATTCTGTTGTCCAGCAACTACGAATTGCTTTCAGAAGCTCAGATGAGTCAGCTTGGAATCAGCGCCGCCATTAGCAAGCCTGCTCGGCAGAGCCGATTGCTGGATACAGTAATGAGCTTGCTTCATGAAAAGTTCTGTATTACCGATAGTCTTCCTGAGAAATCCAGTGATTCAGGATCGGAGAACACAAATCGGTCGCAGGCTAGCCCGAATTTAGCAGCAGATTTTACTTCCACTGACGCGATTGCTGACAACAGAGGGTCCACAAAACCAATCGAAAGGGACGTACCTAACCGGCGCAAGACAGACCAATCTTCTGAAATTCAGACAGAACCAAATAACCAAACACTCCCTGCAACGCCAACACAAAAGATTACTGTATTCAAAAATCAGGAATCGCCAAATTGTTTCCAAGAGGAGATGACCACCAACTCCGTAACCGACTTGAGTGAAACAACGCGAATTGCAGCCGATGTTTTGATTATCGAAGATAATTTTGTTAATCGAATTGTTGCGCAAAAAATGATTGCTGAATTTGGCCTGAGTTCTGACTTTGCTTCTGATGGTAAGGAAGGCGTCGAAAAAGTTAAGACCAACAACTACCGGTTGGTCTTGATGGACGGTCACATGCCTGTAATGGATGGTCTGACGGCGACCAAGGAAATCAGGCGTTGGGAATCGCAACAGTTTGGCGGTTCCAAGCGAATCCCGATCGTGGCTTTGACCGCAAATGTGGTCCAAGGAGTCCGGCAGGACTGTTTTGATGCAGGCATGGACGATTACCTGTGCAAACCAATTACGATCGCCAGTTTGCGAAGGGTCGTCGAAAAGTTTGTCACAAAAGATTTCAACCGAATTGGGCACGGACTGGAACAGTTCCAATCTGCCAAAGCGCCTACAGAAGTTTTGGAATCGGTCGTTCCTGAGAGGCCATTTCCCGCCACGCTTTTAGAGCAATCGAAAGATGGCCATTTTGTCCCAACTCAGGTTACCACCGGTTCGGAATCCGACAGAAACTTGATTCACATTGAAAAACTCAAACAGCAATGTTCAGGTGACGACGAATTCGCCTTGCAGATTCTTCAAATCATGAACCAAACGCTGCCCGGGCAGATTAAAGAATTGGAATCAGCTAACGCCAGAAAAGATTTTGGCCGAATGGCCCAGTTGGCCCATCAGGTCAAAGGAGCCGCATCAGATAGCTGTCTGGTTTCCGTTTTTGAATCTGCAGCCAGCGTGGAAGACCTTGCCCGAAGCAAGGACTCCGAGCAGTTGCAAGATTCATTCGAGATGTTGCGAGACAAAGTTTATGCCACGCTCGACTCACTGCAATCCCTATTGGACCTTGCTGATACCAACTGAAAACTAACAAACCTGTCAAACACGTCAGCGAGTCTGTTCAGCCGATTCGCCAGCGCACTTTTACCTTGTGAATACAGAATTAAACAACGAGCTTAGCCTCTCTCCGACGAACACGTCGCAGGTGCCTTTGGTTACCAGCGAACCGGCGACCGGTGCGCGCAAAGGGGATTCGACCACTCGCGAAGTTGATTCGTATCAGGTTTTAGTTGTCGACGATCAGCAAGTTACACGGATGCGTCTACAACACCTTTTGACCAACGCAGGTTTTAACGTCCTAATGGCGGTTGATGGACGCGAAGCGGTGGAGATCGTTCGCACACAAACAATCGATCTGGTTCTGATGGACATTTCGATGCCGGTAATGAGTGGGCTGATGGCAACTCGTATGATGCGGCAGTTGTACGATCGTTCTTCAATGCCCATCATGTTGATGACAGCCACCGGTGGACGCGAGCAAGTTCTGGAAGCGTTCAGTGCGGGTGCAAACGACTACATCAACAAACCGATTGATAACGAAATATTGTTAGCCCGTACTAACAATCAGTTGTTGATTAGAAAAGCCCAGAAGAAGTTACAGGAAAGCGAAGAGCGATACGCGTTGGCCTCGCAGGGAACCAACGATGGCATTTGGGATTGGAATTTACAAACGGGCGAAGTCTATCTGTCTCCCAGGTGGCGGGAGATGTTGGGAATCGAAGACAACGTTCAACTTGGCGAGAACTGGATGGACTTGATTCATGTCGAGGATCGGAATCGAGTAACCGCCATGCTGGAGATTCATCTGTGTGGCGAGTCGGACTATTTTGAAACCGAACTGAGAATGCAAGACTGTAAAGGCAGCTATCGCTGGATGCTTTGCCGTGGTTTGGCTGTTCACGATGAAAGCGGGCTTGCCTATCGCATCGCAGGATCTTTGACCGATATTACCGTCGGAAAAGTCGCTGATCCTCTTACCGGCTTGCCCAATCGAGTCCTTTTCCAGGACCGCGTAGAGCGTGCTGTCGAACAACTTAAAAGGAGACCTGATCAAAAGTTCGGTGTGATTTACCTGGACGTTGACGATTTCAAACTGATTAACGATCACCTTGGCCATCGGGCAGGTGACGAATTTCTGGTCGAGGTGGCACAGCGAATCGAAACCGCGATTCGCAAGTCAGAATCGTTTGTTGCCCGGTTGGGAGGAGATGAATTCGCAGTTGTGGTGCAAGCGATCGATTCGGTCGCAGATGTAATTCGAGTTGCAGAACGAATTCACGAGAAGATGAACGTGCCGTTTCGCGTCGGCAATCGTGAGATATTGACTCGGGCAAGTATGGGAATTTCGATCGCCGCTGGCTCAAGCAACCCAACTGGAGCCGAACCTTTGACGGCGGAATTGCTTGTCAGCCAGGCAGACGCGGCGATGTACTTCGCCAAAAAACAGTCCCACTCGCCGTTTTGTGTTTTTGAGCGACACATGCTGGATGAAAACACGATGGTTCTTGAGACTGGTCATGATTTAAAGATGGCGATTCGCCGTAGAGAGCTAACGGTAAAGTACCAACCGATCATTGATACTCAAACTCATGAGACGATTGGATTCGAGTCGTTGTTGCGCTGGTACCGTCCCGCCCACGGTGAGGTGTTGCCCAGTTTCTTTATCCCGATCGCCGAAGCGAATGGGTTAATCGTCGAGATTGGAGAATGGGTTCTCCGCGAATCATGCAAACAGATTCAAGCTTGGAATCGGGAGCATGGTACTAAGCTGATTATTAGTGTCAACGTTTCCATTCGACAGATTGCTAAAGGTGACTTTCTTCCAATCGTGAAACGTGTGCTGAAAGAGACTCGATTGCCTCCGCAGTTACTGCGACTGGAGGTTACCGAGACCGTCTTGATGCAGAACACAGAGGAAACAATCCGCTTGCTCGCAGAGTTGCAAGATACCGGGATCCAAATCGCGATCGACGATTTTGGCACCGGTTACTCGTCATTGTCATATCTTTACAAAATGCCAGTCGACGTACTCAAAGTTGACCAGTCGTTTGTGAATAAAATGGCCGATTCAGACAAGCACTTTGCGATTGTCAAAACGATCATTATGCTGGCCAACAGTCTCAACCTGGAACTGATTGCGGAAGGGATCGAGACCGGCGCTCAATTGAAAGCGCTGCAAAGTCTGGGTTGTAGTAAAGTGCAAGGACACCTGTTTTCACAGGCGGTGGAGCACGCAGAAGCAGAGTCACTGATAGGAAAGCGCTGGCAAGTGGAAAACGTGGATAGATGAGCGGCGATTCACAAGCTCGACGAGTTCACTGGCTAAGCTGCGCTTCGTCCATTGTGGCGTAGTTTTAGCTCTTCGTCCTGAATCAAATGTTGATGCCAATCGCCTGCTATACAAGCCGCCACTCTTGTCTTGATACTTCGCCGCATCGCTTTGTGGTAACCAATACTGGAAGCAAACAAAGTGAGCAAGTCAACGAATTGTGTTGAACTGTTAAGCGGATGGCTTTCCAGATTCACATAGCTGTCACAGCCCATTGCAAACAAAACGCCGTCGACGACGCCGATTCTTTTCCCGTCGGCAATTACATCAAAGTCAACTCCGAACGAAACCCACTTTCGTCTCAAGCATAAATGCCACATGCGGCCTGAATCGTAGAACCCAAAAGTGAAAACGGCTGGGATGCGGAATGAACGGTGGTTCTGTTGAATGTAAGTCACATATTCGTAGCGAGGCAGCATGACGGCCAAAGTGATCAGGCTCTTTTTTGACCCGATCGAGTTATGTATTTCGGTGGCCGTGATTTGTTCTATCGTTCCAGTCCAATTGGTTCGAGCACCGGTGGTCTTAAAAATCTTCAGGACTAATCGGCGGTGCTCAACATCCTCAGACTCCATCTGCATGATTTGGTCTTCTTCGACTCGCTCCTTCAGCTCCTGCTTTTGTTTTGCATTCAGTCGACCCGATCGTTTGATCTCGCGACGAAGCTCGTCTTTGCGACGCTCCCGCAAATGGTCCAGCGTTTCTTCAACCTCTTGAGCATCCGGCTTCCAAATGTCGGTCCGCACTCCGATCAAGTGCGTTTTACCCCACTTACCCTCCTCATCTTTTTCCGAAATGGTGCCAACGACATCCATGTTTCGTGTGAAGTGTTGCGAGTCAGCGGTTTTGAGTCGTTGCAAAAATTCGTTGTTGGTCGGATGAATTCCCGGGACCGCCCACATGTCGATGTAGCGATAACTTTCTCGTGGCGCACGTTTAGCCATGATTGAAATAGGAAAGGCGTGGGAATTGCAAGCAGGAACCTTAAATCGGTTCCGAACAAGGTACCTGTAGAGAAATCGGGGCAGCCCAGCAAGATGGAAATCCGCTATCACAGACCAATATCGCAGGCTAAACCAAGCCGAAATGGATCCAAGACGAAAACAGCACCAACCGTTCCAAAGGGCTTGCGTGGTAAGCGCCAACTCTCATGCTATCTTTTGCGAGACTCTTACTTATCAACGGTTTCGGATCGGATCTGTTGGGGCA
>CAZDBA010000184.1:0-2131 GCA_964503615.1 uncultured Pirellulaceae bacterium
AGGATTGACGCTTTGAGTCGCCGATTGGCGGGTAAAAAGATCGCTCGTATCGACCGGCTGGGCAAACGGGTCGTGGTTGTCACCGGCGACGAGCAGCGTTTGTTGTTCGAGCCGCGTATGACCGGGTTGGTTTTGATCGAGCCACCTCCCACGAAGGAGCATCTTCGTTTTCGATTACGTTTGAAAGGTCGCAAGACCAAAGAGCTGCTGTTCTGGGATCGCCGCGGGCTGGGGTTGGTTTATCTGCTTTCGAAGAAACAGTATGAAGAGAAAGTCGCCGATGGTTCGATCGGTCCCGATGCGCTGGAGATCAGCCTGGAGCAATTGCGGACTCGTTTGTCGGGCAGTCGCCGGAAAATCAAAGTTGCTTTGTTGGACCAGTCGGTCGTGGCGGGAGTCGGGAATTTGTACGCCAGTGAGATTCTGCATGTGGCTCGCGTTGATCCCCGTAAGAGGTGTGATCGTGTCACTAAGGCGCAGTGGGAAGAGATATACCACTTCATGAAAGTGATTTTGGAAACCGCGATCTTGCACGAGGGGTCGACGTTGTCCGACGGCACCTATCGTAACGCACTAAATGATCCCGGTAGTTACCAGAATCAACATCTGGTTTATGATCGCGAGGGCGATGTGTGTCCCAGTTGCGGTTCGCAAAAGATCAAGCGAATTGTGCAGGCGCAGCGAAGCACGTTCTTCTGTAGCGGTTGCCAAAAAAAGTGAACCAGCGATCGGCCAATCGGTTCAATAGAACACTTCGCCGTTAGCAGAACGCTTAGCCGTTATGAAGCCGTCGTTTGCGATTGAATCGGGGCAGCGTTTGTTGCATGTGTTGCGGGAGCTGCCTGAAAGTTCGCTTTTGGAACTTGCGATCGTACGAGCGGAAGCTTTAATGTGAACTTGGTGCCTTTGCCCACTGCGCTCTCGACACGGATCTTTCCGCCGTGAGCTTCGATGATATTCTTGCAAGCTGCTAGTCCCAAGCCGGTACCGCCCTTGCCCGATTCGTCCGGTCCCGCCTTGGTCGTAAAATACGGCTCGAAGATTTTGCGAAGTTGATCTTGTGGGATGCCGGTGCCAAAGTCGCGTACCGAGATGTCGACGGTTTGTGCCGCTTCGTCATGCGATAGACCAAGAATCAGCCGACCGCCTTCTGACATGGCTTGTCGAGCATTGATCAGCAGGTTCATCAACACCTGCTGGATCTGGTTTCCGATTACGGGGGCTTTAGGAACTTCCATAAAGACCTTTTCGACCGAGATGCGATATCGTTGCATTTCTCGCTCCAGCAGGATCAGCGATTCCTCGATCAGAGTTTGGACGCAAGTGATCTCAAAGCTCTCGCTTCGATTTCGAGCCATTCCCAAGACTGAATTTGTAATCTTTGCAGCTCGCTCACCGCCCGCAAGAATTTTGGTGAACGCCTTTTCCTTCATCTCAGGATCGTCGTGCCGCAGGCCCAGTTTGGCGTAATTGATGACCGTCATCAAAACGTTGTTAAATTCGTGGGTCGTGGTTCCGACTAGCTCTCCCAGCGCAGTCAGCTTTTGCGCTTCGGTCAATTGGCATTGCAGGGTTTTGTTGATTCCCTTCAAGCGGTTGATTTCTGCAAGCAGTTGTGCGGTGTCTTGATTAGCGGGGCTGGGAGTAGTCAACGTTAGCTCCGTTGCTGGTTATCTGATCAAAATTGTGATAGCAGAATTTGATCAGTGGGTGCTGGTATTCGAAAAGAGGCAGTTTTTGCGGAAAAATCCCACCTTAAAAGTATCGTCGAATACGTATTCGTTTCTAAAACGCATGCACATATAATCCGGTTCGCCAAGTAAAGGATGACTTGGGAAGAGAGACCGAGTTTTACAGGGAGGTAAGCAATGAGAACGGTAGAAAAGCTTGAGGAGCTAACCGCATTGGCGGAACGGATGGGGTATCAGATCCGGTACGAGCCGTTAGCGGGCACAGGCGGTGTTTGCGAGTATGGTGGCAAGCGTTGGTTGTTCGTGGATCTCAACCTCACCGTGACCGAACGTCTGGACTTGATCACCGACGCTCTTATGGCAGATCCGTCACTGCCCGTTACAAATCTCAGCGATGAACTCTATTCGCACTTTGGATTTAGTAGCCGCAAAAACGCCGC
>CAZDBA010000184.1:2231-8956 GCA_964503615.1 uncultured Pirellulaceae bacterium
GCGGGGCATTCTGGCTATTGCGGTTGCTGGTAAAGTTCTTTGGTCTCGATGTATTTTTCAACCGCTCGTGGTAGGAGGTATCTCAGACTTCGCCCTGCTGCCGATCTTGCTCTCAGCTCGGTGCTGCTGATCTCAATCATCCGGGAATCGAATGCGTAACGTTCGATCTCGGCCATTTGTTGCTGATCGGCATACGGTTCGAACGCTGATAAATCGACCGGTGGTGAGCCAGGTCTACCCACGACCAGCGGCGTTGCCAAGCGGCAGATTTTTTCCGGGTTGCGCCAAGTGTCAAACTCGGCCAACGAATCACCGCCAATCAAAAGAAATAGATCGTCGTCCGGTTTCTCTTCATTGATTTGCGTCAAAGTATCGACCGTATAGCTCACACCACCCCGTTCCAATTCAGTTTTGGAAAGTAGAAACGAACTGTGCCCAGCGATCGCGAACTCAATCATTTCGACTCGTTGTCGGTCGTTTGCATGCGCTCCATCCTGCTTGTGCGGTGAAAGGGCCGCTGGGATGAACCAGACTTCGTCCAAACTTGCATGCTCCAAACACTGCTCGGCCAAAATTAAATGTCCCTGGTGGATAGGGTCGAACGAGCCACCAAAAATTCCGATACGCATTAAATTTGCTGCTGACGAAGGGAAAGTTGATCACAAGCCAGAACGCGGCTTGTTTGGGAAGAAACGAAAAGAGTCTTCAACGCAGAAGGTAACAGATCAAGTAGGGGTTATCTATCTATGCCCGAATAATTTGAGCCTGATTCTGGCGACAACTTTTGCTGCACGACCAAACGTGACACGGGAGATTGCCAAAATGGTATATTAGCCGTGACTATTCGTCGACTTTATTTGTAGGCCGCCACCATCTCCAAAAGTCACCAAAACAGTCTGTTCGACACCACTCCGGAACCTTGGCAATTGGATGACCAAGGCGACTGGGTCGCTGCGCGGATTGTGTTTTCCGGTGCGCCATTTGGGCCGTACGACTACAGTGTGCCCTTGGAGATGCAGGAGCGAATGCAAAGTGGAATGCGGGTAAAGGTTCCTTTGGGACGAGGCAACCGAAAGATGACGGGGTATTGTATCGATGTGATCTCCTCGAATCACTCGCTTGCCGCGACGGTCAACTCACGCCGTTTGAAACCGATCACCGAAATTATTGACACTCGACCGATCATTCAACCGGCTCTACTGGGGTTGGCTCATTGGATCAGTGACTATTACGTTTGCCCGCTGGGCAATGTGATCGAGACGATCGTGCCCACCAGTATTCGAGATAACGCGGGAACGCGCAAGATGTTGTTTGCGAGCATCTCGCCTGATTACTTGGCCGATCCTGAATCACAAAAAGTGACTAAGCTCCAAAAGCATGTACTGAGCGTCCTTGCAAACAGCAAACAAGCGGTGACTCCTAAAGAGCTGGCTGAAACCGCAGGTTGCACACAGGCTCCGATATCAACTTTGCGCCGCCGCGGGATCATCCTCACCAGCGAGCGACGTGTTCAGCAAAAAACGCACGAGATCCCTAACGAAAAACGGGAAGCCGACTGGCCATTGAACGGTGACCAGCAATTGGCTTTGGACCAGATCGACAAAGCGATTCAGGCCAACCTCCACGAAACGTTTTTGATGCTCGGTATTACCGGAAGTGGCAAAACAGAAGTCTACATCCGCGCAATTCAAAAAGTTGTTGAATTAGGACGTCAGGCGATCGTACTGGTCCCGGAAATTAGTTTGACTCCGCAAACGCGGCAACGGTTTCGGGCGCGTTTTGATCAGGTAGCGGTACTCCATAGTCACTTGTCACCGGCCGAACGAGCTTGGCACTGGCAGCAGATTGCCGCGGGCCACGTGCAAGTAATCATCGGCGCTCGCAGCGCCGTTTTCGCGCCGGTGCCCGATCTCGGCTTGATCATTCTGGATGAAGAACACGATGGTTCGTTCAAGCAGGACAAGGCTCCCCGCTATCACGCGCGGGACGTTGCACAATGGCGAGCCGCAAAAGAAAAAGTCCCGTTGATTCTAGGCAGCGCAACGCCTGCTTTGGAAAGTTACCAACGGGCGCTTTTGGACCAATACAAACTAGTTAGCCTGCCCAACCGCGTGTTGGATCTGCCGCTGCCGGACGTGTCCACGATCGACATGCGGGTTGACTACAAAAATCGGCGTAGCGCGAATCCGATTAGCCAGAAACTTCGACAGGAAATTCGCACCGCGCTCAATGACGATGGACAGGTTATCCTGCTGTTGAATCGCCGTGGGTATGCGACGCGTGTTCAGTGTCCCGGTTGTGGACACGTTATCTATTGTCCCGACTGTGCGATTCCGATGACGCATCACAAACAGGGCAATAAACTCGTTTGCCATTTTTGTGATCACCAGCAGTCTGAACCCAAGACGTGTCCTGACTGTGGCTTTCAAGCGATCCGATTCGCTGGCTTGGGGACTCAGCGATTGGAGCAGTACATTCGTTCGCTGTTTCCTGAAGTGCCTTGTATGCGGATGGACACAGACACGATGAAACGACCGGGCAGCCACGAAGCGGCTTTGGCCAAGTTTCGAAGTGGCGAGACGAAAATCCTGCTCGGTACGCAAATGATTGCCAAAGGGTTGGACTTTCCCAACGTCACTTTGGTTGGTGTGATCAATGCTGATTCCGCGTTGCACTTTCCTGACTTTCGCGCGGCCGAACGGACGTTTGGATTGGTGACTCAAGTTGCTGGCCGCAGTGGTCGAGGCCCCAAGGGGGGGCGGGTGTTGGTGCAAACGTTCAGCCCCGATCATCCGGCGATTATTGCTGCGACCCATCACGACTATGTTGCGTTTGCCAGCGGTGAATTGCCGATGCGAGAGACGGTAAGTTTTCCGCCTTATGGTCGACTTGCCCGAATCGTCGTTCGAAGTCCTTCCGAAGCACTCGCCGAACAGATGGGCGACCAGATTGCGGAAGTAATTCAAAAGACGGCAAACGAAATGGAAACGCAGGTCCAGATAAATGGTCCCGCACCGGCCCCTGTGGAAAAGTTGCGGGGCCAATTCCGCTTTCACATTTTGATCCAAGCTGATCTCGATGCAGGTCTCCAACCGGTGATTGCTCAGGCAACCCGGCAGATTAAACAGGTCGATGACGTTCAGTGGATCGCTGATATCGATCCGCAGGATATGCTTTAGAATTGGGAATTGGTCGGGCGCCCATGAATGCTGGACGCCTGAATCTTGCTTTACCAATCCGGGATCGGTCTGAGAATCGGTCTGGTTTGGCTTTGGTCGCGTTCTTAGAATGGTTAAGATGCAATCAACCCCTCAGTAAACTTTTCCAAATGGATTGAATTTGTCCTATCGCTCCATCAAACGCGTGCTTGGCGAGTCAAGTTTGGAGCGAAAGATCCGTATCTTGTTCGGAATCTGCCTGTTGGCTTTGATTGCAGGGAGTTTTCTTTGGGTCAGCAAGATCACTGAAGAATTGATCCGTGACAATACGCGTGGTCGTGCCAGTGATATTCTCAAAATCCACTTGCTCAAAGTTCACTTCAAAAGCACTCAATTCAGTGATGAGTATCCGGCTCGTGACCAGTTTATTAAAACGATTCCCGAGATGTTTCAAACGGGAGACTATCGCGCTAAGGTTTTGGTGTTGGACGGCTCGGTCGAGCGGTTCAATATCGGCAAGAACACTGCTTTGGACGACGAAAAAGATTCGGGAGCTAAACTTGCTGAAGGCGAAGAGTTTAACCTGTTGAACACGATGGATTTGCAGTGGAAAGACTACAAACTGCAAAAGGCAACGATCGACGCGTTAAACAATCCGGACACACCAGAACCGGATGAGCCGATCTTTCGTGACTTGTTCCTGCTCAACAATCAGTATGTGTACTACGAGCCGATCGAGTTTAACACCGCTTGTTTGGAGTGCCATTACTCGGTGCCCAAGAACGAATCGGATGAACGGGTCGCTGAACTCTTCCTGATGGACCCAGCGGAGCGGGAAGAAGTTCTAGCCGTGCCCACCCACTTTGTTCGCATCGCCCTGCCCTACCAGGAAGCCAAGAAAGCGATCAATCGCTCGCGAGCGATTTTGATGGCGGTGGCAATCGTGACTGCTTTTCTATCGATGATCGCATTGTATTTAATTGTGCGTTATGTGATCGTCAAACCGCTCAAACGACTGAGAGATGTCGCAGAGGCGGTGGCCGAAGGTGATCGGGACGAGCGTAGTGAACTGAGGACGGGTGACGAGTTCGAAGAGCTTTCAACTTCGTTTGACCGTATGATTCGCCACCTGCTGGACAAGGAAACAGAGCTGCAAACGACGAATGACGAGCTGGACCAAAAAATCGGTGAACAAGCTCGAATGAATATGAAGCTGGATGAGATGAACCAGCTTAAAAGCGAGTTTCTGGCCAACATGAGTCACGAATTGCGTACGCCACTCAATAGTATTATCGGGTTCTCGGAAATTCTTGAATCGGCAAACTTGGACCAAAAACAGGTGCGCTATGCGGGAAACATTCGCAAGTCCGGTAGGTTGTTGCTGGAGTTGATCAACGACATTCTCGATCTGGCCAAGCTGGAAGCGGGCCGTATGGAAGTCAAGCCGGAAGAGTTTGCGATTGGAACTATCGTTACCGATTTGTGCGATCTTGTGCGGCATCTGGCGCTAAACAAGAACATCGCGTTGCAAACTGATATCCAAGAGGGGGTGCCAGACGTCTATCAAGATCGGGTGAAGATCTGCCAGATTCTGACAAATTTGTTGTCCAACGCGATCAAGTTCACTCCCGAGGGAGGTCGAATTCGTGTTCATGCAAACCGAACGGCCGGCGATGAACTCATTTTGAAGGTTCATGATACCGGCGTGGGTATTCCTGAAAAGGACCGCGATATCATCTTCGAAAAATTCCGGCAGGGGCCAGCCGCGATCGGCGGCGATCAGTTGACTCGCGAAGTTACCGGAACAGGGCTTGGACTTTCGATTGTTAAAGAGCTTTGCATTTTGATGGGCGGCAATATTGAGCTGGACAGCGAAGTTGGCAAAGGGAGCGTCTTTACATGCACGCTTCCTTGGAATCTCAAACTGAAACCGCGCCTGGAGACTGAGATTACCAAGGAGATCAACGATTTGACCAAGAAGAGTCAACGAGTCAATTTTGATCGTACGAGCGAGACGCCCAAGGTGCCCAAGCCAGAAGAGGGAACAGACGCTACCTCAGATCAGGTTGAAGTCACCGACTGAACGAGGTCACGCTGATAGCATGCAAGACCGTATAACGATTACGTATTTTGGTCGGCTTCGTTTGGGGCATATTAGAAATTCGGTCATTTCAAAACATGTCGCAGGCGATGTAGGTCTAAAGGCACTTTTGCTTGGGGAAGTTTGGCGTTGCAATAACAGATACTGGACAATCTGAATCACTAACTGTGATTGGTGTTATTCTCCAAACCGTGTTGTCGGTTTAGACTGATGATCGGATTAGAAGGTTGAGACTTTCTGCGCAATTAACTCGGTTGCCGCTCTTAACCATTTGTTATTTATTCCAGCTCTGAATCGCTTTGAAACCGCAAACCAAATCTCTCGTTAGCGGTTCGATTCCCTTGCACATCCGCGATTTGGCTTTGCCGTCGAGTCTGGGGATGTTCTTTCAGACCATGTACAACGTGGTCGATTCGGTTTGGGCAGGCGAAATTTCTACGACCGCGTTGGCGGCGTTGGGCCTGAGTTTTCCGGTCTACCTGCTGATCATTGCGACTAGTGGAGGACTGTCGCGAGGTGCTTCGGCATTAATCGCCAACGCTATTGGTGCAGAAGAAGTTGAGAATCAGCAGCGGTTTGTGGCCCAAAGCCTTTCGATGGGAATGCTCTCAGCAACGGCCCTGATGTTTATCGGGTTCTGGTCCGCGCCGAGTTTGTTTCGATTGCTGGGTGCCGAAGGTGAGTATCTGAACACCGCACTTTTGTATATGAATCCGATTTTCTGCGCTACGCTGTTTTTTGTGATGAACAGCTTGAGTAATGCGATTTTGATCGTCAACGGGGACAGCAAAACGTATGGTATCGTTCTGGTGGTTGGCTTTCTCATGAATCTGGTGCTCGACCCTTGGTTTCTTTATGGCGGATTGGGAGTTCCCGCTATGGGGGTTACGGGGATCGCGTGGGCAACCGTTTTGATTCAGTTTTGTACCAGCCTGTTTATGTTTTCGACTGTGGTGCGACGGGGATTGTTGGGGCAGCTTTCCTGGCGACGTTTGCTACCGGATTTGTCTACCTATTGGGAAATCGCTGTGCAGGCGGTGCCCGCCACGTTCAATATCGTTTCGGTCGCTTTGGGGTTTTTCGTAACGACCTTTTTTCTGAAATCGTACGGGCCGGAAACTGTGGCCGCCTTTGGTGTGACGACACGGATCGAACAGATCTGTCTGTTACCAACGATCGGTTTGTACGCGGCCATTATGGCTTTGGTGGGACAAAACAACGGAGCCAAACGAGACGACCGAATTCGAGAAACGATGCGGTGGTGTAACGCGTTGGGGATGGCAGTCAACATTACGATCTCATTGTTGATCTGGATTTTCGCTGCGCCGTTGATGCGTGTTTTTACCGACGACGATGCTGTGGTGGAAATCGGTGTCGGATGCTTGCGCGTGATTATGTTGGTCCAGTGGTCGTACGTTTCGACTTCGATCCATCTGGCAATGTTGCAGGCGATCAAGCGTCCCTTC
>CAZDBA010000185.1:0-175 GCA_964503615.1 uncultured Pirellulaceae bacterium
CTGACAACGACGGATTCCTACTATCTGGTAACGATGGTAGCAGCGTAAAAGCGACCAACATTGAGCAGATCGACTTTTTGTTCGACAGTACTTCATTCACTGCTGATGAAATAGCCTACCTTGGACAAATAGAAGCTCCAGTCGTTCCAGTTGAAGCTCCAGCCGAACCAGTTGC
>CAZDBA010000185.1:275-8897 GCA_964503615.1 uncultured Pirellulaceae bacterium
TCCAGTTGTTCCAGTCGAAGCTCCAGTTGTTCCAGTCGAAGCTCCAGTTGTTCCAGTCGAAGCTCCAGTTGTTCCAACCGTCCCAGTTGAAGCTCCAGTCGAACCGGTTGTTCCAGCCGTTCCAGTCGAAGCTCCAGCCGAACCAGTTGCTAACCAGGTAATCGAAGGTACCTCTGGTAACGACGTTATTGACGGAACCGCTGGCAACGAAACCATCAGTGGTTTAGATGGTGATGACCAACTTCAAGGGCTAGTCGGCGATGATTTTGTTAGCGGTGGAGACGGTAATGACATTGTCGAAGGCAACCCTGGCAATGACGTAGTCGAAGGAGGTGCTGGAGACGATTTTGTATTCGGCGGCTCGGGCGATGATCTTGTTTTCGGTGGAGAAGGCAATGATATTCTCAATGGCGGAGCCGGTATTGAAGAGACGCTTGATTCCAACATATTAGGCGGATCAGGTAACGACATTATTGATGGCGGAGAGGGATTCGACGTTCTACAGTTGGATGGAAACTCTGCCCAATACTCGGTAGAGGTAACTGACGGTGGATTTCTACTATCTGGCAACGGTACCGACGTAGATCCGACTAGCATAAATGCGACCAACATTGAGCAGATCGACTTTCTGTTCGACGGTACTTCATTCACTACTGAAGAGCTTTTAGCAAAAGCAGATGCTCCAGTTGCTGACGCACCAGTAGAACCCGTTGTTGAAGTACCACCAGTTGTTGAAACTCCAGTTGCTCAACCCACCTATGTTGTGGAAGTGATCAACGGCACCAATACCGACTTCTTCGCCACGCCAGTTTGGTTTGGACTTCACGATGGAAGCTTCGACCTCTTTGACGTCGGAAGTTCAGCAAGCAATGCACTGGAAGCGATTGCTGAAATCGGAGATACAAATCCACTGATTGCTGATTTCGAAGCCGCACCGGGCACACCGGGTGACATCAATGGATTGGTCGTGGGTGGAGCAACAGGCATTCCGCCGATTTCTCCTGGCGAAACGGGAACGGGATCGTTTACACCGATCAATCCCGCGAACTACCAGTTCTTTAGCTTTGCTTCAATGGTCATTCCATCCAACGACACATTCATTGGAAATGCCGATGCAATGGAATACCAGATCTTTGATGACAACGGAAGCTTCCTCGGAACTAACGGCGTCTTCGAAATTCAAGTTACTAACATCTACGACGCTGGAACTGAAATCAACGACGGTTCGGTCAACGGTGGAGCAGCCTTTGTTGCGGGAGCTAATGAACTCGCCGGTGCCTCAGAAAACGGTGTTGTTACAAATGCAACAGATTTATCTGAGTTCCGAGGTGTCAATACACCTAACGGTTTGACCATTAACGATACGACATTGGGTGCTGGTGAATCGTTCGCCACCATTCGTATCATCGAAGTACCAGCCGTGTAATATTCGCCTTAGCTGTTGCTGAGTGAAATCTATCGGCCCAGCTGAACGAAAAAATCTCCCAAAGCGGAGCCCACCAAGACACAACTTGGTGGGCTACCGCTTTTTTCTTTTGGTACTTCCTTCCAGCTCCGCACGACCTGTTACAATCAGCCTTTTAAAAATTTGCACCAACCCCCGCAATGTAACCAAAGAGACAGACGATATGTTTAAAGCATGGCAACGAATCACGCTATGGAAGCGAGTCATTATTGGCATGTTGATCGGAGTAGCCATTGGGTTAACCCTGCGTTATGGCATCGGCCAGGAATATTCCATGTCGATTCCCAATTTTATGCCAGGCGCCGAAACGGACTCTATTCAGTTCAAGCCTTTCGATTTTGGGGTTTCGCTGTTCAAGCCGTTGGGTGATGCCTTCGTTCGGCTGATCAAGATGCTGGTGATCCCGCTGGTATTTACCACACTGGTTGCGGGAGTAACCGCGATGGGCGATCCAAAGAAATTGGGCTCGTTGGGTTCGAAAACAATTGCGTTGTATCTGTTGACGACGCTGTTCGCGGTCAGCTTGGGCTTGGCGATCGGAACGATTGTCAAACCAGGCAAAGGTGTGAATTACCAAGCCAATCAGGGCAAAACGGTTGAAGAGATTCAGGAGATTCTCGAAGACGAAGAACAAGTCAAAGCAATCGCGATCGCAGAGTTTGACAAGGCGGATGAAAACGGAGACGGTGTCCAATCGGATGAACTCAAGAGCTTTCTTCCAGCATACTCGGCCGACCAAATCGAAGAAGCGATCTCGTCGCACGATACCGACAACGATCAAAAACTGAACCAAGCGGAATTCGATACGCTGTACGTTGAATCGTTAGAGCTACAGTTGGCGTCGGCCAAAGCCAAAGAGGCTGTAAATACAAAACTAAAAAAAGCGGCTGATTCGGGCGGGTTCGTTCAACGCCTGCTGGATATAATTCCGACGAATCCGGCTGCTGCACTTGCTGCCGGAGATGTGTTGCCCACAATCTTTTTCGCAATCATGGTTGGGATTGGTATTCTGGTTTGCGGCTCAGTCGCCGATCCCGTGAAGAACTTTTTCGAAGCCGCCGCCGAAGTCGTAATGCAAATTACGATGATGGTCATGGAACTCGCACCTTTGGGCGTTTTGGCTTTGATGGCGTGGGTTATGGCAACGCAGGGAATCGAAGTCCTGGTCAATCTCGGCTGGTTGGCGTTTGCTCTTTACCTGGCTTGTTTTCTTCAAATCGTGTTTGTCTATGGCGGTTTGATCGTTGGGCTGTTTTTGCGGTTGCCGTTGATTTCGTTTTTTCGCGGCGTGGCCGACGCGCAGGGCGTTGCTTTTTCGACAGCCTCTTCGAGTGCGACATTGCCAATGACGATCAACTGCGCAGAAAAAAATCTGGGCGTAAAGAAATCGGTGGCGAGTTCTGTTTTGCCGCTCGGTGCCACGATCAATATGGATGGAACGGCAATCTACTTGGGCTTAATCGCATTGTTCGCAGCCCAAGCGGCGGGAATGGATTTGACTTGGACGCAATACGTGATGGTCGCCATGACGGCGACGTTGGTTTCGATCGGAGCTGCCGGGATACCGTCGGCTGGTCTGTTGTTGGCCGCGACTGTGTTGGATGTGATTGGAGTGACCGATGCTCAAGCGGTATTGGTTATCGCTTTTATCTTTCCCTTTGATCGATTGTTGGACATGATGCGAACCGTGACTAACGTGACAGGCGATATTGCAGTTGCATGCACCGTCGCCAAATGGGAAGGCGATTTGGACCCCGAGGTGTTTCGCGCACCGCCGGTCACGAAGTCTTAAATCTCGTGAAATTAGCCTACCGGTTTCAAGCGGGTCACCGCGCAAATCTGTTCGTATTCGGCAATGTGTGATTCGACAAAAGTGTCAACAGGCGAAAGGCGCTGGACATGCGATCGACCCTGCTCGGAAAGTTGTCGCGCGGCATCCGGTTGCTCGATCAAGTATTTCGTCCAGCGGGCGAATTCGTCTCTCGCGCCCAAATTAACGCCCAGACCAGTCGTCTGATGAACAATCAGGCTTTCGGTCTCTTCGCCCAACACGCTCACGACTGGGACGCCAGCCGCCATCGCCGATAGCATTCCATTAGGTACTGACTTGTGTAAGTGCGAATGCCAAAACATATCGAGCGCCCCAATGATCTCAGTCGTGTCTTCAGGCAAGCCAATAAAGTGCACGTGGGCGGTTGCCTCTGTTGTGTGCAAAAACTGCTTTAGCCGCGAAAGTTGTGGCCCCTGCCCTATTAACAGGAAATGGATATCGTTTCGAATGCAGGTCAGCAGATCGGTGGCCCATATTAGATCTTTTAGTCGCATTGCCGGTACCAGCGGTGCGTAAGCGCCTACCAAAATGGAATCGAATCCATATCGGTCAAGCAGTCGTTCTCTGGCGACTTTATTTGTTGGCCGAGTGGGAGCCGCTGGGGTAATTACGTTGATGCTTTCCGCATCGACTCCCGTTTCAATCAGTTTCTGCCGCGACGACTCGTGATTAGCCAACAAGTGAATTTCAGGACGTTGTCTGCGGGCTCGATCCCATAGCCTTTTTCCCAACATACTCAGGTTTTCAGGAGACGCATCAAAGTCAAAACCGTTGAAGCTAACCACCAGTGGAATCTGGTCACCGACTGCGGCACGCGCGAATGAACCGCCAGCCCAGTCGTGAACTATTTCTGGCCGGATCCCTTTTGCCAGTTTTCTTAGTTTCTTCCAGCCAAGCAGGTCGTGCTTTTGAATCTCGAGGTGGTGGATGTGACAAAGCTTGGGAACCACGTAGGGCGAGGCTGGCGAATCATGGAGAATCGCAACGTGGATATCCCACCCTCGGTCAGCCAGTGCTCGCGCAAGAATGTTTGCCTGATGTGCGGGCCCCAGCGGAAACATCGTATCTAACACGAACAGAATGCGCATGCTCACGGTATCGACTCGCAAGCAGAAGAAGGGGCATGATTGAGCTGGCCGTTCAACAAACCCAAATAGCTCGCGATCGTTGATTCGATTGCCAATTCGTTAGTTAATGACATCTTGGCTGCGTACCCGAATTCGTTTCGCAACTGAGGGTTCTGAATCAAGTCGATAATTGTGTTTGCCATGATTTCAGATTCCTGCTTCGGAATCACCTTGCCGCTGATTCCATCCCGGATTCGTCCGTCGAGATCGTTCGTAGTGATCGGGCATAGTCCACTGGCAATCGCTCGTGTCAGGAACGTCTGGCCAATTTCGCCACGCGAAGGATGTAAGTAAAGGTCAGCTGCATCGAATAGATCGTCCAAACAGTCGATATAGCCGGGTAGGATCGCAGAATAAACCAGATTCTCTTTCGTGATCTGGCTCCAAAGTTGTTTGCATTGCGGACCGTCGCCCATGATCCAAAGTCGTGCTTTGGGCATCTGAGCGGAAACTTTTTTCCAAGCTCTCACCAGATCAAATATTCCTGCGTCGCCGTTCAGCGGTGTACCGGTCACGACCAGCGGTTCGTCTCGTTCTATGGCAAACACAGGATGTGCCTCGCAAAGTGCCATCCGCGCGAGGCTTTGTTCGTTTTGCGTTTTTTGTTGCTCACCCACTCGTTTTGCTCCGTCGGGAACGACAACAAGATTGTCGTTTTCGACGCCGACTGCCACCAATCGCTCTCGCAAAACACTCGACGTACATACGATAGCGTCGACCATGTTCAGAGCGTTAAGTGTTTTTTTGGTCAGGTTGTTGGCCCATAACGATTGGTGTCCAACCGAGTCGTCCAACCGCAGTACGATTGAGGTGTTTGTTTTCGACAACGTTGCCACAACGGCGTCCAGACTTTCCTCTAATCCAAACAGCAAGACGCCATCGAAATTTCCACTGGCCAATCGTTTGGACAGTGCGCGATGAGAGCGAAAGTTGCCCCACGGCCCATTGGATGCTGAGGGTAGTCGCGTTACAGGAACGCCACGAAACGAAAACGACTTTGACCAGCGATGCTCCCAGCGTGTCGTCAGGATCTCGACTTCATTTCCGAGTTCCCGAAAACCGATCGCTAAATCGGCCGCCACCATTTGGGGCATGCCAAAGATCGGCCAAAATCGGGATGTGACGATCGCCAGTCGACGAGGTTTCATGGTTAAGACTTTTTAGGCATCAGACTGCTGCAAATCAGCGGGCTCAAGAACTCCGAGAAAGGGAAGGTTCCGGTATTCATCGTTATAATCGAGACCATAGCCAACCACAAATTCGTCCGGAATTTCGAAAGCGACGAAATCGGGACGAGATTGAACCTGCTGGCAACCCGATTTTAAAAGCAACACCGCTGACTGAACGGATCTGGGACGGAATCCATTCATCAATGCGATTACTTTTTCCATCGTGTGCCCGGTGTCAAAGATATCATCGACCAGTAGAACGTCCCGATCAGTGATGTCCAGCATCATTTCCGAATTGATGGTCAATTCGCCACGCTGCGTTCCCGCGTAACTGCTGGTTTGCACAACGCCGACTCGCAGTGGCATATCCAGTTTGCGAATCACGTCGGCCAGAATGACGAGGCTGCCTGTCATGATTCCGATCACGGTCAATGGCCGACCTTGATAAGCCTCGTTTAAGCGTTGAGCGAGTTCCTCAACACCCTGTCTCAACTCGTCTTCGTTTAAAAGAACTCTCATTTTATGGTTTTTATTTGTTGGTTTTGAATGGTTTACTTGTGGGACGTGGTCGATTTGTCAGGGTTTGTATTGCCTGGCGGCTGTGATTTCGATCGCTTTGATCAAGCCCCTTGCCTTGTTCATGGTTTCCTCGTACTCGCTAACGGGATCACTGTCGGCGACGATTCCTGCGCCGGCTTGTACGTAGATCTTGTCGTCTTTCACGACCATGGTTCGAAGTGCGATGCAGGTGTCCATGTTGTTGTTGTAATCAAAATAGCCAACGGCACCCGCATACGGCCCGCGCCGTGTGGGCTCGAAATCGTCGATGATTTCCATCGCACGCACCTTGGGAGCACCGCTGACCGTTCCTGCGGGAAGGCTGGCCATCAAAGCATCAATGGCGTCGTATTCAGGTTGCAGCTGCCCTGTGACCGTCGAAGAAATATGCATTACGTGGCTGTATCGTTCGACCACCATTAGATCGGGCATCGCGACCGAGCCAAATTCGGTTACGCGGCCAACATCGTTGCGGCCAAGATCGACCAGCATCACGTGCTCCGCTCGTTCCTTAGGGTCGTCCAGCAGTTCTTTTTCCAGCGCGCGGTCTTCTTCGAGAGTGCTTCCTCGTTTGCGAGTTCCCGCTAGCGGGCGTACTGTCATTTTCCCGTCGGCGACTCGACACATAATTTCTGGTGAACTGCCAACCAAGGTCACATTGTCAGTCCGTACAAAAAACATAAACGGACTGGGATTCAGGACTCGCAGTGAACGGTAGAGCTCAAACGGTTCGCAAGTCAAATCGACTTCTAACCGCTGGCTTAGAACGACTTGAAAAATATCCCCAGCCCGAATGTACTCGACACAATCGTTGACCGCAGCGACGTACTCGTCCTGCGTCATGTTGGGCTTGGTCTCCAAGGGCTCTGCAGAAGTCGGTGCCTCGCAAAAACTCAAATTAGAGTCGGAGCAGCTGAGCCGTTGGACGATCGAATCGATTCTGCTGACAGCATCGTCATAGGCTGCTTGCGGGCCATCGAACTTTTTTAGCCATGCTAATGCGACCACGTAAATGGTTTTGGTAATGTTGTCGAACACTACCATCGTGTCATAAAAGCCGAGCTCGACATCAGGCAATCCACGATCATCGTCCGGTGGGTTGGGCAGTTTCTCTACGTAGCGAATCGCGTCATAGCCAACGTAACCGATCGCACCGCCAACAAAAGGTGGTAGTTCTTCGTTAGGAGCGACGGAGATAGCAGTCAGGTGCTCGCGCAACACGTCCAGTGGGTTGTCGGCCTCAATCGTCTCTTCAGGGCCGTTTTGTGTACTGATCGTAACGTGTCTATCACGAGCTATCAGTTTTTTTGATGGGGCAAAGGCCAAAAAGCTGTAGCGGCCTACCTGCTCACCGCCGACAACACTTTCAAAGAGGCAGGCTTGTGAGCCATCATCCAAACGGTGAAACGCGGACACGGGTGTCAGGCTGTCGCTCAGCAAGCGCCGTGCGACAGGAACGGCGTCTACGGCCTTTTTGGCTGATTGGGTGTCGCCAAAGCCGCTTTCTTCGCAAAACGCTTTGAACGTGGGAAAATGAGACATAAGAGAATTCTGTTTTGATTCGCTCTTGTATCGAGCTGGTACTGCTGCGTACTATCCAATAACGCAGCCCGGACGCCATCGAACAGGATTCCACTGCGGAAGCCAGATTTCCCTCGGTTGGGTGATGGGGCAGGTTGCGGTAGAATCCATGAACAGCTTATCACTGAGGCGAAGGTCAAACAACGTCTCGGGTGCTGCAAATAAACTATCACGTCGAGATTCGTCGACGATTCAAATATGAAATGTCAAAAGTGTGAAAAGCATGCCACGTTTCACATTACCGACCTTACCGGTGATGAACTACTGGCGTTGCACCTCTGCCCCGATTGCGCAAAGAAGTATCTGAAGACCGATGATCCTGCGATCGAATCGGACGAAGCCACTCCGACGATCTCGGGTGTTCTCAGTGGTCAGTTGAAACTGGAAGAGACAGCGGAAGACCTGAAAGAGCTGGATGCCAAGCAATGTCCGGTTTGCGGAATTTCGTTCTATCAGTTTCGCCAGTCGGGCCGGTTGGGCTGTCCGCACGACTATGAATTTTTTGCCAGCGAACTCGAGCCGTTGCTGGTAAACGTTCACGGTGAAACGGATCATGTTGGCAAACGCCCAGAAAACTCTTCGCCTGATTCCGCATTGCAAATCGATTTGATTCGTATGCGTCGCGAAATGAAAGATGCGATTGAACAGGAAGATTACGAACGGGCCTCCTCGCTTCGAGATCAAATTCGAACGATCGAACGAGGTGGTGAAGATGTTTGATGATCTTGCACAAGGTTGCGGTGAGTGGCTGAAAGGAATCGGTCCCGAATCTGATATCGTGATGAGCAGCCGAATTCGACTGGCTCGGAATCTGTCTGACTATCCTTTCATACAGCGTTGTACCGATATCGACCGCGCGAATATTGAGTCAACCGTTCGCGAACGGTTGAC
>CAZDBA010000186.1:0-8798 GCA_964503615.1 uncultured Pirellulaceae bacterium
AAGAGTACGAGTATGTAGACGACGAATACGAGGAAGAGGAGTACGAAGATGTGGAGTAGGTGTTAGGGGCTATGCCACATTTAGGCTGATTGGGTTAAAATCGGGCTTTAACCACATTGGCTCTCGTCAGATCGCAACACGTGAAAACTAAAGCTCGTGAAATCGAACCGGTTGTTGGACCGGTAAATATCTCGATCATACCACCCGGCTCGAAAAGCATTACCAACAGAGCGCTTTTGTGCGCGGCACTTGCTTCCGGCACGTCAACGTTGTCCGGAGTACTTGATAGTGATGACACGCGGGTGATGATCGAAGGGTTGAAGGCGGTTGGTGCGGAAATCGCCCATGACAAATCTGCCTGTTCTGTCACGCTGACGGGGATTGGCAGCCATCAACCTGATCCGGCAAACAAAACTGAGATTGAGATCGACGTCGAAGGAAGCGGAACCACGATTCGGTTTTTAACTGCGGCGTTGACGGCAATCGGTGGATCGTTTCGCCTGGATGGAATTGAGCGGATGCGTTCGCGTCCGATCGGGGCCTTGGTGGATGCGTTGCGGACGTTAGGCGGAGAGGTTTCCTGCGCTGGAAACGAAAATTGCCCGCCGGTTGTCATTAACAGCAACGGACTGACGGGAGGAACTGCGACGGTCAGTAGCAACATCTCCAGCCAATATCTCAGTGGGCTGTTGATGGCGGCTCCACTAGCTGAATCGCAGGTCGTGCTGACCGTTGATGGCGAATTGGTATCGCGGCCGTATGTCGAGATGACCATCAGCGTGATGCAAGAATTTGGAGTAACTGTCGATGTCAACGCAGACTTTTCCGAGTTCCAAATCTTGCCCCAGTCGTACAAACCGATTCCGTATGTGATCGAACCAGATGCTTCGGCAGCCAGTTACTTTTGGGCAGCAGCGGCGATTTGCGGCGGGACTGCTGAAGTTCAAAACTTGACGCGGGATTCGTTACAAGGCGATGTCGGCTTTGTGAATTGTCTGGAGCAAATGGGATGCAAGGTCCAGCACCTTGCTAATTCGATCGTCGTTCAAGGTCCGGCGACTAAGTCGATCGACGTAGACATGGGAAACATCAGCGATACCGTGCAAACCTTATCGGCCGTTGCGCTGTTCGTTCCTGGAACGACTAAGGTGACCAATATTGCCCACAATCGAGTCAAAGAGACCGACCGAATTGGAGATCTGGCTACTGAGTTGCGTCGCTTGGGAGCTGAGGTTGTTGAACACCACGATGCGATGGAGATCAGCTGCGACAATTTGGTGCCGGCAGAGATCGAGACTTATAACGATCACCGAATGGCAATGAGCCTTTCACTGGTCGGGCTCCGACAATCGGGCGTCGTAATTAAAGATCCCGGTTGCGTTTCAAAAACGTATCCGATGTATTTCGAGGAAATGGATCGCGTGCTAGGGCGAGGCTAAGGACGGGTTAGACTGTTTTTAAATCCTTGTTCATTGCAACGACGTCCCCGAACTTCTAGGATATGCTGATGTTTATTGACTTCTATAAAAATTGAGTTTCGAAAGAAAACCATGTTAGAAATCGTTGTCATCGTCTATGGAATTTACACTATCGCTACAGGCAAATTTACGTTGACAAGCGCAAAGAAACTTGAGGGTTGGCGCGGCAGGGTAACCGGTGCGATTTTGCTGAGCTATTTGGTGTTTGCGCTGCTTGCCGGGTTTGTTCTGACTCTAACTGGCACTGAAGAAATTCTTGAAAGTACGTTAGGTCGACTTGGTTTTACGGTGGGCCTGCTTGTGGTTTCGGTCGGCCTTGCGTTTGCTGTTGGACATATCCTCTACAAAGGGCAGGAAGCCGAACAAGTTGCACGAAGAAACATGCAAACAGAAACATTCCAGCAAAACACTGAATACAGACCCATGGACGAAGACGAGTCACCTTATCGTCCACCTAACCATTAACTAACTTGAGATTTTCGCATCGCGAACGTAGTGGTTCAGCCACTGGATCGTTTCGGCGTGAGTATGCAGGACGCTTTCCCGAGCTCGGTAGCCGTGTGATTCGTGCGGCAACATGCACAACCGAACGGTACCTCCGTTGCCTTTTATGGCGTGATACATTCGCTTGGACTGAATCGGAAACGTTCCACTGTTGTTGTCTTTTTCGCCATGGATCAAAAGCAACGGCGCGTCGATCTTGTCGGCGTGCATAAACGGGCTAATGCTGTCATAGATCTTTTTCGCATCCCAAAGACTTCGGCGTTCAGCCTGAAAACCAAACGGAGTCAGTGTTCGGTTGTATGCGCCGCTGCGGGCAACACCCGCTCGAAACAAATCGGAATGCGCCATTAAATTGGCGGTCATAAACGCTCCATAGCTGTGCCCGCCAATGCAGACTCGCTCTCGATCAGCCACGCCCATCTCGACCGCTTTGTCGATCGCAGCTTTTGCCGAATCGACGACCTGTTGGATAAACGTGTCGTTCATCGTTTCCGGATCGCCAATCACAGGCATCGTAGCCGAATCCATGATCGCATACCCCTGCGTCAGCATCATCAGATGGGTGCTGCCACTCATGTGCGTGAACCGAAACGGGCTGCCACTGATTTGAGCTGCGGTTCCAGCGTCGTTAAACTCTCGCGGATAGGCCCAAACCAAAAGTGGTAAGCGCTCACCCTCTCGATAGTCGGCAGGCAGATACAACGTCGCTGACAAAGTGACACCATCTGCTCTTTCGTAGGTTACTAATTCTTTTTTTACTCCTCGTATCTGTGGAGTGGGGTCAGCAAAATGAGTAAGTGTTTTTTTCGAGCCCGCTTTCAGGTCTCGAAGAAAGTAGTTGCCTGGCATCTCGATCGTTTCGGCGTAAGTCAAGAGTTCAGGATGTTCGGCTTCGCTACTTTTAATGATCTTGACCGCCGTTTCATATTCCCCGCTTTCACACCGCCAAAGCCGTTCAGTGCTCAACGTTTCTATGTTCTGGCGAGCAAGGAACGGTCGGTCTCCTTCGTCAGAAGCACCTGGACCCATTCGATAAATCCAATCCCCGTCGCGTCGAATAACGTAGTGCCCTGTTTCGTCGGTAACGGTGACCATGCTCCCTGGATGACCATACCGATCACGGACACTCCGGTCCATCAAGATTTTGGGCTCTACGTCAGGTGAGTCGATATCGTACAGCAACGAACGCACCCAGCGTCGATCCCGGTCGTATTCAGCGGACACGACCAAGTTGGAATCGGAAAAGTAGTTTAATCCCAAGCCACGATATTCAGTCTTGAGCAGTTCGATCGCTTTGTCGGCAAATGGGAACTTGTGAAGCATAATGCGATCACGAAACTCGACCTCCTTATTCGGGTCGCCCCCGTCTAACGCTTCGAGCCAAACTAGACTTGCTGGCTTAGCAGACCGCCACTCGATTCGACGCGGCCCCAATCGCACACCTTCGATCGGAATGTTTTCATCAGCCGGTATCGTTGCCACGACATGTTCGACCGCTCCCGTTTCGACGCTCCAGATCGAAACGGTTCTGGGAAAGCCATAATAAGGATTCAAATAGGAATAGGGTTTGTTAATCTGCGTGATCAACAAGTGATCGCCATCAGGGGAAACACTGATTCCCATGTAGACGCCCGGGCTGCCAAGCAACTTTTTTGAACCGTCCAAACCCAGCCGAGCAATTTGACTGGTCGCAAAATGTTCGAAAAGATCTTCGTCGTACGGACTGGCAAGCAAGTCCTGATGGGTCCTGGTGGGAGACGTGTTTCCGAGCGATTCCTGAACGTTGGGACCAAACGGCTTGGGGTCAGCGACAGGCTCTGCACCTCGGTCTTCGGGAACTAGCCGACAGACAAGATGCTGGGCATCGGGGAGCCAAGTCAAACCACCAATCACGGTATTCAATCGATCGGTCAACATTTTAGGTTGGGTTGGGTTATCAACCTCGACCACCCATAACTGTTGACCTTTGTCTGTGATCACCAAGTAAGCGACTCGTTTTGAGTCATGAGCCCACGAGGTCGCGGACAGCTGCGTCCCAGCTGCCAATGGAATTTTGATTGTTTCGTCTGAATCTCTGCGGCGAAGCGAGATCGCTTTGGCGAACGAAGACTTAAACGCACAGTCGCCGGCAGGGTCAATTCGCAAGCCAGCCAGTTGCAACATCCGACGGGAAACCACTTCAATTCCAGGCATCGAATCCCGTTCGATGAACAGCATCCAATCGCCGTCTGGACTAAAACTGACGCCTGGCGTTTTTGGTGCGTCAATGATCTCGACAACCTCTTTCGGCGGTAACCAATAAGGGGTTCGTTCTTCTTGAGAATTTTCAGGCATATTCTAAAGCCGCGAGTTTCCAGCGAATGAAAAGGGGCAAGTGCGATGGTGTGAATTGTACCGCAGTTGAGAACTCAGGGTATCAGGGGCAGTAGTGCGTCGCTGGTCTTATGTTTTTGGCCTCGAGTCGTCTGGAAAGCTGAGAATTGTTGATGTCTTATTCGATTGTTCGCGTAGAATAACGTTGCAAACTTTTTGGACACACTCATGCAGATTCAATGGTTCCCCGGGCACATGCACAAGGCCCGCGTGGAGATTCAAAACACACTTCCCAAAGTCGATATTCTGATCGAAGTTCTCGATGCGCGAATTCCCTATTCCAGCGAGAATCCGATGTTGGCAGAGTTGCGAGGGAATAAGCCTTGCCTGAAAGTTCTGACCAAAAGCGACTTGGCAGACCCCGAAATGACTGAGGCGTGGCAAGCTTACTTTCGCGAAGACGATTCCATTCGGGCCAAGTCAGTAACCAGCAAAGAGGTTTCCACGATTCGCAGGCTGAAGGGCAGCATTGGACAAATGTTGCCCGACAAAAGCTCGATCACGACGATGGTGGTTGGGATTCCAAACGTAGGCAAGTCTACGATCATCAACATTTTGGCTGGGCGCAAGGTTGCCAAAACGGGAAACGAACCGGCCGTGACCAAAATGCAACAACGTATCAACATCGGCGACGGAATCACTTTGCTGGACACGCCTGGGGTGTTGTGGCCGAATGTTGAGAACATTAACAGCGGATATCGACTGGGATTGCTGGGCTCGATCAAAGACACCGCGGTCGAGTATGCCGACATCGGATTTTTTGGTGCTCGTTACTTGCTGGAACATCACAAGCAACGGGTCGTCGATCGTTTCGAATTGGAAGAGCCGTTTGAATCGGATATCGAGATGATCGAAGCGATTGGACGTCGAAGAGGTTGTCTTGGTAAAAGTGGCGTAGTCGACATTGACCGCGTTTCACGGATTCTGGTCAACGAAGTTCGTTCCGGTTCACTGGGTCGTATGACTCTGGAAACTCCGGAAATCATGCGGCTAGAAAAAGTTCAAACGGCAAAACAACAAGAAGAACGGGCAGCCAAAAAGGCTGAGAAAGACGCCAAGCGCAAGAAGCGTTTCAAGGCAAAACAACGAGCAAAAGAAAAAGCCAAAAAGTACGGCCGGCGATTCTAAAACGGCACAATTGGAAACCCGACGCGTTAGCGAGGAACCGTCGCAAATAAATTGCTCCACGCGAACCCGCAAACGAAGATTACGAACAACAATCTTCGCAAACGACTACTTGTCGTTGAAGAATGTAAAGTCATTTCCGCCCGCGTCGGAATGGCAATCGATGCACGAGGAAACTTTCCCTGCGATCGGCTTGGCTCCTGTTTCGACTGACGAAGCCACCACAGTTCCATCCGGATTAAACTTGACCCAATACCAATCCCCACCATCAGGGTTGTAACCTTTGGAGTGGTACATAACGGTAATGGCCATCAGAGTGGCACGGTCGACGCTGTAATTCTCTTTGACGATGATACTCCCCACCGGCAACGTATCAGGATTTCCTACCGCGACTCTGTTCAGATACATCTTGAGAAAAGCTCCGTGGGGACTGGAGCCCACATAGAAATCTACACCTGTACCAGGTGCGGGAGCCCAGTTTTCGTACGCGTTCGATTTCAGGTACATCCAGAACTTTTTTTCGAACTCACCTTGGTTCGAAGAGCTTCTGGTTTCCTCAACAATCTTTGCTTCAGGTTGCTTTATAACATTTCCACTGAAAGGGTCCTTTTCCTGTACAGGCATTTGCCCAAACGGACTGGTAGTTTCAGCATCCTGCACAATCGGCTTGATCTCTTTTGGATCGTCCTTAAGTATGTCGAATGGATTCTTCTCCGTCTCCTGTTCGACCGGTGACGGTGTCTTCTTATTGGGTTGGGCGAAAGGGTCCTCTATTTCAGCTTCCTGGGTGGCTTGGATCACACCAAAAGGGTTTTCAGCCTCTTGTGCCAATGGATCTATAACAGTAGCACTTCCGAACGGATTCTCTTGTAGTGCAAAGCTGGTTGTCGAAAATAAAACGGTCGAGATTACGGAAAGCAGTATTGAGGTGGGGCGCATGAAATAGTCTCCAAAAATTTGAGTGAGAAAGCACTCTCACATTTTTCTTACGTGGCTCACCAATTTAGAATGATTGGCGATCATTTTCAAACGGCTATCCAAGCAACCCAACATTTAAAGCAACAATGGCTACCAAGACGTGTTGTTGGGGTTGGGTTTGCCGAAACTGGATAAAGTTTTCCGTATTTTTGGGTAAAGTCTGATTTTTATTCGTGGCCCAAATCGGCAAGGACGAGCAAAATCTGACCGTCACATTCGTCGAACAGTCTTATCCAGCCATGTTTTTTATGGGTAAAACTGCCAGTCAGAACCGAAGTAGAGAATATGCTCACACCGAGGTTGCCAAGAAAGGCCAGTGTGCCAATCATGTCACTAAAGCTGCAATTTGAAAACGGCTAACTAGCTCCTAGAATGATGCAGATGCGACCAAACACGAGATTTTGATGGATTTTGACAAACGACTTGAGAGTGCAATCGACCGCGGGAAAAACCGAAGTCAGGCAGAAGCGGCCGCGAAACGCGAGCAAAAACTGTCTCAGGAGGAGCTGCGCAATCGCCATACCGTTTTTCGATTGAAACTTTCTGAGCACATTGAGGAAGGTTTGCGGAAACTTTGCGAACACTTCCCGGGTTTTGATTATGAGACGATTTATGGTGAACGTGGGTGGGGCGGAAGGCTGACTCGCGACGACTTGAATCGAGGCGGATCCTATTTTAGCCGGATCGAAGTCATGGTCCGACCGATCAACGAACTGAATGTTGTGAACATTGCTGGTAAGGGAACTGTAGCCAACAAGGAAATCTACGCTTGGAACCAATTCGAAGACATTTCGGATGCGAAGCTAGAGAGTTTTCAACAGATCATTGACAGTTGGATCGTGATGTACGCCGAAAAATTTGCCAGCCGCCAATTTTAAAGGGCGTTGGCTTTCAAAGACCTTAAACAAATCCAATAAATATATCGAGTTTAATTTTGAATTCAAAAATTGACAACAACGAAATTAAGCACGAACAAACTGCAGCCGAAAAGCGATCGACCGGGTCTGGTCGAAAGTACGGCTGCATCTTGCTGCCTCTCCTTTTGGTTGGGGTCCTCTTCGCTTCCTATTTGATCTATCAAAAATGGTTTGCCCCCCAAGTCGACCCGAACTTAAAATCACCTGACATCAAAATAGCCAATGGTGAAGTGGGAGAAACGCCTGTAATAACAGAAGGAGTACTAGCTGGGTTCACAAAAGAGGCGATCGAAAGCGCGGAGCATCCGCTGGAACCAGCGCTTGCCCTCGCTCGGCGGGGACTGCAACACATGGACAAAGAGGTATTGGGCTATAGCGCAACGTTGGTCAAGCAGATTCGTTACAAAGGTAAGTTACTACCGGAAGATCAACTCGAAGTTAAAATTCGTCACGAGCGAGGTGAGGGTGATGATTTTGTACCCTTCAGCGTGTATACCAAAATGCTCAGCCCACAAAAGAAACTTGGTATCGAAGCGATCTATGTTGACACTTGGAATGACAACAAGATCATAGTCCATCCCAATTGGCCGATGGGAAATATAAAGATACCTTTGCCAGTTGACGGAATGCTTGCGATGCAAGAACAACTCCATCCCATCACAATGATCGGACTAAAGAATCTTCTTCGTCAAACGATCGAAAAAGGCGAACGGGATCTTGCTCATGATGAATGCGAGGTCTCGATCAATAGCGCGGAAGTCGATGGGCAGCGATGCTTGCTAATTGAAATCACCCATCCAGAACCTCGAGATCACTTTGAATTTCACGTGGCCAAAATCTATATCGACATCGAGCGACAAGTTCCGCTTGGCTACGAGGGATATTTGTGGCCAGAAGAAGAGGGCGGCGAGCCGTCATTGTTCGAGAAATACATCTACACAAAGCTCAAGCTAAACCCAGGGCTGGATGACGAAGATTTCAATCCAGACAACGAAGCCTACAACTACCCTGGTTAGGCTGTCGATTTTTCTGAATAAGCTACGTTACGGCATGCTTACGCGTTTGATCGGGCAGCGGTTAAAGTCGCGTGAGCATGCTCGGGTTGGCACGTTGAAATTAGAGTCGTAGCAAGAAAGTATGAGCTGCGTCCCCCCGTCCCCTTTTATGATGCCCCAACTTTCGACATCACAACCAACACAAAAGAGGGGATAACGTCAGAGAACAGCAGCGACCAGTAGAACCCCAAGTAATACGCGAAGTGAATATCTCATTTGTTGCAGGTGGAAAACGGCCGCGACTTATTGTCTTAGTAAAGATGCAATATGGCAAGAAGTTGCCCAAAATGCAAAAAATGTGCCAAGGCCGTTACCACCTTTTCATTCCAACTTGCTTGGACAGTTTTTCACAACGATGCCTTATTTTA
>CAZDBA010000187.1:0-4411 GCA_964503615.1 uncultured Pirellulaceae bacterium
GAGCTAAGTTTTTTAGAGTATCAGGTTTCCAACAAAAGTCGCCCAAACTGCCTGTGGTGATGTCGTTTCGCGAGACTTCAACGATGTTGAGACAGTTTTTTGACGTGCAAAAAATTCAGTCTGAGATCATGTATGGCTGTGGCCAGACAGTAGCATGGCCCCGTGGTTGCGTTACCGAAACCCTCTTTGAGTCATCAGGAAGTTTCACCGCGGGAGCGCCCGCCCTCGCGAATCTCGCCACAATCCAAGTGCTCTATCGGAGATCGACCGGGCGAATTAACCTTTGCCCTATGTCATCCTCTCAGCTTTTACCGAAACCAGAATCGACCTCGTTCAACTGGGCGCTGGCGATTCCCATCGGCGCGATTCTGGTCAGCCACTACTTTGTGGACATCTACTCGTCGTTGATCCCGCCTTTGGTCGGTGTCGTGCAAAACGAGTTTTCGATGACGCCCGAACTGGCCGCGATTTTGATTGGAATCGGTTCGCTATGCAGCGGCTTGGCCCAGCCTGTTTTTGCCTGGGTGAGTGATCGACTAAATACCCGTTGGTGTGGGTCGATCGGATTGGTATTGGCGGCACTGGGTATCACCTTAATCGGCTTTAGTCCAAACCTGCCCTCGCTGTTTGCTATTTATGCAATCGGTATGTTGGGCGTTGGTATGTTCCATCCAATCGCAGCATCGACAATTGGAAAACTGGCAGGCGACCGGCGTGGAATGGCGATCAGTTGGTTCTTCGTTTTTGGGATGGCCGGTTTTTTTACGGGCTCACTTACTGGGCCGCCGCTGGCGACCGGTGTGTCGCTTCAAGCGCTGTCCTATTTGATTCTGCCAGGTTTGGTGATGGCTGTCGTGTTGCAGCTTTCGATCGGCAAAATCGAACACAAGGACCCCAAGGCTGAATGCAAATCGGTTTCCATGCGTGACTACGATTGGATCTCGATCGGTTGCCTGTTCTTATCTTCAGTGTTTCGATACTTTGTATATACAGCAATCGTCTACCTGTTGGTCCGCTGGATGGAACAATATGTAGGAGGCCTGAATCCCGAATGGTCTGCAGAAAAGATCGCGGACGCATCAGCCCCTTTGGCAGGTCGCGCCAACGCGGTAATGATTTTGGGACAAGGCATTGGCGGCCTCGTTGCAGGCGCACTAATTGTCACCGGCCACGAGAAATGGCCTTTAGTTTTAACACCCGTCCTGTGCGGATTATCGTTTATCGCGATTGCAAATTTGGAGCCAGGAGTTGCCGGGTACACAGCTTGTTTTTTCGCTGGCATTGCAGCCCAGTCAATGACACCCGTCGCAATCAGCCTCGCGCAACGCTTGATGCCTTACCACACAAGCCTTGCCTCAGGCATGATTCTCGGAGGAGCGTGGGCTTTGGCATGTACCGGTCCACGAATCGCAGAATGGATCATCAAAAACTACAGCTTAGAGGCAGCATTGATGTTCTGCTTTGCACTTTCGATCGCATCCGGATTGAGCGCATCCGGAATCAGAAAAAAATCGCTACTGGCTGAAACATAAACGAAGTAGCCTTTCCCGCCAAACAGAATCGGTGCAAAATACCGCAGGCCTATCACCCCGATCGGCCATTCTTTTTCACCTTTGTTAACACACGTTTGCGAGACCACTCTATGCCTACGCTTGGCCGCCAAATCGTTGCAGAGTATTACGGCTGCAACCCTGAAATCCTGAACGACGTTGCCAAAATTGAAACTTGCATGCTGGATGCAGCGCGGGCTGCCGAAGCGACCGTCATCAACAGCACATTCCACCATTTCTCCCCGTTCGGCGTGTCAGGTGTTGTCGTGATTCAAGAATCGCACCTCGCGATTCACACTTGGCCCGAATACGGCTACGCCGCCGTCGACATTTTTACCTGTGGCGATGCGGTCGATCCGTGGGTGAGCTACCAGTTTCTAGAGACTGCGTTCGAAGCCGATTACGCGTCCGCCATGGAAATGCTTCGCGGACAACAGGGCCAACTGAGCAAAGCCGATTTCGACGGCGGGGAAACGATCGGTCGCCCGGAAACCAAGCCCGCTATCCAACAAAATCGAAACGTCTGGTTTACCGAGCGAAACGACCAAATCGCCATGTCGTTGCGGCACAAAGGGGATCGCTTGTTCGGTGAACAATCCGATTTTCAAAAAGTCGAAATCTTCGACACCTATGCTTACGGACGATTGCTGACGCTGGATGGCATGGTGATGACCACCGAAAACGATGAGTACGTTTACCACGAAATGATCAGCCACATCGCCATGCAGACTTTGCCCGATCCCAAAAAGGTTTTGGTTATTGGAGGAGGCGACGGGGGCGTAGTTCGAGAGATACTCCGCTACGACAGTGTCGAGTCGGTCGTGATGGTCGAAATCGACAAAATGGTAGTCGATGCCTCGATTGAATTCCTACCGAAAATTGCGTCTGAATTCGGGAACCCAAAACTGGATTTACAGATCGCAGATGGAATCGAGTACGTTCGAAACGCGGCCGACGGTTCGTTTGATTTGGTTATCATAGACAGTACGGACCCGGTTGGACCGGGCGAGGGGCTATTCAAAGCTGAGTTTTATCAAGACGCACACCGAATCCTCAGCAATGACGGGATCATGATCACGCAAAGCGAATCACCTCGCTTTAACACCGCGGTGTTTCAGGAGATCTTTCAGTGTTACGGAACGATCTTTGGCGCGGAGAATGTCCATTGCTATTTGGCCTTTATCCCAACCTATCCAACAGGCATGTGGAGTTTTTCATTTTGCAGCAAAGGCAACTTGCACCCCACCGCCAACCTCGACACCGAGCAAGCCGACCAATTCGCCGACCAACACGATTTGCAATACTACAACGCAGCCATCCACACAGCCGCATTTGCGTTACCCGGATACGTCCGAAAACTACTAAGCTAAGTAGCACGCCTCTGGCAAACCCAAAGATCATTTAATGGGAGAGTAATTTTTGCTTGATGATGAAACACTACACATGTCGCCGGTTGTCGCCAATTGCGCTATGAACCGCGAGCGGCAACTATCTGGATCAAACAGTTATTCTGCTGAACTCAAATTTGATGTCGAATCCTGGCTGCAAAGTCAGCTTGAGGTTCGTTCCATAAACTGGCTGGACGTCTGTTGTGGTTCAGGTATCGCATTAGTTGAGGCAGGCCGACGATTCGATTCTTTAAACCATGGAAATCGCCTTTCGATTACGGGCATTGATTTGGCTGGCCACTTTTTGCAGCACGACCTTCCCAATCTTGAATTGACCAAATCGTCAATAGAATCCTGGCATCCTGAATTGGAGCTTGATTTAATAACTTGCGTCCACGGCTTGCACTACATCGGTGACAAATTGGGCGTCATCCAGAAAATGGTAAATTGGCTTTCACCAACTGGAGCATTTTTTGCCAACATCGACTTGGCGAACTTACAAATGTCCGATGGACGCGCGGGTGGCCGTGTTGCCTTGAATCGCTTAAAAGAGCACGGTGTCGAATATGATAAAGACAATCGTTTGATTCGGTGCCATGGTGGTCAAAAATTCGACTCGTTGCCTCTGAAATATTGCGGTGCCGATGATCAGGCGGGGCCAAACTACACGGGTCAACCTGCTGTCAATTCATACTATGAAGAAGAATAAAACGACACACGTGAAACTGCTGACGTGAAAAAGCCCATCGGGGTGGCAAGTCAGCGATTCGCAACGCACAACGCATTAGGAATATAACTAAATGGCTTTACCAATTGACTTGTGGTTGATTCACCCTTCCGCTGAAATGTGCGATGCGTTTCGAGATCGGTTTGAAGGTTTACCTCGTGTGACCGTGATTGAATCGCGGTTCGAGGATCTTCCTCCGCATGACTGTTTCGTAACCGCAGCAAACGCTTTTGGCATAATGAACGCCGGGATCGATGCTGCTGTTGTTCAGTTTCATGGCGAAGAGCTGATGCATCGTGTTCAGACGAGAATCCTGAATGAGTATCTTGGCGAACAACCGATCGGTACTTCCTTTATTGAACCGACTGGCAATCCTGACTTTCCCTATATTGCTCACTCGCCAACTATGCGAGTTCCCGGCTCGATCGAGGGAACGGACAAAGTTTATACGGCAACATGGGCATCGTTGATTGCAGTTTATCAACATAACGTAGCCAACGATTCAAACATCAACAGCGTCGTTTTCCCTGCGTTTGGAAATGGCTTTGGCGGAGTAACCTGCTCCGAAGTCGCCAGGCAAATGGCGGTTGCGTATCGGCACTACCTGAATCCACCGCCAAGAATGAATTGGGACATGGTGGCAAATCGGCAACGAGCAATTCACTACGACGGAAAACGACAGGTCAGCAAATAACGCGACTTTCTGAAATCTGCTATGCAACGAAGCAGCTAAGAATTTGGGTTAC
>CAZDBA010000187.1:4511-6718 GCA_964503615.1 uncultured Pirellulaceae bacterium
GCAACGTTGATATCTTTGATCAGGTCTTGGTGAAGTTTCGAGTCTTTGTTCATCATCAACTGTCCGACTTCGGCCCAGGCAGAATGTAGGGCAGGGGACTCTGTTTGCCCTTTTAGTTTCAGGCTGGCTTCCAGATCTAAGGTCTTTGCGATTTTCAAGTACTCTTCGTTTTCCTCTTTCAGTGAAAGAGCAAAACAAAGCGACGCCAGGTTGTGGCACAACTGATCAAAGATACCGCCCTCGTCACCCAACGAGAACGATTGATCCATGAACGACTTCTGGTATTTCGCGATCACCATCAAAATTCGCCGACCCAGAACTCGATTTCGCCGCAGCGCCTTTTTCACATAAGTCTTCTTGAGCGGGAACAAGTTATCGACTTCGCTCAGGTCACTCGAGCCTAACCAGGATCCGATCGTCGTTTTGGCAATGAACCAACCAAATTTCAGCTTGGGCATCAGGCCAAAACTTCCGTTAACTTCAGCGACACCGATTGGCTCCAGGTACTTATTTCGCAAATCCCGAGTCATCGCGTTCGGCGCACCGACATCGGAAAGGACCGGGTTGGGGCCTTCATAAACCGTAGCGATGGCGAACTCGTGCATGTTCTCACCGATATAATTTTCAATCGGGAACTCTGGTCGCTCATCTAACGATTTGATTCCTTGAGCATCCGTTCGAGCATACTTGCGAACCTCATCCGAGTGAACCGAACGACCACCTTGAATCTGGTAACAATTGATGGCGGTCTGCAACAGGCACTTGGTTGCGTAGACTTTTGCGATCATGCCTTGGGTTTCATCGCGAATTCCATTGGCAGCCAAGCGGAAACAAAGATCGCCCAGTACACGACCGGCCAAACCATGGCAGGCCGCTCGCCCGACCCACGATTGGATTCTGGGTGCGCTACCGATCGGCTTGCCAAAAGTTGATCGAAACGATGTCCAACCACCCGCGTTAGGGCCTTCGGTATTGTCAGGGTCGGTTTTGGTTCCTGTCTTTTGAAATTCAGGGTCGGAAATAATATGTGCGAGCAATTTAAACGTTTTGGCCGCGCTGTTTACTCCAATTCCTCCACGGCCTTTGGCCAGCGAACTAAATGCCTGAGCCAATCCACGCCCGGGTGGGCCCAGCAGATTTCGAGCTGGTACACGGCAATCGGTTAAACGAAATCGCGCGTTCCAGAGATAGTCAAACGCGACGAGGTCGTTTCGTTTCATTCGAAAATGATCGTTGTCCGCTGCGGGGACTTCAAAAATAATCATCCCTGAATCACGACCTGGCGGAAGGTCGTGTCCTTCGAGGCGTACGATCAGGATACAAACCCCGCCGTATATCACGTTGGTGATCGGCCATTTGACGCCGCTGATTGAGTAGTGATCGCCGTCCAACCGTGCGGTCATGGAAAGTTTGCTTGGATCTGCACCAACGCCCGGTTCGGTCAAAGCGAATGAACCCAAAAGTTCACCCGCTGCCATTTTCGGAAGGAAGTATTCTTTTTGTTCCTCGGTACCAAAATCCAGCATGGGAGTTGCCGGTCCGAGAAAGCTGTGGACTTCGAACATCACTGCTAAATCGGGATGCACAAAGGTCAACGCTCTTAGTAACGGACCCAGGTCGCCCAGCTTGGCACCGCTTCCGCCGTACTCTTTGGGAATCGCCAAGCCAAAGAAACCGCGCTCGGCCAAGCCTGTGATGATATCGGCGCGGAACAACATTTTTTCATGATCGAACAGCGTGCCATCTTTTTTTCGTTGCAACAAAAAATCGAGAGACTCGCCCATGACGCTAACAACATCTGGTGAGGGAGCAAACGTTCCGGTCAGGAACTCACGAGCTTTACCACGACCAAACAGCGACGTAATCGTGGGAGCTTTTCCAGAGAATTGGTTTTCAGCAGAACGATCCGCATCGTCCAGAGTAGACAGCGAGGCGACTTCAGCCGCCGACTTGCCCGCTTGTTGCAAGATCAAAGCCATCGCATCGCGAGGGGCTTTGTCGTTTGGTTTTGTTTGAGAGGTTTCTTCCGATTGTTTTAGCATCATCTCACCCAATTGGCGGACCGTAGTCGCAGTGGTTAATCATATCCGGCTGTTTGGGGTCACAGTCTGTATCGACTGTGGATTTACCGCATATTAGCTCAAATGAGCACGATACAATAACCGTTAATGGAGGGTAAGCCAAACGTTACAAAAGGGAATTTTTAT
>CAZDBA010000187.1:6818-8793 GCA_964503615.1 uncultured Pirellulaceae bacterium
CTTACCCACAACTCTTATTCGCTGTAGGGAACGGCCCTATTTATTCACCAAACATCGAGCTGATCGATTTATGCATATGAATGCGTTTAATTGCTTCTCCGAGCAACGGCGCTACGCTCAGCTGTTTGATTTTGTCCAATCGTTTTTCTTTTTCGATCGGAATCGTATCGGTAACCACAACACTGTCAATTGGAGCCGCCTCCAGCCGCTCCAGGGCGGGCCCAACAAAGACGCCATGAGTCGCAGCAACATGAATCTCTTTGGCACCGAGAGATTTGACAAGATTTGCTGCGCCAACGATCGAACCGGCCGTGCTGATCATGTCATCGAACATCAACGCGATCTTTCCTTCAACCGGACCGCCGATGATAAACTCCTGGCTCGTATTGTTGGCATCTTCGCGGCGTTTGTCGATGATCGCCAGCGAACCGCCCAGTCGCTTTTTGTGGCCGACCGCTCGCTTGATGCTTCCTTCATCCGGGCTCACGATCACCAGTTCTTCCGGATCGACCCCTGACGATTTGAAGTGAGAGTTCAATACATTGGCTGCGTACAAGTGGTCCACCGGCAGATCGAAAAAGCCTTGAATCTGAGCGGCGTGCAAATCCATCGTCAACACGCGATCTGCACCGGCACGCGTGATCATGTTGGCCACCAGCTTTGCCGTAATCGGTACTCGACCTTCGTCTTTGCGATCCTGCCTTGCGTAACCAAAGTAGGGAATCACAGTCGTGATCCGTTCCGCGCTGGCTCGTTTGCACGTGTCGATCAGGATCAACAGTTCCATCAAGTGGTCGTTAACCGGCGTGCAAGTGGGTTGCAGCAAGTAGACATCCCGGCCTCGAACATCTTCGATCTTGCAATGAATCTCTCCATCGGGGAACGTCGAAAACTTACAATCGCCCAAAGGCAAATTAAGGAACTTGGCGATGTTTTTGGAAAGCTGAGGATTGGCTCGGCCACTGAAGAGCTTAAGCTCGCGCATCGCGATACTTTCTGGTTGCGTGAGTTGAGAAGAATAAAATTGCGTCGCTGAACAAGTTCACTAACCTGCCGAAAGTTCGAATGCTGTTGACCCAAACAGGATTTCCTACTGCTGCTCTTGCAAAGCCGCTTCGACTTTCGCCAAATGCTCCACCGTATTAACGCTAAGCGATTCAATCGGCTTAAGCACAGGCAAAGCACGCACGTCTTGTTTTTCGCTGAGCAAAATCCCTGGGATATCCGTAATGTAATATTCTTTTTGACGATTGTCATCGGTCAATTTGTCGAGTGAGCCCAGCATTTTCTGACAATCAAATACGTAGGTGCTCATGTTGACTTCGTCGATCTTCCGCTGGTCGTCTGTGGCGTCTTTTTCTTCGACGATTCCGGTGAAATTCCCGTCGCCATCTCGCACAATGCGCCCGAGGCCTGTTGGGTCGGGATGAATCAGAGATCCCAATATGCATCCCGGTTGAGTGGTCTGAAAATCATCCAACAACGCTCGAATGCTGGAAGACTGAAGCATCGGAGAATCGCCAGCGACCACGATCACGGGACCGTTGTGGTCCGCAACTAAATCACGGCACATCATGACGGCGTGGCCGGTGCCAAGTTGTTCTTCCTGCAAGGCAAACTGAATGTTGTCGTAGTTCGCGGACAGTCGCTCTTGGACCATCTCCGCTTTGTAACCCACCACAACGACCAATCGCTCGACACCTGCTTCACGCAGCGAGTCCAAAACGTATTCGACCAAGGGGCGTCCGGCTGCTTCGCAAAGCACTTTAGGTAACTCGCTTTGCATACGAGTTCCTTTTCCAGCAGCCAAAACAATTGCCAATGGTGCGTCCATGTTTTCCTCTTCAATTTGGATAGTGGGTGGGAGTCGTTAGGATAAGGGGAAGACAAAATGTGGCAAAGGCTATCCGCGGGTGATTTCGCAGTTTTCCAGCCTCTAAGCGAGAATGTCGGCTAGCGCGCTCCCTTAAAATCT
>CAZDBA010000188.1:0-7038 GCA_964503615.1 uncultured Pirellulaceae bacterium
CTGTGCGAGCAATTGAAAACGCTCGAAGCAGCTTTGGACAGTCTCAAGAAGTAACAATGTTCTTGTTGGCGCCTCAGGATTCAAGGGGCTGCGCTTTGTGAGCGGCAAGGCGCTAGCCGCCGGTTCGGTGAGTCGGTGCCTAACAGTCGCCCAAATTCAAGCTCTCTATATCCGCAAGCGAACTCTTGGCCAAGTTTATTAACCCGGTCATCGTCAGGCACAGCCTGCCCCACTTCTAAAACGCTCGAAGCATCCCTCCAACGCAGACGTATTGCGCGCGGTAGAGCGAAAGGCGCCCTCTTACCCCAACAATTTAAGCGAACTGAGAATCTCTTCATCAGCCGGATACTCTTGATGGAATTCTGGCGAATCCCACTACATCTATGAACAGGCGAGCTTTAGCTTGCTGCTTTTACGATCGCATCGACGGTGATTCCGAAGTGCTCGTACAGTTGATCCGCGGGGGCTGATGCGCCGAAGCCGTTCATGCCAATGAACGTGCCTTCGTTGCCGAGGTATTTTTCCCAGCCCTGTTTGATACCGGCTTCGACCGCTACTCGGTTTGTAACCGCTGCTGGGAAAACGGACTCGCGATAGTCGGCGGGTTGCTCGTCGAACAACTCCCAACAAACCATACTCACCACACGTGGGTTCTTTCCGGCAGCGGCCAGTTTCTCAGCCGCCTGGACGGCCAGTTCCAATTCGGTGCCCGTTCCCATCAGGATGCAATCACATTCCGCATCGGGATTCGCCTGCCAAACGGTATAACCGCCTTTTAAAACGCCCTCGGCACTGTTGTGTTTTTCTGGATCGAGGTTCACCACGTTCTGTCGGCTAAGCACAAGCGCTACGGGCCGTTTGGTTTCGCTCAATGCTAACTGGTAAGCGTACGCGGTTTCGTTCGCTTCGGCAGGTCGAACGACCAACAGGTTCGGGATCGCTCGGCAAGCCGCAAGGTGCTCGACCGGTTGGTGTGTTGGTCCGTCTTCGCCCAAGCCGATCGAATCGTGCGTCAAAATGTACAGCACAGGCTGATGCATCAGGCTGCTAAGCCTCATTGCCGGTCGCAAGTAATCGGTGAATACGAAAAACGTTGCACAGTAAGCTCGGATTCCGGAAAGAGACATCCCGTTACAGGCGGCAGCCATCGAGTGCTCACGAATACCGAAGTGGAAATTCCGTCCGTCGTATTCGTTGGCTGAAAAGTGCCCTGCCGATTCGTCATCGATGTTTGATTTGTTACTACCGGCGAGGTCGGCACTTCCGCCGATAAACCATGGAATATGTGCTGCGACTTTGTTGAGGACTTTACCTGACCAAGCGCGAGTCGCAGCAGGTTTTTCACCCACATCGAAATTTGCGACCTCTGCTTTGTAAGCCTCTGGAACTTCGCCAGCCCAGATCGCTTCCAACTCAGCCGCTTCGGAGGCGAACTCTGATTTGTATTTTGTCCAAGCGGTTTGCCACTCGGCATGCGAATCGGAGCCTCGTTTGCCAAGTGTTTCGGCGAAGTGTTCGCAGACGCCGTCGGGAACCAGGAACTTGGCGTCCTTGGGCCAGCCGTAGAATTCCTTTGTGGCAGCGATCTCTTCTTCGCCCAATGGAGAACCATGTGCACCCGATGTATTCTGCTTGTTCGGAGCCCCGTAGCCGATGATGCTTTTAAGAACGATCAACATCGGTTTCGAGCGGTCGCCCGTTTTAAACTCTTTTACTGCCGCGTTGATTGCGTCCAGGTCGTTGGCATCGGTTACAGTTGTAGTTCTCCATCCCAACCCTTCGAAACGTGCCGCTACGTTTTCACTAAACGCAAGCTCGGTGTTGCCTTCGATCGTGATATTGTTGTCGTCGTAGATCCAGCACAGATTGCCAAGTTTCAGGTGACCGGCCAACGAAGCGGCTTCTGCAGCGACGCCTTCCATTAGATCGCCATCGCTACAGATCGAAATCGTGTCGTAGTCAAATAACTCGTGCCCGGGACGGTTGTAAGTCGCAGCCATCCACTTCGCAGCGATCGCCATTCCAACGGTCGTAGCAACACCTTGTCCAAGCGGCCCAGTCGTCATTTCGATTCCAGCCGCTTCGCCAAATTCTGGATGTCCGGCACAGGGGCTGTGTAGCTGGCGGAAGTTGCGGATGTTGTCCAGCGTTATCGACAGCTCGCTGGCACCGTCCGCTTTTTTGACTCCGGCCAAGTGCAAGGTGCTGTATAGCAACATGGACGCGTGGCCACATGAAAGCACAAAACGGTCACGAGCCGGCCAGTTGGGCGTATTGGGATCGTAGTTCAGATGGTTTTGCCAGACGGCATAGGTGACGGGAGCCAAAGCCATAGGAGTGCCCGGGTGCCCGCTATTGGCAGCTTGGACGCCATCCATGCTGAGGGTACGAATCGTGTTGATTGCGGTTTCTTCGATACTTACTGCTGAAGTTGACATTGTTTTCCTGATATTCGAGCGGAACTATCCGATTAGATTTTGCATCCAAAGAGCCGAGTTTGTGGAAGCAGACTTACACAATGGTTATAAGGATAAGCAATTAGCGGTCAATTCCCACGAGCGAAGTCCCGCGATTTTGCCGATAAAGCTTGGTATGTTATCATTAGTTTGGCAAAGTAGATACTTTTGGCCCGATTATTGTGGCCGGGTCTGAGCTAAAAATTCGCAGCCAAATATTTGTCCGAAATTCCACAGGGACATCAGTTTAAAAGCCGACAGGCTATTTGAAGTTTAAAAGCTTCAAGCATTACCTGGAAGATAACCGAGTATCCGGAACTACGAAGGAAAGAAACGTATGAACCGCAGACGATTCAATGCACTCGCGCTCGCTGGTCTTGGGCTGCCCGCAGTGCCTTCACTAGGTTTACCTCCAGCGGCGTGGGCTATGCCCAATTCGCCTGATCGAAAAAATTCGCCAAACGAAAAAACGGCCGAAGAGCTGATTACGCCAGAGGCTCGTCGGGCTATCGAGCGTGGGCTGACTTTTCTTCAGCGACGCCAAGTCAAAAACGGCAGGAACCGTGGTGCGATGGGGAATTCCGGAATGGCATCTGGAGTAGCGACTACCTCCATGACTGGATTGGCGTTTATGTGTCAGGGAAGTGCACCTGGGCAAGGGCGCTATGGCAAGAACTGTGATATGTGCGTCGAGTTCATAATGGGCCAAACTCAGGATTCGGGCTACATCGCGAGAAAGGACAATACGGTTCACGAGAATATGTACGGTCACGGCTTTAGCATGCTGTTCCTTTCTCAAGCTTACGGGATGACGCAAAAAGCAGAGATCGGAGACAAACTCCGTAGCGCGGTCAAGCTAACTTGCCAAAGCCAAAACAACCAAGGCGGTTGGCGATACCAGCCTCGAAAGAGCGATGCCGATCTTTCGATTACCGTCTGTCAGATCATGGGACTGAGAGGTGCTCGTGATGCAGGTATCGATGTTCCCGACGATGTACGAACGAAGTGTATTGAGTACGTGCAACGTAGCCAGAATGCAGATGGAAGTTTTCGCTACACCATGTCAGGCGGTCACAAAAGCCTTGCCATGACAGCCGCTGGGGTGACTTCGCTTTATAGTGCGGGTATCTACGAAGGTGATGGCGTAATGAACGCACTGAAGTTTATCAAAAGCTCTGGCGTTCAAGGTGGCGGTCACTTCTTTTACACCAACTACTACGCCGTGCAGGCGATGTGGCACGCGGGCGGTGAATACTGGAACGATTGGTACCCCAAGATTCGTGATCACTTGATCAAAAACCAAAGCGGAGACGGTAGCTGGGCGTCCAGCGAAGCGGGCCCACCGTTCGGAGCAGCGATGGCGTGCATCATTCTACAAATGCCGTTGAACCTGGTTCCGGTTTTCTCGCCGTAAGTTAGCGCGATCACTGAAGGTGACTTTCGTACTGCCCGAAAGTTGGTCACTTTGATGGGTTGCCTATTGCCCCTCTTATCGACCGGCAGCTTTGTATGAGGCGCAAAAAAACGCTGGCAATCACCAGCGTTTGATTTTCTATATTACTTTTCGTTTAAAGCGATTACCGTTGAGGAATTTGGGTTTTGGAACGCTCTTTACTGGATCGCGATTCGTGCTCGGAGCGGTTCGATCACGTTTTCGATAATTTGATCGTCGAGAATTTTGATCGCTCGTTCGTGTAGATCTCGCAATTTTGCTTCGTAGGTCTCATTGCTTGCCAAGCTGCCGTACCGTCGCATCGTTAAATAAACGGTCAGATGCTCTTCAGGAAACTCACCTGTGCGAACATGGTAAGCGGTTGTGCGGGCTTCGATGCTCAACCGACACTGCGTACGACAATCGTCTTCTAAAGCGATTTGAACCGATGGGTCAAAGGCGATCAGTTTCGCCCCTTCGACTTCGACCAGCTTTTCCATCGGAGGCGCCATCCCGAGGGCTTCGGCCAATAACTCGTTTTGATTTCCGCGATAGTTAAAGTCAAAACCGTACATCAGATTCAACGATTCGCAGTCCAATGGGCTGACACTTAACGTATAAGGAATCGTATCCATTACAAACGCATGCTGGTCGATCGCCTCATCCAGAGTTGCAGGATTCATGTGACCACTACAGATTCGTTTCTTTTCGGCGCTGATCCAGCGATGATTGCCTTTCTGTTTGTCTTCCTCCAAAACATACTCACCCTCTTCGCGGCTGTAAAAATTCTGCAACGAAGGATAACGCCGCTTAATCTGCTCAAAAAAGTGAAGCAGCGTTTCACGCGCGGTGGGCAATTCCATCTCTGTATTCAAATTGGCGTGGATGTAAAACTCATCACACATCGAGCCATACTTACTCATAAAACTTTCATTCCTTTGGCCATAACCAAGCTTGCCCGAAACCGGTCCAAAACCAGTTCGGGGCTTGTTAACATTTGCTCAAGAATCAAGTCTAATCATTGCGGTCAAATAGGAAAGCCTTACCCCGTTTGTTCTCTGGAAAGCAACTCATGATCTTGACGACACCTCAGCAACGAGTCTTGTTTTTTCGGACCAAATTGGGATGGATGGGTTTGGGCTGCCAGGATGATTGCGTTGAAAAGCTTGTTTTTGGAAACAAGACACGTGATGAAGCCGCAGCCCGCATGGACTTGACCCGAGCCCAAATCTGCAAGCCGAACGAAAACGAACAAGTTTGGATCGACTCCCTCAAGGCATACGCGGCTGGCGACCAAAACAGCTTGGCCCAAATACCGCTGAACCTAACCAGCAAAACCGATTTTCAGTTAGCCGTGATCCAGAATTGTATGGAGATTCCGCCAGGAACAACTCGTTCTTACGGTGAAGTCGCTGAGCTGGCCGGTTCTCCTAAAGCAGCTCGGGCGGTAGGCACCGTGATGAAGAACAACAACACCCCGTTGATCGTTCCCTGTCACCGAGTCGTCGCCGCTTCGGGCTTGGGCGGTTTCAACAACCCACGTGGTGTAAGTATGAAACTGAAACTTCTCGCTCACGAAGGCAATCAGGAATTTGCACAATTGCTTAATGCAAAATCTAAATAGATAGTATGAAAGATTTTGAAGCGCAGAAATACTAAGGGCAAGTTACCTCGTGGCACAATTTCGGAGCTTTCTCCTGTCTGGTATGCTGAGCGGGTCCTATCTCGTTCATTTCAAGCGCAAACCGTTTCCACAGGATCATCCGCAGGATCAATATGAGCACTGATAACAACGCCGATTCCGCCAGCCAGATCGTACAAGACTGTCTGGACCATACGCTGTTTTCATGGTCCAAGCAGGGCGGGCTGAACCCGATCAACGCAAAACGCTCAGAAGGCGTCTACGTTTACGACCAAGATGGAAAGCGATACATCGATTTTTCTTCTCAATTGATGAACGTGAATATCGGACATGGGCAGGAGCGTGTCAAAAACGCGGTCATGAAACAGATGGATGAACTGAGCTTCGTTTATCCCGGCATGGCAACCGAGGCACGTGCGAAACTGGGACGAAAACTGGCCGAGATCACTCCGGCTCGGCTGACCAAAACTTTCTTCACGCTGGGTGGAGCCGAAGCGGTCGAAAACTCAATCAAGTTGGCTCGGGCGGTCAGCGGACGCCACAAGATCGTCTCGCTTTACCGCTCATATCACGGAGCCACATACGGAGCGATGTCGGCGGGCGGCGACCCGAGAAGATTCGGCATGGATCAGCAAGCCGTCCCGAACCATGTGCGAGTCGAAAACCCATACTTCTATCGCTGCCCATGGAACAGTGCAACTTTCGAAGAATGCGGAGACAACGCAGCCGATGCTTTGGAAAGAGTCATTCATTTTGAAAATCCGAACGCCATTGCTGCAGTCTTGCTGGAAGGCGAAAGTGGATCATCAGGCTGCATTAAATATCCACCCAACTACTGGAAGCGAGTCCGCGATATCTGCGATCAGCATGGTATTCTGCTAATCTGCGACGAAGTCATGAGTGGCTTTGGACGAACCGGAAAGATGTTTGGCATCGATCATCATGGCGTCCAGCCGGACATGATGTGTATGGCGAAAGGGCTGACGGCCGGTTACCTGCCGCTGGGTGGGTTGATCGTATCGGACGAAATCGCCAACGCCTACGCGGAACAAGCCTTGCCGCTTGGTCTGACTTATTCGGCGCATCCAGTTTGTTGTGCCGCAGCACTCGCAACGATCGAAATCTACGAACAAGACGGTTTGGTTGAGAACGCGGCTCGGATGGGACAGTACATTGAGCAGAAAGTCGAAGAGATGAAGTCCAAACATCCTTCGATCGGCGACTTCCGAAACACAGGATTGTTGGGATGCATTGAACTGGTCAAAAATCGCGAAACCAAAGAGCCTGTTACTCCTTGGAATGCGACTCCCGATCAGATGGAACCGACTGCTCGTATGGCCGCAAAAATTCGCGAGCTTGGTATGTTCACGTTTGTTCGTTGGAATTGGATTTTTGTCGCGCCTCCACTGAATATCACAGAATCAGAAGTCGATGAAGGACTCGAAATCATTTCGCAAGCGATTTCGATCGCGGACGAGTACACGGTGGGGTAAGCCGGTGTTGCTTGG
>CAZDBA010000188.1:7138-8784 GCA_964503615.1 uncultured Pirellulaceae bacterium
AATCTCATCAAAACGAAAACATAGAATTTGTAGCAGTTCAGAAAGTTACGTTATGTCGTTGTTAATCAAGAACGGGCGAATCATCACTGCCACCGAAGACTACGTGGCTGACATTTATGTCGAGGATGAAACGATCACGACCATCGGTGAAAACCTTTCGGCCGATGAAAACGCAGAAGTTATCGATGCTTCTGGCAAATTTGTGTTTCCAGGGTTTATTGATCCGCACGTCCATATCTACCTTCCGTTTATGGGGACTTACGCAAAAGACGACTACGCGTCGGCCAGCCGAGCTGCGCTTGTAGGTGGGACGACAACGCTGATTGAAATGTGTTGCCCAGGCTACGATGAATCACCGCTGGAAGCGTTCGAGCTATGGAAATCAAAAGCAGAGCCACTTGCTTCGGTCGATTACACGTTTCACATGGGCGTGTCAAAAATCAACGACCAAAACGAATCTGAGATCCGCGAAATCGTCTCTCGTGGTATCGCGTCGCTGAAAGTTTTCCTGGCTTACCGCGGTGCGTTTGCGGTGGATGATGACGCACTTTATCGAGTGCTGACATTGGCGAAAGAGCTGGGCGTGATCGTGACGGCTCATTGCGAGAACGCGACGGCGGTTGCCAACAAACAGGAGCAGTTGATCGCTGAGGGCAAGACCGGGCCGGAGTTTCATGAGCCCTCTCGACCAGAATCGGTTGAAACGGCTGGCGTAGTGCATCTGACGACTTTTGCTGAATTGACCGGCGCTCACGTGTACGTCGTGCATACTTCGTGCACACCAGCCGTTCAGGCCGCGAAAGCCGCGCGTGATCGTGGCGTAAATGTTTCGATCGAAACTGTAATCCCCTACTTGGTTCTGGATGACACTTACGCTCAAAAGCCTGACTTTGAAGGCGCCAAATATGTTATGTCGCCGCCGATTCGCAACATCCGAAATCAGCAGCCGCTGTGGGACGCGATTGCCAACCGAACGATCTCAACCGTTGCCACCGACCACGCTCCATTTGATTTTGAAGATCAAAAGCGAAAGTTGGGTGCGGACGCATTCACTGCGATCCCCAACGGAATCCCATCAGTCGAAGATCGTATTAACTTGCTGTACACGTACGGTGTGACTACTGGGAAGATCGACTTAAACACCTTCGTCGATTGCGGAAGCACTCAGGCCGCCAAGTTGTTCGGTCTGTATCCAAAGAAAGGTACGATCGCAGTCGGCAGCGATGCAGACCTTGTAATCTACGACCCGGAATACGTTGGTCAGATATCTGCCGAAACTCACCAAATGAACGTCGACTATAGCGGCTTTGAAGGCTGGGAGATCAAGGGACGACCGTCGATCGTTACCGTTCGCGGTCAAGTTCAGACTCGCGACGGTGAATTCGTCGGCACCCCAGGCACAGGCCAATTCCTAGCCCGGAAACCAAATCATTTTTAAAGTAGAAAGGCGACTCTTTTCGCGGTGCACGATGATCGGCTAAATCTGCCATCCAATCAGAATTGCCTTTTTGTGAGCTTATTCAAAGCCAAAATCGGTGCGCAATCTTGTTAGGGTCCTTCCCAAATCCCATTCCAATGATACTTAAGTCCTTGATTGGGGCCGCTGCGCGGCTAAAACGACAGGCTAGCTCGACGCCGGCTACCGG
>CAZDBA010000189.1:0-8678 GCA_964503615.1 uncultured Pirellulaceae bacterium
ACCATCTGCTGTCCAACAGATCGGCGACGAGCGTCTGGTCGGACTGCAAAGTTAAGAACATGCAATTGGTTCTTATGAAGTTCGTAAATCATAAATCCGACCACGCGCTCGTCGTACTCAGCAACCATGCCAATACAATTTCGCTGGCGAAGACACCTGATAAAGTCTTCTTCTGACCAGGGGTATTCAAAGCTGGTTTGCTCAATTTGGAGCACTTCGGGCATGTCTCGGCGAATCATCCAGCGTATGTGGACGTTAACTTGAAATCCGTTTTCCGAATCCATTGACAACTTCCTTTGTCAAAATGACATCAATCACAATTCAATTGTTTGTGCGTTTGTCACTGTGGTTTCCGTACCTTAATAAAGAGCCGCATTCACTAAATCGTTTAGTGTTCTGTGCGACGACGCCTACATTAAGGTTTGATCGGACATTCAATCAACATCAATTCAGTGTGTTAAATCGAGGAATGTTAATAAAAAAAAGGCTCAAGTTTTCCTCCAGAAGTGCCGATCGGGGTTGCACTCAAAATTCGGGAAATTGATTCACGAGAATGGTACGGACTTACTCGCTTACAAGCCAAATTTGTTTCCAAATTTTCTATTTGCAATCGCCTTTGGATGCACTCTTAGCCCTTTTCTCGCTAGCGATTTGAGCCTGTTTGGGGGCACGCTTGGCGATTCGACAAACAGGCTGGTTTGTTTCAAGCTCAAAGCGCAAAGGTTCGATATTAACGATTAAGTAGAGTTTCGCGACAAAGTCGTGCTTCCGGACTGCTGTTTTAGAGTGTTCGAGTCAAATTATGTTATCAACTTCCCTTGTCGTAATCGGTTTTGTCGCAGTCGCGCTGAGCTGGGTTTATTGCGGTTTACAGATCGTTTTGCTGGTAGAGAATCGTCGCTTTACCAGACAGCGAACCCGGCAAGAGGCTCCTGCGCCGGTCGAGTTCCCTCACGCTAATGTGTTCATTCCGTGCAAAGGGATGGAGCATCGACTGAGAGAAAATATCACAGCGTTCTTCCGCCAGGATCATCCCAACTTTGAACTTACATTTATTGTTGAAGCACAAGATGACGAGGCTGTGCCTATTCTTGAAAGCTTGATTTATGAAAATCGGTTCGTCTCCGCAAAAATCGTTGTTGCAGGGCGGTCTGAGAATACAGGGCAGAAAGTTCATAACTTGCGGGTTGCAACTGAGAACATTGGACCGCTGACCGACATTCTTGCTTTTGCTGATTCGGATGCGATGCCTAACAAATCCTGGTTGAGATGGCTGACGTACAATCTGGGTACATCTGGCTTGGGCGCGAACACCGGCTATCGATGGATGGTGCCTCGGGATGGGAAGATCTGGACAAAGATCGGCTGCGCGATCAACAACTCGTTAGCTGCAATGATGGGACGTGGAAAGCATTTTTTGATCTGGGGCGGTGCTTGGGCAATACACCGAAAGGTATTTGAAGCATCTGGGATTCGTCAGGCGTGGAGTGGGGTTTTGAGCGACGATCTTGTGGCGAGCAGATCGCTTCATCGCTCTGGTTTGGAAGTTCGTTTTGAACCCAATTGTGTTTGTGAATCGCACGTTAACTATTCGTTTTCCAGCCTGTTTGAGTTTATGCGTCGTCAATTCGTCATCGGACGAAAGCACGCACCATGGTACTGGCGAACATCGGTCGTTATGGCAATTGCCAACCAAATTGCAATTTGGGGAGGGCTGCTGGGCGCAAGTTACGGGCTGGCAGCGGGGACCGCTTGGGGTGGTTGGTTGATGTTGTCTACTGTTCTGCTTTACGGGTTTTCAGTCGTGCGAGGTAAGATTCGAAGTCAAATTGGAAAAACATTTTATTCTGGTTGGAAGCAGGAGCGAGCGGCTCGGTGGCTGGATACCTGGGGGAGCCCGGTTGTGGGAATATATGTGTTGGTCGTTATGATCGCTTCCTTGTTTGGTAAAGAGATAAGCTGGCGAGGCATTCGTTACCGGATTGCTGATGGCGGTGACATGCGCCTGATCGGAAGAGAGGTGGACCGTAGCTTGTGGCCACTGGCTGACGAAAAGAAAGCTGTGAGTCGGGTGAACCTGCGGAGAGCAGCATGAATATCGTACTTTGGGATACGCGTCGCAACGATGCGCAAAAAGATTTCGCTGGCGGTATGGGAGTAGGAATGCATCCCGGCACCGGTGGTCCGCGAGGAAAAGTCGTCCGGTTTATGTACTTGCGCGATAACCGCCCACCTGCGATGAATTTCGCCTACGTAGGTGCGATTCTTAAGGATTTGGGGCACAAGGTTACTTATGTTCTGGATGAGACTCCTGTTACCGATCTCTATGTCTTCAATCCCTCTTTGGTCACGCTGAAGTACGAATTGGAAGTCATTCAGAAAATTAACCAACAGATGCCCAATACAAAAGTCCTCGTGATTGGTCAGGTTGCGTTCGCAATTCCTGAATCGTTCGCGCATTTGAATGTGACTGTCGTGCGTGGAGAACCGGAACAGTTGAAATACAAACTGGATGACGTTCTGCATAGCGATGCACCGGTCTTTGAAGTTGGAAGTGTTGCCGATTTGGACGATCTGCCTCGGCCCGATTGGTCGTTGTTTGATCATCGAAAATTCAAGATCAAGTATGACTTTTGGCGTTTTCCCACAGCGATGATTCAGCAAAGTCGTGGGTGTACGTTTAAATGCAATTACTGTCCTTATATTATCGTAGAAAGCAAAACTCGTTTTCGCGATCCCGAAGCAGTTGTTGATGAGATTCGGTACGGGATGGATCGTTATGGCTTCAAATCTTTTAAGTTCCGTGATCCGCTGTTTGGGTTGAACAGGAAAAAGGCGTTGGCGGTTGCCGAAGGAATTCGCAAGCTAAACCGGAACGTTCAGTTCTCAATCGAGACGAGGATTGACCTGATGAAAGACGAAACTCTGGTCGCTTTGAGAGATGCAGGTTTAACGAGTATCACAGTTGGTATCGAAACACCGAACGAGGAGACGCTCAAACGATATCATCGTGTAGCGATTAAAGATGATCGACAACGGGATTTCGTTGTGCGGTGTCGTGAACTGGGAATCCGGACTGTAGCCGGATTCATGATCGGTTTTCCTGAAGACACTGAGAAGAGCATTTATAGCGTGTTAAACTATGCGAGAAAGGTGAATCCTACGTTTGCGAATTTCAACATCGTTACACCTTATCCGGGTACGCCTTTTTATGATCAAGTCAAAGATCAGATCGACGATTTTGACTATACGAATTACAGCGTGTATCAACCTGTGATGAAGTACAAAAATTTGACTTCGCAGCAGGTGGCCGAACTACACGCAAAGTGCTTTGAGAAATTCTACTTCCGTTCTCGCTACTTTAAAGAGAATGGAAAGCTGCTATGGCCTCAGTTGGGTCGGAGGAGTGAACGTCAGAGAGCGGCCGCGTGACGCAATAGCCTGAGGCGGATCCGCTGTTTTATCGCTTGCCGTTGACTACAGAGTCTTACGTAATTTTTCGCAAAACGCTTTGATAAACGTAAGGCTTGGATTGGCTGCAACTATTTTGCCAGTCGGGTCAACTATCAGCGTAGCTGGCATCCATCTTGCGGGGTACGCTTCGAAATACACCGAAGTTTGGTCTACGTCTTGAACGAACGTGTAATCAAAACCTTGGTTAATTTCACTGTATTTTTCGAGGTACTCGTTTGAAGATGAGATAGACACAATGATGATCTCCAACTTTCGGTTTTGTGTGATTCTTTGCAAACCTCGCAATGTGTGGACCAGTGTCAGCGACTTTTCTGAGTCTTGAACGAACACGATGAAAGCATATTCCTTTCTTGTGTGATCAGGGAATTCAATAACCTGACCTTGGGTGTTCATTCTCTTTATGGTTTGCTGCAAAACTATTTTTATTTTCGTGTAATCCTTGTCTTCACCAATACGTTCGAGAATTTTTTCTGCTACGTAATTGACTTCGTCGAAATTTCTTTTCAATTCTAAACCGTCGACGATTGTCATAAAAATGACCGCAACAGAAGCAGACATTGTGTATTCTTCAGCTAGAAAAGCATCGACATTTCGGAGCAAGTCTTCTGTCTGAGCCTGACTAAGAACTTTTCTTATATTGCCATTAATGTCGGCAATTTTGTGTTTGGCCAACAGCAGGCGGCCTTCGAAATCGTAGCCGGCCTTACGTATGGTCTCATCGTCACTGTTTCGACAATGCGAGTTGAGTATTTCGTAAAACCTTTTGACCTCTGTAGTTGTTCCTTGGGCTATGAATGGAACGAAAAGGGCATACATCGCACCAACTACCAACTTGTCTTTAGGGTAGAGCTGCAAAACTCTCGACATTTTCTCCGCAGCCAGGTTCACCTCTTCAGCTTGGCTTTTCGGCGAGAAAGCTCGGAGCATATGTGTAGAGCAAAGCGTCAAATTTGCTGATCTGACTACCTCTTTGCTTGGGTCATTGAGGAGACGTTTTGACATTTCTTCGAGAGTAGTCAGTGTTTCAGTGCCTTCAATGTTGCTGTTAATGTCTAATAAGTGCAAAGACATAAGTGTTGCAAGGGCGGAGATTTTGACATCTTGCTGTTCAGCGTCGTTTAGTTCGGACGAGCGACGTTCCAGTTCCTGAAAGACCTTTCCCCGGTTTCTCAAAACCTCGTAGGCAACCATTTGGGAGGAATTGGGGTTTACGAGATTTGTTTTTACGTATTTGAGCATGTCCTCAGTTGTACCGTTCTTGAGAACACCATCAGCCGTTTCCAGTGCAAGTGCCAGTTCGAGTTCGGATTCGAGCTCGACCTGTGCTTTGTCAGTCGAACCAGGTGTTTCATCACGTTTGTTTTCCAAAAAAAGCAATAGAACGACTGTCGTAACGACGATCAAGCACACGATTGCAGCCAATAACTTCTGAGTGAAGTACGGGTCCTTCTTTTTCTTTCGCCGCTTACGCATAGGCGCCTGGGTTTGAGCAGGCGGGGTGCTTTTTTGGGATGGGAGTTCTTTAGACATGGGTGCATTTCCACTTGAGCCAATTGTTCAAGAAGTTTTTGAGGTGTAGCGGTTTCGAATTCTATTTCAGCGTCAAGGATTCAATCCAACTTTAAAAATCAGCGACTCGGTCCTTGGTTTGACTTCTGATCGATTTCGGGTCGTCTCGACTAGTTTTTGCTCGCCATCCAGGAAAAGGAAAGTTGGGCGCTCCACGGGGAATGATTGTGTGATCGAGGAATCCATATTTGGATCAGGAACAAAGATATAGCTCGTAGATTCCTCTATAATATTTACTAATGCTCTCGCGTCTGTGTTTATCAACACAACAATTATTCGAAGCCCTCGCCTGTTTCTGAAGCTTTCCAACTCCTTAAGCGTAACGATATATTTTGCAAAATCTGGGTCATGCTCACTTAGGAATACGGCGAGTGTTGGTTTTCCATCAAAGTAAGAAGGTTTGTAGATTTTTCCAGCGTGGTCGTGGAAGTCCAGCAGGATCTTTTTCTCGTAGGCGTTGCATCGGACGAGGCCGTTGTTTGCAAGTTCGGCGATCTGTTCTGAGTAATGTCCTGTCGCACCTTGAGCCGATTCCTTGATCTTCGTATAGCCATCAATGGCTAAATCGAACGCCAGTTTGTCTTCCAAAACGCCACAACTCTTGAGCAAACGATTCCAAAGCACTGGATTGCTCATCTCCTCGTTCAATATCTTAACAATGACCGCGTGCAATTCTTTATTGGCAATTTTGCTTGGTTCGAAACTTTTCTCCAGTTCACCAAGTCGATAGTTTTCTGCGACTAATTCAGATTTACAGGCAAATCCAACTTCACGAATCTTGGCGTTCGAGTTGGTCAAGTATCTATCTGAAATCAATTTTAGCGCCGTCAGATAAGCTTTGCGGCGAGCCCGTCCGCGTTTCAAAAACACAGTCATTTTTCGAATCCGCAAAGCAAGCTCTATATCATTGGGATGATCTTCAAGGACTTTTCCAAGCTTTTCCGATAGAAGTCTGTCGTCCAATTCTGCGTTTTCGTCACGCAACGCGTCCAGCATTGGGAGTAGAAGGTTCGCAATCGCCAACTCAATTTGCAACTCTTCATTCGGTGTGTCCTGGCTGGTCTCGAGGGTTTTCACGAGTTCGTCGTAGTATTTCGTCCTGCCCGATTTCTGATCGACCGCGTGAGACTCTAATAAAAGAATCAGCTTTATCCTATTTTTAATACCCCAAGCTGATTCCGAGTCTGTCTTGGCGAGTTGAATAAATCGCTCGTTAACCAGAACTCGTCGCTCAAGATTTTCAATTTTGAGTGGAAAGCTCGTCGCGGGTGCATTGTATTCTCTCTCCATCGTCTGGAGCACGTTTTTGATCTTTGGTAAATCGTTTGAAGTAAGAAGATCGTCGAAGGTCTCTTGTTTAGGGACCTCTTTCTCTTTAGACGTCTCATTGTGGACCTTAGCTCGATCTACAAGCCAAGTGATCAACACCAAGCCAACGAAGACCGACAGAAAGATCCAAAGCCCCTTCTTGGACTCTTTCGTTTCACCAATCTTCGGCGAGCGTTTTGATTTTTTTGAACGGGAACGAGATGACACGATTTTTCCTGATTGTTTTTCTAGTCGACTTGGATGAAAAATGTAAACGGATCAAGTTAGCGAACTTCAAGAACAGATGAGGCGCGTCGTCCATTATAAATGTGACTTGGAAGTTTCAAGCCAACTAGAAGACTGTTCGGCCTGTTGTAATTTTCGCCTGAGTTTTAATTTGGACGATTACCCTTCATGAATTCCCCTTATTGTAGTGTTGTCGTTTGGTTTACGCATCGAATTTACACTTGTTCGTTGGATAAAACTGTCTAAAACAACAAGTGGATTGGGTGGGATTTAACGAATTTAGCGTGGGCAGCTCAACTCAATCTGTCTTATTAGAACAGAACGATGCGTAAGTGTAGCCAGGGATGACAAACGAACAGATCGCAAAAAACTTATCTCAATTGGCCGACCTCTTGGAATTTACTGGCGCCAACCCGTTTCGGTTAAGGGCTTATCGAAACGGCGCACGAATTATCCGCGACATGACCGATGCGGTGGCCGCCTTGGTTGCCGAGAAATCTGACTTAACTCAATTCGATGGGATCGGGAAAAGTGTCTCGCAAAAATGCGTTGAGCTGGTCGAGACGGGAAAGCTCGATCAGATGGAAGAACTGTTGGAAGAGGTGCCCAAATCTGTTTTGGATTTGCTGAACATCCCTGGGCTTGGCCCCAAGAAGGCGGCAGTACTCTATAACGACCTGAACATCGTTTCTTTGGATCAACTTAAGGCGGCATGCGAAGCGGAGCAGCTGCAGAAACTGCCTGGGTTCGGAGCGAAAACCGAAAAGTCGATCTTGGAGGGGCTGGCGTTTGCGGCAACGGCCGGCAAGCGAATTCTGTGGGCCGAAGCAAATCAAATCGCTCAACAGCTGTTGGTACACATGAATGACTGTTCGGCGATAACTCAAATGGAGTTTGCCGGCAGCTACCGACGCGGCAAGGAAACGATCGGTGATCTGGACTTGTTGGTCGAAACCACCGACGGCAAAACAGTGATGGACCACTTTATGGAGTGGAATCGCGTTAGCAGTGTGATCGCGCGAGGCGACTCAAAGTTGTCGGTTCGTTTGGATGATGACTTTCAAATCGATCTAAGGGTGGTCGACGGCGATGCGTTTGGCGCATCACTGCAGTACTTTACGGGTTCAAAAGAACACAACGTACGCGTGCGAGGGCTTGCACGGCAGAATGGAATGAAAGTCAACGAGTGGGGCGTGTTCCAAGTCGACGACGCAGGGAACGAAACCAAAATCGCAGGTGCAACCGAAAAAGAAGTCTATGCCGCATTGGGCCTGCCTGTTTTCTATCCTGAGACGCGTGAGGATCGACGTGAGTTCGAATGGTCACATCGAAAAACGGTTCCCCGACTCGTAAAAGAAAAAGACATCCTTGGCGATTTGCACATGCATACTACCGCTACCGACGGCAAAAACTCGATCGAAGAGATGGCCGCTGCAGCTCGTGAACGAGGGTTAAAGTACATCGCGATCACCGACCATTCAAAACGAGTCACCATGGCAAACGGCCTGGATGGAACACGCGCCCGCGCACAGTGGAAAAAAATTGACAAGCTCAACGCTCAGGCCGATGACGATTTTTTGATTCTCAAAAGTATCGAATGTGATATTCTGGAAAAAGGCGGAATGGATCTTTCCGATCGCACACTTGCCAAAGCCGATTTTGTAATCGCCAGCGTCCACTATGGTCAAAAACAGTCGATCCAGCAGATTACCGATCGAATCATTGGTGCGTTAGAGAACCCCCACGTCAGTATGCTCGCGCACCCAACTGGCAGGCTGCTCAATAAACGCGAGGCGTATGCGGTGGACATCCAAGCGGTGTTCCAATGCGCCAAAGAGAATAACAAGTTGCTGGAGCTAAACGCGAATCCGATGCGTCTGGACCTAAACGATGTATATCTCTTGAAGGCCAAGGAGATGGGGATTCCGGTCGTGATCAACACAGACGCCCACAGCGTTCGTGGATTGGTCAATATGAAGTACGGGATCAAACAGGCAAGACGTGGCTATCTAACCAAAAAAGACGTTGCCAACACAAGAACGTGGGCAGAGATGAAAGAGCTTTTTCAGAAAGGTTAGCCG
>CAZDBA010000190.1:0-8656 GCA_964503615.1 uncultured Pirellulaceae bacterium
GCTGCACTAGCGAAGCTGAGCAGGCATCCAATCCGGAATACCACCTTGGTTAAGTTGCTCGGTGTAACGCAATGCAAACGGTTGTTGGTTTGGACGAACCTTCGGTAAGTTTTCGTTTATTAGAAGTGGTTCGGTTGAATCCCACCATTGATCGTAAGCGATGCTAAGTTTGCCCACGATTTCGGGGTGGCTTTTCGCGAGATCGTATTTTTCAGATGGATCCTCTTTAATATTGAAGAGCTGCTCGTTATTTACCAATCGCCATTCGGTTGTCCGTACCGCACATTTGGTGTACTTGAACCCAGTTCGCTCTCCAGTTGGCCATCGTCCACAGTGAACAAACAGTTCTCGGTCAGGCATAACCGTTTTCGAATCCTCCATAAGCGGAACGAGCGATCGGCCATCAAGCGGTTGCATTTTCTCTGGAAGCGGAACCCCCGCCAGGTCGCACAACGTTGGATACAGATCAATGTGAGCTGAAAGCGCGTCGATGTCTACGCCTTTGCCAAGCTTGTCTTTCCACTGGCAGAAAAATGGAACATGGGTGCCTCCTTCCCAAGGAGAATTTTTGTTTCCTCGCATGTTGGCATTGAATAGCCTGACTCTTTTTCCGTTGAGTCTGGCGCCCAATCCAGACGCACCATTGTCGGTCATGAAAATAATGAGCGTGTTGTCGAGAGCTTCCCATTCTTTCAGCTTGTCCATCAGTAAACCGAAATTCTCATCGATATTCTCGATCATGCCGTAACGTCCTGCCGTTTTTTCATCGTATCCAAGATCGCGAAACCGTTGGGCATTGGACTCCGGTGCGATAAAGGGACCATGGGGAGCGTTCAGCGAGATGTAAGCAAAATAGCTTGCGTCCGCTTCATGCTGTTTTTGTATCCAAGCCAACCCAGCATGGAAAAAGAGATCGGTGCAAAAGCCTTTTGTTTGCACGATCGTATCGTTGTGCAACAACACGTTGTCGAAATAGGTGTTTTCTTTGTTGGGTGGGAAATCACCAAGTGAAACTTGTCCAATCCCGCCAGCACCGTGCATCAAGACTTCGTCGAAACCTCGGCTCTGCGGCAGATATTGTTGTTCATCACCAAGATGCCACTTGCCGAACAATCCCGTTTTGTATCCAGCGGTTTTTAGAGCTTGCGGAAGTGTAAATACATCCAGGGCCATCCGCTCGCGCTGCAAGATTGTATGAGACACGCCCACCTTAAAAGGAGGACGTCCACTCATAATCGCAGCGCGGGTCGGCGCACAAGTTGGGCTGACTTGAAAATCAGTGAATCGTGTCGCGTTGTCATAAAAGCGGTCGATATTGGGAGTGTGAAGAACTTCATTGCCCGTGCAAGAGAGATCGCCCATTCCTTGGTCGTCAGTTATGACAACGATGATGTTCGGTCGAGTGCCTGAGCACTTCTCGGCAAATGCAAGATCTACAAACCAAGCCTGGATAAGCACGACAAAAGCAACTTGGCATGCAAAAACCAAACGATACATATTAATTCTCATTCTGATCTACTACTTCTTCTGAAATTGTTTAGCACTTTTCTTTGATGCGATCGTGTTACTTGCCGTCCCACTCAAAACTTTCGCCATTTGGGAATTCCGGTTGGACCGTTTTGGTCCCATAACGAATTTTCATTGGGCTATCGTTCAGTGATCGGATTTTGGAAGTAGTTAGCTTGCCGTCTTGCCACGCGATGTCGACTTCGAAACCGCCGCGAGCGCGAAGCCCTTTTACGGAGCCGTTTTTCCAAACGGAGGGCAGGGCAGGGAGGAGGTGAACTTCCCCGTCGTGACTTTGCAATAACATCTCCGCAATCGCAGCCGTTCCGCCAAAATTGCCATCAATCTGGAATGGCGGATGCGTATCAAACATATTGGTCAGCGTCATTCTTCGATGCAAATTTCCAAGCAGCGCATGAGCGCGGTCGCCGTTGTGAAAGCGCGCCCAGAAATTAACTTTCCACGCCATGCTCCATCCACGGCCGCCATCTCCACGCGCTTCGAGAGACTTTCTGGCCGCTTCGAAAAGATCGGGCGTGCTGTTTTTGGTCAGCTGACTACCCGGATGCAACCCGTATAGATGGGAGGTGTGGCGATGCTTGGGATCTTTCTCGCCGTAGTCTTCGATCCATTCTTGCAATCGACCAGTTTTCGGACTGATTTGAAGTGGAGCGAGTTTCGCCAACGCCTCCCGGATGGACGTAATAAACTCCTTGTCAAAATTGCCTGCGGGATCGATCTCCGAGTTTGCTTCTAACAGCCCTGAAAAAAGATCGTGCACGATTTGCAAGTCCATTGAGGCTGCATAGGTAAAACTCGAAACGGTTCCATCCTCTTTGACGAAATTGTTTTCAGGAGAGTGAGAGGGGTTGGTCACCAGTCGACCAGCTCCCGGAACGCCTTGGGGCGCTTCGATCAGGAAATCCAACATGAACTCGGCGGAACTTTTCATGATCGGGTACGCTCGCTGCTTCAGAAAAGCCTTGTCACCCGTGAATCGGTAGTGCTCCATAAAGTCGCGAACACACCAGGCAGCTCCCATGGGCCAGACACCGTGCACGCCATCTGCTGGTGCAGTCATGCCATAGATGTTTGATAGATGATGCGCCGTCCACCCTTTCGCTCCGTAATGGATCCTTGCGGTGTTTTCACCAAAAGGAACAAGGCTCTCGATGTAATCGAAGTAAGGCATGTGGCACTCGGACAAATTGCAAACCTGAGCCGGCCAATAGTTCATCTGGAAATTAATATTGAGGTGGTAGTCGCTGTTCCACGGAGCATCATAGTGCCCAGCCCATTTCCCCTGTAGGTTCGCGGGTAAAAATCCATCGCGGGAACTACTAATCAAAAGGTAACGCCCAAACTGAAAGTAAAGCGTTTCGAACTGAGGGTCATGCTCTCCTTTTTTGACCGCTGCCAAGCGTTGGTCAGTCGGGTTCTCAGTCGCGGCGGTAGTCCCCAAGTCTAATTGAACTCGATTAAACAATGTCTGATAGTCGGCGATGTGGGCAGACCTCAATATCTCAAACGTTTGTCCACGAAGCTTGCTTAGATAAGTTTCGCATCTCGTTGTGGGGTCGCCAGAAATGTCTGTTGGACTGTTGTAACTCGTCGCGCCTACAAGCATGAGCGTGGCTGAATCAGCATTGGAAACGGTTAGCTTTCCATCAGCCAAGGTTGTTTCGCCGCCGCTGACAACTGGAACAAGTTGGGCTTCGAAACTAACGCCCGTTAACTTGCCCTTTAAAATCAACCGATCAGCAACAGAAGATATTGTCGCGCGTTTCCGATCAAGTCGCGCCGAAAAATTGATTTTGCCCGGCTTACTGGCAGTCATGCGAACGATGATCCCCTGATCGGGTGCACTTACGAACACTTCACGAACGTACTCGACTCCATCTATCACATACCGAGTTCGGTTGATTGCAGTCGTGAGATCCAGATCACGTCGATAACCGGAAACCGTTTTCGTGTCGGGAAAGTCGATCAGGAGATCGCCCATTGTCTGATACGATTTGATCCTTTTTGGCACACCCATCATCGCCTTGCTGGCAATTCTAGTCGCCTTGGCATTTTCGCCAGCGAACAACAATCGACGTACCTCAGGCAACGCTTCCAAAGCCGCGGGATTGTTCTGCTCCAAAGGCACGCCTTCCCAAAGCGTTTCTTCATTGAACTGGATGCGCTCGTTGTTGACTCCGCCATAGACCATTGCTGCCAGGCGGCCGTTGCCAATCGGAAGGGCTTGGCTTTCCCAAATCAGAGCTGGTTTTCGATACCACAGCGTTAAAGGCTCTTCAGGTGCGCCAGCTTCGTCAACGAACTCAGCATCCGCTTTGGGACTGTTTGTTTCGTCGATCTTGTCATACGCCTCGACCATTGATGTTTCGATAAAGAACCATCCAACAATAAAGAGTGCTAAGAGAGTTTTGTGCATTTTGATCCTGGATTTTATTTAAAACGATCTAAAATTTGATGGAAGTAGAGTCTTGTGGAATAGCAAATGGTGACTGTTAGCGAGGGACTTTGCGACTTCTTTGGGTAGATGCGAACAAAGCTTAAACTATTGCTTGGGCCCATCCATAAATGTGAAAATAGTTGGAGCGAGAATTAGGTGTAGGCGATCTTATTCAGGGTCCCAGCCCTCGATTTTTAAATAGAATCCGGCTTCATTGCTGCCATGGTTTGCCAGAAACAAATATTCTGGACTGCCGTCTTTCCAAAGAATATGCGGTCGCTCAGTTCGAGATAGTTCCGTATTGAAATAGTGGGCATCGGTGTTGTAGCTCTGTTGAGGACGACCCCATTCAATACCATCCTTGCTCGTGTAAAGTAACCCAGGACGACTTCCGCCTGGCTTCGGTTTGCTCTCGGTATCGCCACTCAATGCACCAGCAATGTCCATACGATCTTCGACAATCATGTAATAGGTGTCACGATAGAAAAAGGCGTAAGGGTCTTCGATGTCGCGCTGCATTTCTTTGTAACTGATCAAAGGATTGTTGGGGCTATCGACGTAGGGCCCTTCGATCTTGTCTGCGATCGCAACGGAGATCTCTCGGAATCGAGAATCACGTTCATTGGAACTCATCGATTTGTAGTAGATCCTGAATTTTCCTTCACGATCAACCAGGAACGTCGGGTTAGAAGCGTGCGCCGCGTTGGGCGTGCCGGGAGTGGGGCGGATTATTGGATTGTCTGGATTTTCTGTCCAAGGTCCATCAAGTGATTGGGCCGTCGCCATTCCGATTGACTGCAAGCTGCCTTCTTCTGTTGACTTCCATAAAAATACGAGGACGTACGTCTCACCGACTTTGGAGATCTGCGGGTTGTGATAAGTCCGTTGGTCACTGGAGAACGCAGTGCCCACTAACTCAAAAGGTCCCTCGACAGAATCGGCAACGTAATGATTAATGATCGACTTCGATTGCCAATATCCCATCCCCTTTTTACCTTTGTAGGGAATCGAAGAGTTAAAGATATGCAAGCGACCTTGTTCGTCGTAAATCGGAGCCATTCCCCAATTCCACCACCCTTCCTTGGCTGGCAATATGAACTTTCCAGCAACAAGGGAACGTCCGAAAGCCGATTCCGTGATCGGCTGGTCCTTATCTTGGGCACGGGAACAGTCAATAAATAATCCGGCCAAGGCAAACACCAAGGCTGCAATTCCAATTTTCAGTTTCATGTTTAAATCACTGCTTTAAGGTTCGAAATCGTCTGTTCGGAAAGGATAGGCGGGTAGCCCTGCTTCATTGGTCAGATTGACGTTGGGTTTGCCAGAAAAAGCGTAACGAACGTAAAGTGGTTTCTTCAGTTGAGGTGAACTAAGCACGACCGTTTCGCCGTTTAATTCCGCTTCAGCCCTAAACCATTGAGCGGAATCATCTGCTAACCAGAATCCGACAGGTGCTTGTCCGTCTTGGGTTTGAAGTCCCTCTGCGTGACTGAAATTTACAATCAGGCGAGCGCCTTGGACTTCTACGTTTTTCATCATCGGCCCTTCCGCTTTGATGTCCTGCCCCAATGTGTCTCTGGCAGCCAACAAAGCCAGCCTTTGGCCGATTGGCATTTTGTCTTTGGGATGAACATTGGTCACGTCGCCCAAGTCGATCGTGTTTACGACGGCGGTGTTTTCCAGTTCGAGCGCCTTTAACTGCGACTCGCGCATCCACGCCCATGAATGAGGCGTGGGGTTGTCGGCTCCGGCAATCCGTTCCATTTTCGGACCCGTTTCCATCCGCTTGTGAAAACCTGGCAGCATCACAACGAGGAAGTGCATTTCTTCGTTGTTCCACTCCTGACGGTATCGTTGAATCCAAGCGGTTAGCGTGTTTCCATATTTCAACATTCCTGAGTTCCGCGAGAACCAAGGTGTTTTCAGCATCCCGTGCATCGATTGGGTGTTCCGCTCACCTTGGTACCAAACGAGGCCACGACACGCGTAGGGAACGATTGGGTGAATCATCGCGTTGTAAAGGATGTTTGGCTGGCGGCGTAGAAATATGTCATCCTTGTTTGGCCAAGGCTTACGTCCATCAAGGATGCGATTGATTTCCTCTCGTGTTTTTGTGTCAGCGTCAAACTCATCCATTATTGTTTTGAAGTGCGGTATCGTTTTGGTCATATCACGCGGCATCCAAGCTTCGATCGAGGAACTCCCCCAGCAGGCCAGAATAATCCCGACGGGAACATCACCTGCTTGTTCCAAAAAGTACGCAAAAGAAAAAGCCACCGCGCTATCAGGGTGATGCTCAACCCATTCTCCTTGAACGCTGTCCTGTTCAGAGAATGCAACCGTTCGTTTGACTTCAAAGCTGCGAATGTTCTTCATTTTGCCAATCAATGCTTTGACTTCCGGTACCCGGTGAGCTTGAAATTGCATGTTCGATTGTCCGGAACAAATCCAAACTTCTCCAACCAGTACGTTGGAAAAAACAAGTTGGGATTTCGCAGTGATTACTCGCAATTCATCAGGAACAGCGCTCGCTTCCATTGGCTCCAATTGAACTTTCCAATTCCCATCAGTATCGGCAACCACTGTTTTAGTTTGGCCAGCAAATTCAACCGTAACCTGTGATCCCGGACCGGCAGTGCCCCAAACCGGGACTGGCAACTCTCGCTGCAAGATCGCGTTATCGGTGAACGGCGAACCAACGGTCAACTCTGCCAATAGGAGGTTGGGACAAAACGCCAACGCAAAGCAAAGCGATGTAAGCAAAAGCTTGAGCGTTTGAAGACGCTTCAGGTGTTTTCTAATGAAATCCATTTATTCTTTCTTAGTTAAGAGGTATCCGACTTAAGAGAAGAGTGTAAAGCTGGCACCACAAATATTCGTTATCTAGTAACCTAGCGTGCCACCTTTTTTGGGAGGTTGTTTATCGCTCTTCCACCACTCGTCAGGGCCCTCTTCTTCAATTTGTTTCCAGACTTCCAGAAGTTTGTTTTTCATCTCTTCTGTCTTCTCTGGCATTTCGGTCGCCAGATCGTGTTCTTCTTTCCAGTCGGTTTGGATCTCGTACAATTGGAACTCGGTCAGAGTATCGTTGCCAACCAGTTTCCAATCACCAATTCGCATCGCCACTCGGTCGCCGGGTGGAGAGACATGGGTTCGCCAGAAAAGGGGGACTTTTCTTTCAACCGGTGTGCCTGCGAATGCAGGAACCATGCTGACTCCATCAATCGTGCGATCTTGGGGAGGTTCGATCCCCGTGATATCCAGGACCGTGCTAAAAATATCGGTTCCGATTACCGGAATATCGCTGACGGTACCTGGTTCGATGTGACCGGGCCAGCGTAGAACGCCAGGTACTCGAATGCCGCCTTCGTGATCACTTCGCTTGCCTCCTCGCAAGCCGCCGGTGGTCCCTCCAAATTTAGCCACTGGGCCGTTATCAGATGTAAAAATAAACAATGTATTATCAGCAACGCCTTCTGATTCCAAAGTTTTCATTACCAGTCCGAGCGCATGGTCCAATTGAGAAATGTTTCCCATGTATTTACTGTTCTTGTGCCCGTCATATAACTCTGCAAATCGAGGATCGGTAGCGATTGGCGAATGGGGTTCGTGCACCCAGACCGAAAGCGCGAACGGTTTGGATTTGTCTCGCAAATTAGTCAGCCACCGAACCGCTTCTGTTGCCACCAACGGAGCTGAGTATCCCTCAAGCTCACCGACCTTTTCTCCATTGCGCACAAAGTTATCAGGATTCTGATGGCTTGGACTCGCGTTGTTATGAGTCGCCATCCAATAGTCGTAACCATGATCGCCGGGCTGCGGGAACTCTTCCGTGTTCCATTGCTTTCTCGAATTAAGATGCCATTTTCCGATATGGCAAGTTTCATAGCCGATCCCTTTCAGCAGCTTTGGATAGGTGATTTCATTGCGCCGCAAGTGAGCTTCATGATTGCCTGACAGATGTCGATAGACGCCGTTACGATAGGGAGTGCGGCCTGTAAGAATCGATGACCGCGAGGGTGAGCACACACCGCACGCCGAATAGAACTGAGTAAACTTAACCCCTTCGGCGGCAAGTTTGTCGAGGTTGGGCGTTTTGATCAGTTCGTGACCATACGTCGCGCAATCCCCCCAGCCCATGTCATCGGCGAGAAAAACAACAATGTTTGGGGACTCAGGTTCACTTGCCTGCGAGGTGCAATTTACAACCAGCAGCAGTAATAACGTTAGCAGCGTTTTGGGCATTCTCTGTTTTCTTTCGGAGGCAATAGGTAAGCTCTCGTTTTTGAGGCTTTTGAATCGTTGTGAATAATTCTAACTTAGAAGTGGGCCATTTGTTATTCAGGTGAATCGCAAACACGACAACCATGATAAGGTATCAACACGGCCGTTTGCAGATTGGCAGTGGGAGTTGGTACCTAGCCAACGCGCTTCGAGCATGGATTATTTTCTGGTCTTGGCCATCAAGGCCAAAACCTTTGCTCAATATAAGGATTTAGCATTCCATTCCTCAAATTACGGCGTAGGTCGATGTAGGGCGATCTCAAAAAGTGGTAGTAAAAGGAACTGAGTCAAGAATAAGCTCCGTCCGTTCCGCCACTTTTCTCGCTAAAAAAGCCAAGCTCCCGCAGAGGGAGTTTGGCTTGCGATTTCTAAATATGATTTGCCGCTAAAGGAAAGTGTTAACTGAGT
>CAZDBA010000191.1:0-8516 GCA_964503615.1 uncultured Pirellulaceae bacterium
TACGCTCTTTGAACTCAACATACTTGGCAATCTGCTGAACTTCCTTTTGGAATTTCTCGCTGGCAGCAATTCGCTGTTGAGATTTCGCGCGAAGCGATTCAAGCAACTTATTGTTGACCAATCCATACGAATTGAAAGTCGCCCGAGGAACCTTGTCAAACGCAACCGGAAAGTCCAAATCGGACTCACCCACGTCCATGTGATTGCTGATCGAAGGCAGAACAACATCTGCCAGAACTCCACGCTTTTGAGTGCTATCACCATTGGGGCGATAGAACTGCTGCATGGTAATTTTCAAAGCTCCAAACTGATTCTTGGTTTGTTGAGTACGGAAAAAGATACGATCCAAATCAACCAGGCTTTGGACAGTTCCTTTACCATGAGTCGTCTCGTCACCCACAACCAATCCACGTCCATAATCCTGAACGGCACCGGCCAGAATCTCACTCGCACTAGCGCTGAACTTACTGGTCATAACCACCATTGGCTTGGTCCAACTCACTCCAGCCTGCTCATCTTCGTGTACTAATACGCGTCCATAAGCATCTTTAACCTGAACAACAGGGCCACGGTCGATAAACAATCCTGTGCAATCGATCGCCTCGCGAAGTGAGCCACCGCCGTTTCGACGAAGGTCCAGAACCAATGCATCAACGCCTTGCTTGTTGAAATCGTTAAGGATATTGCGAACATCGGTGGTGGTGCTGGCTCCGCCAACTTCGCCTGACATATCAGCATAAAAACTCGGCAGATCAATTACGCCGATTTTGAATGGAGAACCGTCCGCTTTTTCACCATCTTCGAAAACGACTCCACTTGCAGCCGAATCCTGCAGCTCGATTTTTTCACGCACAATTTTGATCGTCCGTGTTTCCTGGCTGCTGGACAAGACAACCAACCGCACCATCGTTCCAGCCTTTCCGCGGATTTTGGCGACAACGTCATCCAGTTTCCAACCGGTCACGTCTATCGTTTCGCCAGTTTCACCTTGGCCGACCGCAGTAATTTTGTCTTCTACTTTTAACTCACCTTGCTTGTCAGCCGCGCCATTGGGAACCAATCGTTTGATCACAGTGTAGCCATCATCAGTGGCCTGAAGTGTGGCTCCGATCCCCTCCAGCTTTAGCTTCATTTGAATGAGGAAATTCTCATACGTTGCCTTGGACATATAGGTCGTGTGTGGATCAAAGCTGGTCGTCACAGCGGTAATATACATCTCGACAACATCGTCGTTGTCAGTTTGCCCCATGCGGCGTGCAAAAGAAGAATAACGCTTGCGAAGTTTATCCTTGGGATCTTCTTCTGGCTCTTCAACGCTATTCTCAACGAGCAAGTTGTATTTGATTCTCTTTCGCCAACGCTCTACAGCTTCTGCTTCGGTCTTGGCGTATTCATAGTCGTCCCGCTCAGTGAGCATTTCTTCCTGGACAGAAAAATCATGCTTGGCATCGATCCACTTGTTGGCAGTTTCGACGCGCTGATCAACGCGCTCCAGAAAACGATTAAAAACGGCAAACGCAAATTGGTAGTCACCCTTTTTCATTTTGTCGTCAATCTCTGTACGCCAACCGTTGAACTCTTCGATGTCCGACTGAAGAAAGTAGATCTTCATCGAATCGAGAGTCTTTACGTATTGGTCGAACGCTCGCTCGGAAATCGCATCGTCCAACGGACGTGACGAAAGATGATCACGCTGCATCAAGTTCGCAACGATTCGCGAAACCTGACGATCTGCCTCGCGCGGCTTACCAAACTCTTCAGTGTCCTCTTGAGCAGAGAGACACCCGCTAAATATAACAAGCAATGCGATAGAAAGAAGCGAAGCCAACTTTTCATTACGACTCATAAAAAATTCCTGTAGGTTGATCAGCGGAAAAGTCCCTGATGTCAGGATGAACAATCAATTTACTCGACACGAAACCCGTAGTTTAACAGAAATCGGCCTTGGGAATCCTAGACACTCGAAAATGGTCGGACAAGGTTGATTCAAACTGCTGGCCTCGTATTAAACCCCACATTACGGTTTTGGTTGTGGCGGGAAACGACCGGTTCGCATTTTAATTAATCCGCAAAGAAGCTTTTTGCACGCAAATCAAAGGGTTTATTGAGCGCAAACCAGTCTCAGCCCTGTCATTTAATAGTTCGGGCGGTAAAGGCTTTACGCTTCAACGAGAGTGTTGGTTTCCGAAAAGAGGGAATGTTGGGGATCAATAGTCAATTATCGACGAATTCGTCCTAAAGAACTATAATCAGGAATGTTGCCGCGATAGTGTAATGATCCACCAAAACACATTTGGCTTATTCATTTGCGCATTTTGTTTCCGATTCCCTTCCATTAACTCCAGAGCAAACCAACTTTCGTGCCAGCCTTTTTATTAATGGATGCCGGTGAAAACACAGGCACACGGTTCAAGCTTGTCCCCGCTGAAGAAAATCTGCTGGGGCGGGACTGGAATTGCAGAATCGTTCTTAGAGATCCCCAATGCTCTCGTGTCCATGCAGCCATTCACCGTGACGATGAGGGTTGGTGGATCTCTGATCGTAAAAGCAGCAACGGAACCTATGTAAATGGTCAGACCATCGACACTGCTCGACTGATGGACGGTACAGAGGTCAAAATTGGTTCTTGCCGTTTTACGTTCATCCTTTCAAAAGACGCCTCGCAGGAAATCGTCAAATCGGAAACGATGACCAGCTCGACCATTGTCTTGCACCAAGCACTCAACCAGAACGAAACTGGCCACTACACGCTTAACTTCTTGCAAGGCCACAATCTGGGACAGGACTTTTTCTTTCTGTTTCAGTTAAGCGTAAAATTGCTTGGAATCGACGATCCCGAAGAAGTTATTCGAATTTCTTTAGAGCGTCTAGCCGATCGAACCAATGCAACCGCAGCTGGGTTCCTGTGGTTAAACGACCAGGACAAACTGGTCCCAAAATTCGTGGTCCCCGAAAAAGCATTCGACACGCTTGAGCTGAGAGACGACTTGACCAAGCGAGTTGTTGCCCAAAAGCACGCGATCCGAGTCGATCATGATTCGTCAGTCAAAGACGCAGGAGCAGACGCGATCTGCGTCCCCCTGTTGATCGACGACAAAGTGCTAGGTGCGATTCACCTTTATCGCCAAGGCGTAAGGTTTCACGATTCCCATTTCGAACTCGCCTGCGCAATGGTCAACATCGTGGCCCGCGCGCTCAAGCAAGCAAACCAACAGGCTTCTCTAGTCGCCGAACACTCACGATTGGTCAACAAGTCTGCACTCTCGGACGAGCTCATCGGCGAAAGCTCGGAGATGGAGGTCCTGAAATCAAAAATCAATCGCGTTGCCAAAGCATCTGGCTGCGTTTTGATTCGAGGTGAAAGCGGAGCAGGAAAAGAGCTCGTCGCCCGCGCCGTACACCGCAATAGCCCCCGCTCCGATCGACCCATGCTCAGCGTTAACTGTGCAGCCATTCCACGCGATCTGGTCGAAAGTCAATTATTCGGACACAAACAGGGCGCTTTCACAAGCGCAGACCGTGACCATGTGGGTTGGTTTCAACAAGCCGATCTAGGCACTCTATTCCTGGACGAAATTGGCGAACTGCCATTGGAAGGTCAGGCGAAACTTCTGCGAATTCTGGAGGGGCACCCTTTCCTACCCGTCGGGGGAACCAAGGAGATCACCGTTGACGTCCGCGTAATTTGCGCGACCAATCGAGACTTGAAAGAGTTTGTCGGAGAGAAAAAGTTTCGTGAGGATCTCTACTACCGGCTTAGCGTATACGAGCTTTATATTCCGCCGCTACGTGATCGTGGCAAAGACATCCAGATCTTGATCAATCACTTTTTGGAACACTACCGAAATCGCCACGGAAAATTTGAGCTGGGAATCAGCAAGGCAGCAACAGAAAAACTGCTTTCCTATCAGTGGCCTGGAAATGTTCGGCAACTTAGAAATGTAATCGACAGTGCGGTGGTGATGACCGAGTCGAACGAGATCACGATCGACGATCTGGGAATTCGAGACGCCACCTCAGACGATTTGGAAACGTTGCAAATCGACCACTGGGAACGAAAGCTGATTCTCGAAGCGCTCAAGCGAACCGAAAACAGTGTCCCCAAAGCGGCTAAGCTACTGGGAATCAGCCGCGCAACGTTGTACCGAAAAATTGACGAGTACGGCATCAAAAGAAAATAGCGACGCTATTTAATCTGAGCTACATAACGCTTGGTCAACAGCAGCATGTGCTGACATCAGTTTCTTATATCGAACAAAAGTCGCTTCGTACTGTTTGACTCGCTCCGCATCTGGCTGAAATTCAACCCGGCCTTTTGTTTTCTGCGCGGCAATGAACTCAGCCCACTCAGGCACCGACTGGCTTTCCAACTCTGCCGCTTGAGCCAAATAACGATACCTCGCCATCAACGCCGCACCCCAGGCGGTCCCTTCCTCTGCGCTTTCCAGCATCGTTACCTGCGTATCAAAAACATCGGCCAGAACCTGTCCCAACTCCGGCGTCTTGGTCAGCCCACCCGACAAAACCAATTCGGTGCGAGGAAAACCCTGGCCGTCCAGAACTTCGCTACCGATTCGCAAGTTGAACATGGTTGAAAGTAACGCAGCCTTGACCGCGTTACCCGGTGTCGCGTTCTCACCGTTCAAACCCACCAACATCGCCGTGCCACCATTGTCGACCGCAAGCCCTGGCTCGTCGTCCATAAACGGCAAAGCCAACACGCCACCACAGTCAGGCGCGGCCTCCACCACCTCAGGCATCACGTTTGCAAACGCAGCGCCCCGGTCTTCACCCAAGACGTTCCCGAACATTTCGACAACGGTATTCATATAAGTTGTGCCGTTGCGCAAACAAACCATGTTGATCGGCTTTCCATCCACCGCACAAAAGTGGTCTACCGAATCGCTGACTCCTGAGAAAGGACGATCACCCACTGAGTTCGCACAAACCGAAGTCCCAAAGCTGACGGAAACCATCCCGGCTGCACCGATCAACGAACCGGCAAGCGCCGCAGGTTGGTCGCCTTCGGCCGGCGCGACAACGATCCCCTCAGGTAACCCAAGCAACTCCGCCCCTGCACTATTCAGCTCACCTCCCGATTCACCTGCACTCCGCACCGTCGGCAACATGGTCTTAAGTGATGCAACCGAATCCCCCACCAATTCATCAAACGATGCGAGCAAGTTGGAATCGTAATCGAACGTCGCCTGGTCGATCGGAAACATACCAGCTGCATCACCGATCCCTAAATTCCACTGGCCTGTCAATTGATACGCAATCCAGCCAGCTGGCGTTGTTACCTTCCGGACTTGTGAAGCTTTCTCCGGTTGATTTCGAATCGTCCAAAGCCAACGAGCCGATGTGATTCGCTTAGGCATCTTTACGCCGAAACGCTCCGTGAGCTCGTCCCCTTCGGCTTGGTTCCGACTATCACACCACAGACGCGCTGGGCCAAGACAATTACCGTCGCCATCAGCCAAAACCTCTCCGTGCATCTGTCCCGAAATTCCAATCGAGACAACATCCATGTCGTCAGACAGGTTCGATTTGAGCTCAACCATCGCGGCTCGTAACGCTGCAATCCAATCGTCCGGATCCTGTTCGTAGTCACCTTCGGCCAGACCGTGGACCATCTCGTAACCACCTTCGCCTGTACCCAACACCTCAAGGTTCTCGTCAGTAAAGATTACCGACAATCCTTGAGTCCCCGCATCAATTCCCAGGAAGCCCCTAATCGACATTTGACGTTCCTACCTATGTGTATTCGATTCAGTGAAGATCTGCATAACTTGGCCTGCAACCTTCGTTTCGTTGCGGATTATATGACAAACCAAATCGACTTGTAATTACCCGAACACACGAAGTCCGACTCGTACACTTGGCAGACGTATCAAACGGCATTCAAAACCGACTACACAAAAAATTGGCACCGCCAAAGTTCTTTATTCGCCGAACACCTTTTCCAGCATTCCTTCTCGCGCGTCGTAGCTGAGCAGCATCGAACCGCTCCGCCCATATTGTCGCAGAATACTGCAGTACAACATGTACTCATCGGGCCAAGGGTAAGCGTAAACTAAATCGAAATCGCGCAGCTCCAGATCGAACACGTCGTAAGCCGAAGGGAGATCAATGATCGTCCGAAAGACCTCTTCGCCCTCCGCAGGGTCCCACTGAAACTCTTCAGGAATAAAGCTTCCATGGGCAAAGCTCGCGGAAGGCCCGTACTTTTTGGCAAACGTTTCCGAGTAATCGACCAGCTCCGATTCCGCTTCGATCCCGTACGCCTCAAACCCCATACGACTAGCCATAATCGTGGCCACACCCAGCCCGGAGCCCCACTCCAGAAAAGTTGCCCGCCCCTGAACTCTCGACAAAGCCTCGAACACCGCTTGATAATCCGCACTCACGTAGCGAAAAAAACCAGCATCTTTGTGGTGCTGCTCCCAAATCTGATCCGCTTCAGACCACATTTCTCGAAACTCGCTCAGCAATCCATCAGGGCAAACTTGAGCAGCCTCATTAGGGTCCTGCGATTCGTCCATAAAAATCTCGATTGAGATAAAACTGTAATTGGGACGAGACGAACAGACGTTCGCAATATCAACTCGCAATCCAAGCAAGCCAAAGTCTAGCAAACAATCACGACCCTGTCGCACTAACCACGTTTTCATCTGTGTTCATTAGTGTTTATCAGCGGTTACAGAACCAATAACAGGCGCGTCTTTCTGCAACGTAAGCAAGACCACGAATGCAGGCTATTCCCTCGCTTACGTAGCTTACGTGTCGGCTCTTGTTCACCTCGCAGAGAACAAGAGAAAAAGAAGAACCAAATCCACGGCAACGCGGTGAACGCCAAGGCTTGCCATGGTAGAATCCAAGTCAACGGTTCGCGGGCACGTTTCGCGGGCATTCGGTCGGTCAAGCAATTTTTGGCTTAAGCCCACTTACTTTTTCTTCTGCTCACTACGAGACTTTTGCTATGCGTTATTCACGTTCGTTTTTTGTTTTTGGGTTAGCAACATTGACCCTTGTAGTCGTGAATTTGCAAAGCGCCCAATCGCAAGATGGCGCCAAAAAGAAACAACGGGCCGATCGCATGCCCAATATCATCATGATCATGAGTGATGATCAGGGCTGGGGCGATGTTGGGTTCAACGGAAACGAAGTGCTCCAAACTCCGAACCTGGATGCGATGGCCGCCGGTGGCATGCAGTTCGAACGCTTTTACGCAGCTGCGCCATTGTGTTCACCAACCCGAGGCAGTTGTCTGACAGGACGATTCCCGTTCCGTTATGGAATCCTTGCTGCTCACACCGCCGGGATGCGCGTTGGCGAAATTACGATCCCGGAAATACTGAAGGAAAAAGGTTATCGAACTGCTCACTTCGGCAAGTGGCATATCGGCTGGGTCAAGCACGAAGAGGTCAGCACGCGCGGCTACTACTCACCTCCCTCCCACCATGGCTTCGACGAGTACTTTGCAACCACCAGTGCCGTGCCGACTTGGGATCCAGGCGTGACACCCGAGGGCTGGACCAAATGGGGAAATGCACCGGGCCAGCCTTGGAAGGGCGGCTTCCCTTACGTCCAGGATGGCGAGGAAGTCAAAGAGAACATCGCTGGCGACGACAGCCGCGTGATCATGGACCGCGTGATCCCATTCGTCGAAGCCAACAAAGATACACCGTTCTTCGCTGCGGTTTGGTTCCACGCTCCCCATGAACCGGTCGTCGCAGGCGAAGCGTACAAGCAACGTTACTCGAAGCTGGCTGAAAAACAACAAAACTATTACGGATGCATCACCGCGATGGACGAGCAGATCGGTCGGTTACGTGACCGGTTACGCGAACTGGAAATCGAAAAGCAAACGATCGTTTTCTTTTGCAGCGATAATGGGCCGGCAGATGAACTGGCAAAAAATGGAACCGCTTCAACAGGCGGCTTCAAAGGTTACAAACACAAAATGTACGAAGGCGGTTTGCTGGTTCCCGCCTGCGTTGAGTGGCCGGGTACTATCCAGTCAGGAACAACCCAAGTCCGGTGTAGCACGGTCGACTTCTTTCCTACGATCGCCAACCTGACCAATTACAAGTTTTCAAAAAACAAAGATCGCCCGATCGACGGAATCGATTTAATGCCCGTCATCTCCGGCAAAACAGCCGCGCGTGACAAGCCGATGTTTTTCGGATTCCGTCGTCTGCATTCAGGCATCGATGGCAAAGCGATCATCGACGGCGACTGGAAACTAATGCGCGAAGCCAAAGGCGAAAAACGCATGAGACTGTACGACATCGGCAACGACCCTCACGAAAAACAGGATCTCGCCAGCGCCCAACCCGAAACCTTCCAGCGCCTATCCAAAGCACTCCAAGAGCTAGAAAGCAGTTGCCAACAAAGCCGAGACGGAGCGGACTACCGATACTAAAGCCATCAGTCCTCTGATTTATCCACAGCTGTAAAAAAGTGCCCACCAGCATGTTATTTATTGCAGCTAACAACCTTGAATAAAGTACCAA
>CAZDBA010000192.1:0-8507 GCA_964503615.1 uncultured Pirellulaceae bacterium
CGCGGTCATCAGCATACAATTGCAAACGACTCACCTCCAAACTTTGGACTTACATGGATTCTCGATCACGGCCTGCATGTCTAAGCGATCGGCGACTTAAATAATTTTGAGAAACCGGTCATTCGAAATAAAATTCAACTCCTGTCCGGCTTCGATGGAACTTTATAATCCACTTCCGCGTCTATTGTGTCTGACGGACGTGTAACGTTACACAATCATGGAGCGATCATGCTTAATTACTCTTCGTGCTTTCTCCAACGTCATGGTTGTTGCTGATTGCTGAAACTTTGTGAGGTTAAAAATGAGACGTCTTAGAATTGTTGGACCACTGGTAATGGTCGTCGTCAGTATATTCGCAGCTGTTGCTGCGGAGGCACCGGCTCAGGACCCTCAGCCGGAGTTGCCCCAAAGGCAACGTTTCAACCAAGTTTTCGTCAAACTGATCGTGCCCGACACTTCGATCAACCCCGAGAACGACCCTCTCGTTGAGTCTTGGATTGCAGGGAAACTCAACAAGTTGGGCGAGAAAGAATATTTTGCGATCACAGACTGGGTGCCTGTTTGTGATGCGTTACTTGAGGACGATGTTGTAGACAATTGTGTCTGGGATGGGGGTCGTTTAAACCAGATTCACTATTGCCCGGTCAGCGGAGACATTTCTGACCGAAAAAATGGCCAACTAATGGTTAACGTTAGTGGTTGGTTGCCAGTGGCAGGCTGTCAGGCCAGCATCACCTTATCGGATGAACCTGGTAGTCGAGCAATTGGCCCTTTGCAGATTGAGGGACAAAAGCCGGTGAAGATCGAAGATCCGCTCCCCTACGTGGCAGTCATCATCGCGCCGCCTGAAAGGAAAGAACTGGAGGCCGGTATGATCGAAGAGTTGGACGCCGAATATCAACAACAAGCGTTGCAAATTGCAGAGAAAAAGTTGGAAGAGATGGATATTCCTTTTCGGGAACGGACACCCACCTTTAAAACAGTTATGAAAAACGCAAACCGCTTGCTCGAAATCAGATATTCCCCCTCCGATCCAAACGTCCGTGCGGGTGATTGGATCCTGAGTTTTGATCCAAGCAAACCGATCGAAGCGAATCCCGTTGACATCAAAATCTGGCGTTAGCCAACTCGCGGAAAACAATGGGAACCGGACTCGCATGGTTTAGAAAGACGAAGCGATCGCCCAATTTGAGAAAAGAATTGATCGGCAACCTATCCCGGACAGAACTGAGAAACCTTTTGTTGCTTCGGAGCTCCGCTGATTTGGCTCCGCCATTTTCATCTGCTACGATTCCTACCTCGGAGGTGGTTATCGGCTCGGTGATCGCGAAGTTCTATCTACAAAAAAACAGACTGGCTCAATCGAGCCAGTCTGTTATGGTTTTTCGACTTTGACGCAGGACTATGTAGTCACAGCCTTACGACGTCGACGAAGTCCGGTGGCGCCTAACGCCAATGCAGCCAAGCCAACACTCGGCTGTTCATTGGTCAATGAACTTTTGGTTTGCCCCAATACAGCGGCAGCGATTTCGTCTTGCAGCTTTAGTTCTATGGCCTGAATTTGCTCACTGCCTTGAGTATTCGAGGCATACCCGTCCAGTGGATTTCCGTTTGAATCCGACCAACTTACACTCGAACCGCCACTTAAGAGTCCGATGAATGGTGCAATGTCCTGGAAGTCGACTACTCCACTCTCATCGATATCAGCTTCAGCTTGAAATTCGCCCATAGCTAGCCGGCTAATAAAGGGGGCGATATCTGAAAAGTCAATACTACCGTCCTGATTGACATCGCCCAATAAAACACCACCACTTGGGACGGTAATCGTAAAATCGTTCATTCCGTTTGCGTCATTTACGGCTACTTCACCATCAAGGAATATGACCGGAACATTACCATTGCCGAGATCGACCCTAAAGTAACCAACCTGGCCAAATTCTGAAATAAATCCGAAGGTACGGACACCTGTTCCAGTAACAGAGAGTTGGTTCACTCCACCACCAGTAGACCCATCAAACACATCACCAGGCGAAAGCTGGAAAAAATCTTGTGCACCATTGGCAATTCCGAATCCATTACCTGCTCCAAAACCGTAGTCACCGTTATTGAAAGCAATAATATTAAATGCGGCTGGGGCACCAAAACTCGTTACACCATTGACAGCAACCTCAAATCCGGGGTCGGCGGAGCCGTTGCCTGGAAAAAAAGGTACCGTGCCGGGCATGAAAGTCAGATCTGCATTAGAGTCGATCGTATCCATTTGAGCGCAAAGCTCGGGGGCTGAATACAATGAAGTAAAGGCAGCGCCAAACGAAGCTGCTGCAAGTTTGGTTTTTGAAATTTTCATCAGTGTGACTCCAGAGAGTTAATAGGAATGACTTCGACAAAGACTAGCACACCTTGAGTTTTTCAAATGAGCTGGCTATCTGCAATCTGCTTTGATCCCTGAAAACAAAATTCGAATTGAATTCTGGGCTGGTCAATTGAGGTGGGATAAACCACAGGTAGGTACAGTCTGAGATATCAAATATAAGTAAAATGCGTGGTCAATACAAGTTTTTCTAAAAACGAGCGACACTTCAATTGGTATGAATCGAAACAAAATCAAGCCTTTTCACGGTGCAGCGTTGAGTCAACAGTTGCAACCATCGCCGAAACGTCTAACTCCCTATCTAGAAATTCGGCAATCTGGCGGGCAATCTTTTCCGGATCCTCTATGGCATTAGCATAGCCTACTGACAAAAGGGGGTTTCCATGAGAGGCCACCATTTGGGCAGCCATGAAAGCTTGTTGAAGAAAAACTTCCTGCAACCGCTTGTCCTCAATATTTCCACCTTGTTTTTCCAAACGCCCAAGCATTCGATTTTGCGAAGAGACGATTTCTTTTATATCCCGTTGCATAAACAACACCCGGTATCGTTCTTGCTGAGGTAAGTAGGGCACGACCGGCGCGACAACTTTAATTACCTTTCCTCGGCAATCCTTAACCCACGCGTTGTCTGTCACCAGTCCTTTGACTGCATCGGCTTCGAAGTAGCCGTTCGGATTGTTTTCGTCCGGCTTCCGCTGGTTGTCGGTATAAATTTCCAGCCCGGCGGCGGCCAGCATTTGCATCATCATCGAGGTCCCCGAACGAGGTAAACCGGAAACAACAATGATTTCTTTGTCTTCAGGTTTTGGATGGACTTCTTGAGTTGCCGACTTTTGCGGGGGCTGCGAAAGTCGAGGAAGGATTCCCAATTTGGCGAGAGCCTCGCTAGGCAATTCGGGCAAGATTTGTTCAAAATCGATGTCTTCTATTGGAGGAAACTCCATTGTTCCCGCCGCCTCTTGTATTACCTCTTGATTGTCGTGTGCCAGATTTTTGGCACTGCCACGATGCTCAATCGCCAACTCAGGCTCATCGATCGCGTCATAAATCTTCGCCAGCAAGTCATGAGCTTCCTGGAAATTGGGGTTCTGTTTCAGCGCGGTTTTCAACGAGTTGATTGCTCCGCCAACATTCCCGCTTCGGTTTTGCGCCCGGGCATAAAAGTAATGCGCGACTGGAAAGCGATACTTCAAACCGATCGCCCGCTTGCCATACTCAAGTGACTTACGGACTTTGCCCCATTCGATATAGGTGCGGCATAGCCCCATCAAACAGTTTGGGTCAAGCTCGTCCAGTGCCAACCCACGTTCAAAGGCAGCTTCGGCTTCTTCATATTGCTCCAAACCGACGTACACATTGCCCACATGAAACTGAAATTCAGGCTTGGGTGACTTCATCAGTTTCGCCGCTTCGAGGAGCTTGGCCGCTTGTTGGAAATCTCCCTCGGCTGAGGCAACTATCGCCGCCAAAAAATCGAGTGTTTGAGGGTTGCCTTGAGCAGTAGCTCGAAGACTGCGAATCACCTGCAACTCGTCGTCCTCGAATAGCTTTGGTTTCCCTTGGTTATTAAGCTTTGCCAAAGTTGGAGCATCTTTGTCCGGGTTTTCATCGTCCTGTTTTTTCAGATCTATCCATGCCGCCTTTCGCTCATGTGCAAGCTCAGCAACGCTTTGGAGCTTCTTTTTAGCCGCAGTAGATGCAACCAGCCACCGTCCTTTGAGATCCGCGATCAGTGCTTTCAAATCGGCATTGCGACCCGTCGCCCGCAAACAATTGGCCAACTGGATCCCAAAACGAAATTCCAATGGATTGTTTAGATACAAATTTTGCAACAACGGAATCGCTTCACCGTGTTTGCCTTCGTCCATGAAAGAACGAGCAAGGTTGTAATCCAACTCGCGTTGAGTATCGACAATGGCTTTGCTGATGTCTTGATCGGGAGCATTGATGTAGCCCAAGGCGACCAGTTGGTCCAACGCTGCTTGAGATTCAGCCGGATCGATCACCATGTCTTTTGGATGCCGACCGTCGTTGCCTTGCACGTCTTCCCAACTGGCGATCCACTCAATTTGGTGTTCTTCCTCGTACACATCCACCAACGGTTTTCCATCCATGTCCTCAGCAACAGGTAACCCAAACAGAGTCAGTAACGTGGGGGTGATATCCAACAGGTTGGCACCGTGAATCAATTGGTCTTGCTGCACACCGGGACCATTTAAAACGAAGATGCCGTAATCGCGATGCTCAACGGCTGGCCCAGCTGGTTCTGTTGGAATCCCTTTGGGGCGCAAGTGGTCCGGGTGGAATCCATGATCGGAAATCAACATCACGGTCGTGTCTTCGTTGGTTAGCTCGAGCAGACGCCCCAACATCATGTCGTGGTAAACGTAACCCGTTGTGACCACATGTTGGTAAATCCGAAAATCATCATCGCTGATCTGCGGTTGCTGTGGTGGATGGTACTTCATGAACCCGTGACAAAAATGGTCAATGGCGTCGTAGTAGATGGCAGCAAAGTCCCAATCCTGTTTTTCCAACAATTCAGTTGCCGTGGCATGAATGGTCGAACATTCGGCCAGCACTCTCATGACCGAATTAACACGCCGATCGATGTTCTGATCGATTTCGGCTCCGTTAGGCAAAAACGGCAAAATGTCTTGGCGAGTCAATTCCAAAGGGTGCACGCGAAGCTCAGAAAGCGTAGCCGTCAACTCGTTGGGGTGTATGCATCTGGGCAACAGTTTCCACGGATCAGCAGGCTTTTGGGGAGCCTTGTGGAAAAAGTCAGATACCATCACTCCATCAATGGGCTCAGCCGGGTGACTGGGCCACCAGCCCACGACCAATGAACGAAGATCGTTCTGATTGAGAATATTCCATATCGCTTTACACTTACGCGACGTGTTGTTCATGGGTTGTACGCCCGTGCCAGCCGCATTCGGTTCAGAGAAACCATAGATGCCGTGTTTGCTGGGACGTTTGCCAGTGGCAATCGAAGTCCACAGCATTGGAGACAAAACAGGGGAGAGCGTTCGCAAGTTCCCCATGGTGCCGCCTTCGACGAGCTTGCGGGTGTGAGGCATCCTGCCGCGATCCATCAAATCGTTGATGATTTTCCAGTCTGCAGCGTCCCAGCCGATCAACAGAACTTTTTTTGAGTTGGGCATCTTTGATTTTGGTTTAGTATTTAACGGACAAAGTTTGAGGCCAAGTAAGCTGCAACACTACTTTCTAAGAATTTCATAGTCTAATTCGAGAGATCGAACACCGCTACATTCGACAAGCCCGATGCTTTTTTGAGTAGGCACGATGCCATCTAAAGCAGGTTGGGCTCTCGTTGCAATTGGTTGCCGGAAAAGTGTCACACTAAAGAATAGCATCCACTGGAAGAGAATAAATAAAATTAAGGTCTCACGCAAAGGCTCAGAGACGCAAAGGGAAATAGCCCAACTCTTTCAACTCTCGGTTCTGCGTGAGATAGACTTGTCGTTTCAGCGCGTGAGTTGGATGGGCACTGGTACTCTGAATTTCAAAATGGAAAACACATGATCACGCTGTCGACAATATGTCTAAGTGCCAATCTAGTGGTCCGTCAAAACTGAATTCGTGTTTAAGCCATTCTGTCAAAAAGCGAGATTATGATAAATCAAACGAATTCTAAGTGTTCCCAGATTGGTAAGACAAATCGGATGACATGACCATTTTTATCTGTGTTCATTTGAGTTTATCTGCGGTTCGTCATCCTAATCAATGCCTGCTGTCTAGTTGCCGGGAATATTAGACCAACATTGGTCAAAGGCATAAAACTTTTGCTCTTTCAAAATGCATTTGGTACTCTGTCCGTCAAATGAGCCTTGCGATCAACTGGACCGCAGAATTGGATGATTGCTTGATCCGGCTTGATGATCGCAGTTGTTCCTTATCCAACCGCATGACTAAGGCACTTTACATTGATTCAGATCCCGTCAAGTTGTTTTACGCCTGAGGAATGAAAGTGCGGAACGAATCGAGATGCAACAAAAACACTCCACATGGATAACAAAAGAGGAATATGAAAAGTAAACATATCGGGTGTGCCGTTATAGCAGTTGTCATAGTCTCGATCGTCATCGCGTTCGTAAACTCTCCGTTCTATCTGATCTGCAAACACATGATGGTCACGGAGTACACTACTTTTTCGATTCCGAATTCTGATGTTGAAATTGAACATTCTAGAATTGGCACTCACATGTTGGCAGAATATGATCGTTGGCTGACCGTCGTCTTGAATGGCAAGCGTTTTGAAACTCACGAACTTGCGATTGATACGTGCGGTGGATATCCAATTAATTGCTATTTACTGAAAAATACCGATGGCCCAATCCTCTATCTGAACGATGCTGTTTCAGAACACCTTGTTTACCTTTCAAACGGAGCGGTCTTGGCATATCCGTTCGGTGACCAATCAGGAAAAATTGCGTCGTTAATTGAACAGGGTGAACCAAAATATATTGGTAGACTTGATGGAAAGCTTGGACAGTTACGATTGATTCCCGCTACTGAATCGGAAGAAATCCAGATTGGTCATTCCAACAGGAAACGCCGCTGGTAATTCCCGTGTATTGCTACTTTGTTGTCGTAGTGTTGTCTTTGCCTATCGTTGCTTCGCCATAAGAAATCAAGGCCGCTTCCTGGCAGCATGGCTCCCAAGCCGTGGAAAACCTGCATGACTCAGACATCCATGGCGAACCACGGACTAGGACCCCATGCTACGTTCGTGGGCAAGTCTGCCCCGAGGTTTTGCTTTGTATCTGGACAGCCGTTACAATTTGTTCGGATAGAAAACAAATTCAAAGGAGCGGAAATGTTTGGCAAGTTATCAACGGGGTGGAGGTTGGCGAAACAGTCGCTTGAGGTTCTCAAGCTAGATAAGGAGCTTTTACTGTTCCCGATCTTTAGCGGACTAGCTTGTATCGTTGCGATGGCAAGTTTCGCAGTGCCCATTTTCGCTTCAGGGCTTCACGAAGGCCTTTTGGAAGAAGAGGTAGGTTCTGGAACGCAGATTCTAATGGGTATCCTCGGGTTCCTTTTCTACTTCGTCACCTATTTCATCATCATCTTTTTTAACTCCGCCCTGGTCGGTTGTGCGATCATCCGATTGAAAGGTGGTGATCCAACGGTGCGTGACGGATTCGGCGCCGCAATGGCTCGGCTTCCGCAAATTGCCAGTTGGGCGCTGGTCGCGGCGACGGTTGGGTTTATTCTCAAGATCATTGAGTCCCGATCGGAAAAAGTCGGCGCGATCGTCTCAGGGTTGCTGGGCATGGCTTGGTCCATCACGACCTTTTTCGTGATTCCCGTTCTAGTTGTTGAGAAAACGGGGCCGATCGATGCCGTCAAACGTTCTGTTGCCGTAATCAAAAAGACTTGGGGCGAGTCACTCGGAGCCAACATGGGGATCGGCTTTATTACTTTTCTCGCTAGTCTGGTCGCCCTTCTTCCCATCGGTGGAGGGATTGCGGCGATGAGCGTTTCTCCGGTGCTTGGAGGAATCCTGATCGGATTGGGCGTGCTTTGGATTTTGTTTGTTTCGCTTGTCTCTTCCGCGTTGGGCTCCATTTTGCTGGCGGCGCTTTATATCTACGCGGCCGAAGGCAAAATGCCACAACACTATGATCCGAACATGATCAAAGGCGCTTTCGCAACCAAATAATTCACCAGGTTCTGATCAAGCCTTTTGATTGAAAATCCCAAATGCCACAGCCGGTTCGGTTGTGGCATTTTTTATTAGCCGCAAAGGAACTCTAACACGCGCGAATACAAAAGGTTTTCATTCGCGTCTGTGTGAGAATCTAGATTGTTTTCGTTGAACGTTCCGCTCCTCACTCCGATTTGGTTTCCTTCCCCAAAGATTGCACCCTTCAAATTATGCCATCGTACCTGCTTTGCCAATGAACGGCGTTGAACCAAATTCGACGTTAATTAAAATGTTGGGAGCAAATCAAAGGTCAAGATGAACAAGCCCCAATCAGATCAACAGTCAGATAACCCGGACGAACCTTCTAGTAACTCGATGCCCGAGCTCTCTTCGGTCGGTCCGGTCGAAGATCCACTTGCCACCTTGGACCCCACTCTTCAACAGAGTGATGAAGTTAGT
>CAZDBA010000193.1:0-8506 GCA_964503615.1 uncultured Pirellulaceae bacterium
TTGCGTTTATTGGTGCCGCCGTTTGCTCGGGACAATTAAAGGCAGATGAAATCGAGGTTCTCAACACCTTTGACACCAACAATGTAGCGGTTGCTGGAAAAGTTGCTTATGCGGCGGCTGGTCCTCAGGGGATAGTTATTGTCGACTTAAACGGAACAGAAATGGGCGGACCAGAAATTGCCGGGGTCATTGCTCCTCCAGGCAATACAGGTACGGTCGATGATGTATCAATTGACGGTGGTCTATTATTCACCCTCGATGCGGCCGGGACCGGTGGACTTTCGGTTTTCTCGATCGAAAACCCATTGGAACCGACACTTGTATCTGGGCCAGTGTCCGTTGGGGTTTCTCCGTTTGCAGGTGTGTCCGCGGCGAATGGACGAGTGGTTGTTTCTGGTGGAACAGGACTCCTGAGTGTACGAAGCTATCAAGCAAATGGCACCTTGGCGAATTCTGCTTCCACGATTGATTTAGGGGTCGGCCAACCTGACGTTCTCGTAGCAGAGAATGGAGAGACCGCTTTTGTATCGACTGACTTTTCTGGTTTCTTTGACGGACAAACTTTCGGGATCACGGTAATCGACATTGCTCCCGGCCTGTCGATTCTTGATCGAATTGGAATTGCCGGAGCTGGATTTTCGCCTGGAGTAGATGGGCCGGCGAACTTTCCAATTGAATCAGCTCAGGCGGGCGACACACTCTATGTTGCCTCAGGCAATGGAGTCGCAGTTTTGGATGTGAGCAATCCAAACTCAGTGCAAACTCAGGCGCTGATCCCGCTCAATACAAACCCTGTCAACATTGATGTGGTCGGTGATACGCTCTATGTGGTTGGCAATTCGCCAACTCCGACAATGACAACGATTGACGTTTCCGTATTGAGCTCACCGGTCATTCAAACGACAGCTCTGCCAAGTGGTTCCAGACCGCTGGGTGTTGCAGCAACGAACACCCGTGTCGTAATTGCAGATTCCAACTTGGGTATCCTGGTTGAATCCTTGTTGTTACCGGGAGATGTCAATCAAGATTGCGATGTGAATTTTTTTGACATCGCTCCGTTTATTGAAATTCTGATCACCATGAGGTTTCAAGCCGAAGCTGATGTCGACGGTAACAACACCGTAGACTTTTTTGATATCGTGCCGTTTATTGAAATCCTCTCTGACAGTTCGACTTAGCGAATGTGTACCCGAGTGATGGTGAATTTGAGTTGCCGGTTTAACTCGCCTCTCTAAAGCGAGTATTAACGCCTCAAAAGAGGCACGCTACTTTGAATAAAAAATCGCCATCGAAAAATTGCCATCTTTTCGTGCCAATTCTTGTAATATAAGACTTGGCGGAAATATGCTATACTTAGATGGCTGGCTTCTCCTGCTTCCCCCATTCCATTTTTGTCGCATCATATCTTTGCGACTTTTCTTTTCACCTTTTTTTTGCGGTTTAAAATGATTTCGAAGATCTTGAGACATGCTTCTTTTTGCATTGTGATAACTTACGCGTCAGTGGTTTCCGCGCAAAACGTTGTTGATGTTTACTTTATTACTGGCCAATCTAACGCGGGTAATTTGTCCGAGCTTAATTCGTATGATGTCGGCGGTTACGACGGTAATATTCCGCCAATCAATACAAATAGTTTTGACAATCAGTCGGAGCAAGGATTCACGCTGACGTTTGGTCGAATTCCCGATCGCAGCAGCCGGGGACCGGTAACCGCTTTCGTAGAGAGCTTCTCGGAAAGCTCGCTCGACCCAACCAATTATGCGTTGGATAACTTGGCGGTCGAGATCAACGCAGGGTTTGGAAATGATATTGGAATATTCTCCTTTGGACGTAACGGACGATCTTTAGGGCTCACCACTGACAATACCGGTAACGCTATAAACGAAGATTGGTTTCCCGGCACCGTCGCACAACCTTATAACTTGGAACTGTATGGGCAATTTTTGACTTTCAGCGCGCTACGGATTGCTGAAGTCGAAGCAGGTCCGGATGGAGTGGCTGGAACTGCAGATGACCAAATCGCCAATGTTCGGGGGATATTCTGGTTTCAAGGCGAAACCGATTCGGATGACCAGACCAATCGCGAAGCTTACGGTGAGAACTTTGCGAACCTCGTGGCTCGATTTCGCGACACTTTTGGGAACCCGGAATTGCCGATTGTCGCCAGTGAGATTCGAAGAATAAATGCGAATGATGAGCCCGTAAATGATGGCTTGAACGAAGTCGCTGGCAATGACCCTTTTGTCACGGTGATCGACATTAGTGACACCTCAATATATCCGCCCGTGAATACTGGAAATGTTCACTTGAATGCAGACGGCTTTCACGCTCTTTCCAGTGATTTTGCGAACGCGATTATTGAGCTGTTGGATGGTGACACATCGGAACCAGAACCAGGAGCCCCCCTTACAACATCAACTTCGCCTCCTACAACAAACATTATTTCGTCTGAGCTTAGTGGAGCGACTGACTCTGCAATTTTTAGTGAAGCCGGCAATTCTAACCATGCTCGTGGCCAATTTTTTTCGTTAGGGGATGGAGCTGGCACTGGCTACGAAATTTCGGCACTTACGATACGAAAAAGTACTACCCAGACTTATCAAAATGCCACGTTAACGGTGAGGATTTTCGAGGGGAACGCGGCGCAGTTCCTTACAGGGACAGGGCACGATTCAACGATCGATGGAGACGACTTTTTTGTTGGAACAACGGTCACGCCGATTTGCTCCGAGGTGTTTGAGCTAGATGGCACAATTGCTGACAACAATTTCGTAACATTCAATTTTACGGAACCGGTTCAGGTTGACGAAATGAGCGACCTTGGGTTTCTTATTACTTTTGAACCTGGCTCCGGAACAGAGGACCGATTTCGCTACAGGGAAGGAACTCAGGGTGAGAGGATGGCTGTTACCGATACAAGCCATGATGTTTCCGGATCGCGATCGTTTCATTACGCGGTTCAAGGCACCTCGTTCACCGCGTTTCTTTTGGGCGATCTCAATCGTGATGACCAAGTTAACTTTTTTGATATCTCTCCCTTCATCGCGTTGCTTTCGACCAATGGTTTTCTTGATGAAGCAGATATTAATGGCGACGGGGTAGTGAACTTTTTCGATATCGGCCCATTTATCGGTTTGTTATCGAGTAATTAATCCGCCCAACTGCGGTTGCCGCAGATGAAGTGCACAATATATCTGGGCAAGAAGGGTTCGTCCCGTCTTGCCTTTTTTGTTTACCGAGCGTGTGAGTTCCGTTTTTTGCATCGAACCTTTTTATCGGATGCCAGTCTCCTCGATAAAGTCAACTTTGACTGCAAAATTAAAAACGTGAAGGCTTAGTAAATGTCTTTGAAACAACACGCCCAAGAAGTGCTAAATCTAATTGATCGTGGCACCTACACTGCAGGCGGTTCGGTTGTATCCATCGAATCCCAGATTCAATCTTCTCTTGGGGGCTCTCGTCTTTACACCCCAGGCGAACTCTCGACTTTGCGCGAGCAGCCATCTTCAGGTCCGCAACCTTTGATCGAAGTGCGAAACGGAACGACCCAAACGGTCGCTCAAACGATGTCGGAATCAGAGCCGCTTGTGTTGCTAAATTTCGCGTCTGCAAGGAACCCCGGTGGAGGCTTTCTGAATGGTGCCAAGGCTCAAGAGGAAGACTTGTGCAGGTGTTCAGCTTTGTATGCGACTCTCATTCAACACCAAGAGTACTACGACGCGAATCGAAGCCAACCGTCTTTGCTTTATACCGATTACGCGATCTACAGTCCGACTGTTCCTTTTTTCAAAACTCGTGGAACGGGCGACTATCTCGACCGTCCGTTCGTTGCATCGGTAATTACAGCGCCGGCACCCAACACCAAACCTTATCTTGCAAAATCTGATGATCTGGAAATGTTACGACAGTGTTTTGAACGACGCTGGAAAAACGTTTTGGCAATCGCAAGAGACGCTGGAGTGCGACAGGTCCTGCTGGGTGCTTGGGGTTGCGGTGCTTTTGGTGGCGATCCTGTTGTCGCATCGCAAACTGCAAAGAATGCGATTGCGGAGTTTGGATCGGCTTTTGACAAGGTGGTTTTTGCGATTCCTGGCAAAGGAAAACAAAGCAAGCACAACTTGGAAACTTTCGCCAGAACTTTCGAGGTAACCCTTTAGTTACCGCCGTGTTAAACCACCGACCAGCGGTAAAAGTACACACGTCTTCCAACTTGATGAAATTGCTAAGCGACTCGTTGATTAAGCCAAGCCCGCACTCCGACGTACGACGAAAACAGAAGGTGTGGTTCTTGAGCCGTGAGCTCGCTGGATGGATCCAACCAGCTTAACATCGAGTTTGATCTGACTTCAGCTTCAGCTTTCTGCAAGGGCCACGGCTCATGATCAATTTCACCCCTCAAGATGTTGCCGTGCCGGTCTTGAGCATACAAGCAATAACGTGCGGTCAACCAATGCTCAAGCGTACCAGGTTCAGCTCGAAAGGAATCGCCAGTAGGGCGATAACGCATTTCAAGCTCGGCAGGATCTTCGCCAGAATGCGTTCGACGGCTTGAGTACGAGAACCAACCATCTTTTGCCATCGACATCTGCATTCTTGCGTCCATATACGGCAAATAGAAAAATTTTCTGGCGAGGCGAACAGCCAGTTTATTAGTTGCATCCAAGCTAAAGAACCAGACACCCGGTTTGCCGTCAACGGTAACATAAGTCCGGACATTCAATTCAGGAAACGCTGACAGCCCTGGAACTGCCGGGACAAAGCGTGGAGCAACGTCGGACATGCGGAATGGCACGACCCCGATCCAAGCCTGACCATCAATCGTATCGCATTCGATATTGGGCAGGTGCTGCTGAAGCAAATTTGGTGCGATTGGCCAATGCATAAACAATAAATCATGCCAACGCATCCGCATGGCGTGAGAATGCTTGGGCAAGGGCCAAGTTCGATCCGATTTGTTCTTAGTCGCTTTTATCATTAGATGATTTACCGAAAAACCACCGTAGTCGATAACTCGCCATCGTTGACGAGCATCGCGGCAGCATCCTATTTGTCCTGCTGCGGGTTTTCGTCCAGCTGGTGAATGTTAATTCCCAAATAGGCGTACAACACCGTCATTATTGGGCTGATAATATTGAACAGGCACCAAGGCGCAAAATGAAGCACCTCCACTCCCAGCACGCCATACTGCGCCGCGCCGCAGGTGTTCCATGGAATGAGCACAGAGGTCACGGTTCCAGAGTCTTCTAACGTTCGACTCAAGTTTTCGGGGGCCAAGCCCTGATCTCGATAGGCATCTCCAAACATCCTGCCCGGTAATACGATCGCCAAATATTGGTCGGAAGCGGTCAAGTTGGTTAACATACAACTGCCTGCCGTGGTAGCAACCAAAGAACCACGCGTTGTCGCAAGACGGACAAGTGGTTCAGTCATTCGTCTGAGCAAGCCGCATGCCTCCATGACTCCACCAAAACACATTGCAGTCAGAATAAGCCAAACCGTGTTTAACATGCCCACCATGCCTTTTCCCTTCAACAACTCGGCGGCGGAGATCTTGCTGATAACAGCATCCAGCGGTTCTTTGATTTCGTCGAAGTTCTCAGTCACCACGATCTTCTCTTCGCGGAAGACCTCCATGGTTAACTCTGGCCGATCTACCCGAGCAGATTCGAATCGCTTCCGTTCCAACTCTGCGGCCAACGAATCTCTCTCCGCTTCAAACTTCTCAACAACGTCGTCCGAAACCAGTTGTGTCTTAAACGCCATCGCATTGATGAATCCAACATAAGCTCGTTTGATGTAGGCTGGTTGCCGCATCTCCACGTGCTCGCCATCTTCGTCTTTGACGGTGAATTTGACTTCATCTAAACCAGCAATATTTGTAACCACATCAGGCTGTATGAAAATCGCTACGATCCCGGCGGCGACTGCGCCCACAAACAAAGCCACGATCGCTTCGACTTTAAAAAACACCATCACTAACACCAAAATTGGCACCGCGAACAGAAAGGGCAGGGCCCATCCGGACAAGTTAAAATTGGCCGCGATTTCCTCTTTCAGCAAAGCCGTTCCGGACGCAGTCGATTCGACGTCGCCGGACAAGCCAATCACAACAAAGATCCCACAGGCGATTACAAAACTGGGAATCGTGGTCCACAGCATATATTTGATATGTTTGATCAGATCGGTACCTGCCATGGCAGCTGCCAGATTGGTTGTGTCGGACAAAGGCGAGATCTTGTCACCGAAATAGCTACCAGAAATGATCGCGCCAGCAGTCATGGGAACACTCATCCCCAGTGCAGATCCGATTCCCAGCAACGCGATACCTACGGTCGCCACCGTCGACCATGAACTACCGGTCACGACTGAAACGATCGCACAAACGACAGCGCTGGCCACCAAAAAATAAGTTGGATTCAGGATATCCAGTCCGTAGTAGATCATGGCGGGAACGATTCCGCTCATCATCCATGTTCCGGCCAACGAACCGATCATCAATAGGATCAAGATTGCAACCAGCGTCGCAGAAATGCTCTTGCGGATCCCCTCCAGCATTTCGGTAACGGGCACTCGCAACATCAGCCCCATCACCCCGGCCACAGCCGCCCCGATCAACAACGCAATTTGATTCGGACCGTAGGATGAATCCGCTCCGTAGAAAATAACATTCGCGACGAGCAAGCCTATCAAGATTAACAGTGGCACGAGGGCTTGCCAAAGTTTCGGGTTCGTTTCCACCTTTGAGGTCTTCGATTCAGCTCCCGTCATATACGGCTATTCCAGTCTCGAAACAATCTGCAAGTATTTCAAAACGTTAAATTTAGTTTGCCGAGTCGGCTGGTACAACCAAGGCAACCATAATTGTGCTTTGTAGCTCGCCTCTCTGGAGAGGCGTGCTACTTACCCCATTCGGAACGTATACCAAGCAAAGAGCAGCAGGTGTGTTCCGACATAAGCGACTCGCATTCGATTCGAACGCGTTTGCGCAATGCCCAGGGTCATAAAGATCGAAGCGAACCCCATTACTGGAACAACAAAGTAGGTCGAGAGCATAAAGAACATCAGAACAAAGTCACGAGAACGCTCGGCCAGTTTTCCAGAAAACAGAAATGCCCAAGCAAGGGCACCCTCGATAACGATCGTCCAGACCGTCATTACGTAAGCGATCCAAGTTACTCTTCCCGGTATTTCGATCGCCGCTTCGCCGCCCGGAAGAGCCATTCGCACGTTCCTGTAAGATTCGAGGTTTGAGGCACTGGTAAGCGAGCTAAGTCCGCCGATCGGTCCCGTTACCATCTCTTCAAAACGGTAGTCAAAAAGCAGCTTGAAATGAAACAGCGAGCCATCATAAAACTCGGGGGAAATCACTTTCCAAATGCAGCCGAGAGCGAAGCAGAGCCCAATCATCAGGCGGGCTGAATTTCGCATGGAGAATTCTACACGCCGCCCCATCACGGCCAGTCCCATCGCACCACACCAATAGATCACAAAAAAGCAGTGGTCTTCGTAGTGCTGAAAGTCAAAGTACATCCGGGGCAACCACGCGACAACGATCCCAAACCAGAACCAGGGACTGCGTCGAACCGCTTTCAAGCAGACAAGTATCGCCGCTGCCACAGTCAGCGCCATATCCAACGGCAGATGGCTAATGCGGAACATGCTAAACACAGTCAACAACGCAACCAAGTCAAACAATTTCACACCGAACCATAACGCGGCTGGTTCAGTAGACTCGTTCGCGGCTGGCTGCAAAAGTTCTTGATTTAATTCAAAGGCTTGCGTCATCGGTCTCGCCTGCCTTTTGAATCTAACGTTGGCTTTTCGCAGGAAGCCGATTGCACATTCGCTTGGCTCGAACTCTCTTCATTTGGTCGGTACTCTACCGAGTTAAGCGTGTGTGTCAGAAGTTTTTTGTTTTCGCTGTCGATTCGCATGCCACCGATTTTCAGTTCAAGAGCACGAACAACAATCGGTTTCAAAGAGGTGGAATCTGCGGGTAGTGTATTACCGAAACGGTTCCCATTTTGATCGACGTCCAGATACCAGTCTTGTTCGTAAAGCACTTTTGCCAAGTACAGCAAGTTTTCTTTGCTGGGAATGGTGCGTGCGACCAAGCCCGACTGTTTGTAGATCGCTTTTGGAACATCCAGCTCGACAGGGCCTTGGGCGGTGTCCGCAATACAATGAATAAATCGAGAACCGTGATAGTCGACGGTAGCAAACATTCCGAATCCGGCGCCGGTGCCCCAGCTAGATCGCTTGATCGAATGCCACTGATTCATGTGAATACAGGCAACGATCACCATAATCGCAGGAACGCAACAAATTCGCGCGAAGATAAATAGTCTTTGTCTTTGAGGTACAGACATGATTTGCCGATTCGAGGAACGAAATGCGACGGCGAAGAAACGCGTGGGTAACGCTGGAAAACTTTACCCGATACGTTAACTTTTGCGGTGTTTTGAGTTGTTCCTATCGAGGAAAAAGGGGCTACTGTTTGTGTAGA
>CAZDBA010000194.1:0-8043 GCA_964503615.1 uncultured Pirellulaceae bacterium
AAGGTAAACAGGATGTTCATTTACGAACGGCATCACATTCGAAACGAATTCCTTGACAGCCTGATGAAATTCTGGCTGGCCTGGGTTGCGTTTAACCAGTCCTGCCATGAAACAATCAACATCACCGCACTTTTGCATCCACATCTCTATACCTCGCCTGCCATTTTTTCTGTTATTGAATCGGGTGGTCGGTCATTGGGACGACAAACCAGGTTGCCAACGCTTGCTCAAAACGTTTGGACTAGAGGTAACTAACATACGCGTGCACCAAACACTTTACAACGTCAGTCACGAGGCTTTAAGCGAACAAAGGTCTCGCCAAGTTATTAATCCTCAAGCGGTCAAATCGCTGTTTGCAGTCAAGTTGGAATAAATTAGTCCATCCAATCACTGATCGTATTCGGTCGGAATCATTCCGATTATTGGCCTGTCCGGTTTTATTGGCCTGATTGCTAATACCAGAACACAGCACAACAGTTTTTTTCAGTCTCACTGATGTTCCAATGTTTTACACCAAACAAGAGGTATCTTTGCTGACCTTTCACGTAAGGGCTGAATCCCTTTTGACTTAAGGCTCGATGTAGTCAAGTCCTCTCATTTCTACCTTTTGATCAAATGCAACAAAATTCCAACATTACGGAAGCTCTCATCGATCGAGGACTGTTGATCGAACTGCTCAACAAGTGCGGGACACCGCTGTTTGTAAAGAATCGACAACACCAGATGTTATTGGTCAACGACTCACTTTGTGAGTTGGTAGGTCTATCTCAATCGGAAATGATCGGAAAAACAGACTTCGATCTCTACTCTGAAGACGAAGCCGAAGAGTTTTTCGCAAGTGACGAACAAGTATTTCAATCTAAAGTCGAATTGGAATACGAGGAAGTCATCACGGACACCAACGAGAATTCTAGGAATATTCGAACGATCAAAAATGTATACACGACTGAAAACGGCGACGAGTTTTTGGTGGGAACGTTGCACGACATCACTGAGCTACGTCAAGCGCAAACCCAGTTGGAAGCAGCTGTAAATGATCTATCGGTGATTGCAACGACCGATTCACTGACCGGGTTGTGCAATCGGGCAGAGCTCGAATATCAAATGGAATCACTTATCGAAGAAGCAAACATTTCTGGCGAAGGCTTCGGATTGATTTTTCTCGATCTCAATGGATTCAAGATAATCAACGATACTGCGGGCCATATGGTAGGTGACGGAATATTGAGGCTTTGCTCAGAAAAACTTGTCAACATGTTCTCCCAAGAAGCCTTGATCGCAAGAGTCGGAGGGGATGAGTTCATCGTCGTATTGCCTAGAGTGAACGAAATCGAGGCGCAGCTTGCCGTGGAACGGCTCTTTCAAGCGCTTGACAAATCTATTGTTGTCGATGAATCCGCATGGCGAGTCGGTTGTAGCGTTGGGGTTGCGCTCTTTCCCAAGGACGGTCAAACAGTCTCCGATTTGATTCGAAACGCTGATTTTGCCATGTACGAGGCGAAGAAGCGAAAACACAACCGCGCCGGCAGCAACAAATCAACGGCCGAGTTCTTCCAGTCACAGATCGGCTATGCACTGGCTAGAAAAAGGCGTATCGAGTGTGCCCTGAACTTCCGAGAGAATTTTTCTCAGATTCAGCAATATTATCAGCCCATCGTCTCACAGGTTGATGGTAAATACCGAATCACGGGATTTGAATCTTTAGCGAGATGGGAGTTAGATGGCGTTTCCGTGTCACCGGAAGAATTTATCCCGATCCTGGAAAAGGGGGGGCTCATCATTCCGTTTGGGTATCAGGTAGTCGAGTCCGCCTGTCGATATATGGCCGAAAGATGCGATGAAGGTCAGTTTATCTCAGTCAATTTGACCTATCAACAGATTCTCCAAGAAGGATTCTGCGATCAAGTCCACAGCATCATTCAAAACGCCGGAATCAACCCGCGACAAATCTCGCTTGAGTTGACCGAAAACGATGCGAACCTCGATTGTCGGATCGCTGAGGTTGTTCTTGCACAACTTTCAAGGATTGGCGTTAAAACCATGCTCGACGATTTTGGCTCAGGGTTTTCCAACCTTAGTCGACTTAGTGAATTGCCAATCCAGGTGGTAAAGATCGACAAGTCTTTGCTCTGGGGTGACCGCCTGCTATTTAAGTCGGTCTTACAGATGATTCAAAACCTAGGCTTTACGACTATCGTCGAAGGGGTCGAAAGTGCTGAACAATTATTGAGCGTCGAGCAGTTCGGTGCCGATATGGTGCAGGGTTACTTTTTTGGAAAACCCCAACCTGAAGATTACGACTGGTCCAACTTCAGCCCTGAAACAGTTGAAAAGCCGCTTCCGTTCCCCGCCAATCTAGAGGAATTTAGAGCTCGACTTTCTTCGCCCGATTCAGGCAACTCTCCGGCTTTTTAAAAGCCAATTCCCTATCTGGGGAATTATCAAGACCTACGCAACTACCGCTTCTAGCCAGGTGTATGAGTGCCCAAACAGGCAGCCCCATTAGATGCATGCGCCCTCTCTGGAATGCCACAATAAAAACTGGCTTTAAAACAACTGCACCGTCTAGCAGGCCCTTTTGCGGGCAAGGGATCTGAACCGACAGCCCGGCGATTTCAAATCGTTCAACAGTGACAATCCCTCTCATTAAAAACCTTGCCACTGACGGATTCCTCCCCCCTATTCAACTCATTAGATCGCTTCGTGACGGTTGTGCCGAAAAGACCATGTGTGGATGCACCAAATCTGTACCGATTAGTAAAACTTTTCCTACATGCACCCAAAACCAGAGATAGGTTTCTCATGTCAAAGCAGTGTGTTGCTGCCTAGATGTTTTTGACACTTATAAATGCCCTTTGTCAGGGCGAATTTCCTTTCGTCGGAGAATTTGATGAAATCTGTTATTACTAAAGTTCAACGTTTTTTGAAGTCTGAAGATGGACCAACAGCTGTTGAGTACGCCATCATGTTGGCTTTGATCGTTATTGTTTGCCTTTCAGCTGTTCAAGCTATCGGCCAAAACGCAGCTGGTGCCTTCCAGGACATCGCTGACGATCTTGATCAAGCTCGTACTGGTACAACTAACTAGTTTAGTTTTGCTAATTGAGCGCGATCATCTGATTGCGAATCAAACAAGAACGGCACTTCTTTGAGGGGCCGTTTTTTTTGCGCGCTCATAGAATTCCTAACGTCTTCAGCCACAAAATTTTCCAGCCAACATCTTGGGCACAGGGTGGTTACTCTCCACCCATTGTCGTCGAGCTATTGTTGTTCTCTTCATCAACGGATGATCCGGGTTCCTTTGGCATTTGGTTTGAGCTAATTTCAGCTGACGCGGCGATAAATACAAAAACGCCTACAACCGGCAGTGAGTACATACCTTCGAAAAGACCGTACACAATTAGGGCTACGGCCAAGACCTGTCCCACCGCGCCTGCAATCAACGTTGCCGTCTGGAATTTGAGAAACGAAGCCAGCGTCGCGCGGAGAATACGACCTCCATCCATGGGAAATGCGGGGAGCAAGTTAAACAGAAACAAAAACAGGTTGATGTAAAAAACGAAGAGCAGCAAGTCTGCGAACGAAACCGGACCGTCTAAAGCAAAACTTCGTCCCAACGCAAACAAACCAAGCCCAGCCACCGCTGCGATCACCAAATTAACCAAGGGACCAGCGATCGTAATTACGAACTCCTCCAAAGGTCGTTTCGGCATGCTCATCAAACGAGCCAGCCCGCCAATGGGAGTCAAGATGATGTCTTTCGTCTTCACCCCGAACAGCTTAGCAGCAAAGGCGTGCCCAAACTCGTGCAACAGCACGCACCCAAACACGCAAGCCAACAAAACCAACAACATTCCGGTCATCGCGATCGACTGCTGCCTGTACCAGCTTTGCAAAATCAACGCCAACGGCGCAAACACGAACGTCCAATGCAAAAAGACATCTATTTCTGCCACTCGTCCAAGTTTCATTTGATCAAGACACCTAAATGAGTTGGCCGCACCAACGACACCATCGCACGATGAAAACAACGATAATGTTCTGTGTTAATAGCGTTAGTCCTGCGAAGCTAACCTGCGAACATCTTTATCACGAATCGTAAACTTGATCTTGTCGAGATATTCGCATAATGGAACTGCGTATTTTCGCGAAGTACCAACGAGATCACGAATTTCGCTCATGGACAGTTCAGGTTTTTCGGAAAAGGCTGACGTCAACGTCGACTTGATCTCACCCAAAGTATCACAATGCAAAAAATAGTCCGCCGCAATTTTGTGTAAAGTTCCATTTTGAGATGCAAGATCCAACAACTGCGGAACTGAATCCTTGTTCTTGGCAGCCTCTTTCTGAAGCTGTTTGGCTGGCGGAGTTTCCACGCCTGCATTTCGCAACTTGCCAATCAATTCTCCCATCAGAGCCCGCTCACCTTTGGATAGCTTAGGGCCATGGCCATCCAACGAGATGCTACCAGCGACGATCTGGATTCGCTTTTCCCTGTTTAACTCACTGATCACCAACTTCAAAATCGCGGGCTGATTCAAGTACCGATACTCATTTTCAAGCTCGGTCATCGGGTGCGAAAACCGCAGCGGAAAATTCTCGTGCAACCGCTTCAGCGAATTGCAGACGCGGTCGCATAATTCCGCAACACGCTTGCTGTGAACAATCGCATCTCGACTGGCCGAAATTTTGACTTTTCGAAACTGCTTCGAATCGATCAATGCTTCCGTAACTTCCACCTCATTAGGCACCCCCGCGGTTCGGGAAAGCCGATCGGGCGCCCAATCCAAATCATCGCTCAGATACAAACTTGCTGCCGCGCGCTCCTGCGGCTGCTCACTTTGCATCTGCCGTATCTGAACCAACTCCGCCTCCGAAGCCGTTTTAATGCGAACCGCTTCGGGATGTAGAACCCGGCCACCCCCAATCGTGAACATCGGCGACTCGCTACGAATCACAAACGGCTGGTTCCAAGTCGCAACAGTAGGGTCTTGCAGATAAAGCTGAACCAAACCAGACTCACCCGGCTCAATCACAGATCCTTCCAGTAAGCGAACGTTGCACATCACTTCGGCAGTACCAATATGGAAACGAACACGAGTTCGATCCTTCAACGGTTTTGTGGTCGAAGAAAGCACAAACAGTTTTGCCGTCAACAGTTTCGTCGGGACCAAGTGCCCAATCGCAGCCAGCTCATCACCTCGACGTGTTTCGTTATGATGCACGCCGGCCAAATTGATCGCACCGCGTTGGCCACGATGGACCTCGTCCGCTGACGAATCATGATTCTGAATGCCCCGGACTCGAACCTGATGGCCACCCGGTTGGATCTCTAATTGATCACCCACGTTTGCCGTTCCACTGGAAACGCTACCCGTCACCACCGTTCCGTGACCTGCGATTGTAAATGTGCGGTCAATCGCCATTCGAAACGGCGCCAAAATCCTTTGCTGGCGAATGTCCTTCGCAGCAATCGCCGCTTGCTCACCAATAGCGATTTTCAGCTCGTCGATCCCCATCCCCGTGTGACTGCTGGTTCGAACGATCGGTACGTCTTTGAGAAAGGTCTCTGAAACCAACTGGCGAACTTCTTCTTCGACCAGTTCCAACCAGTCAGGTTCGACCAAGTCACATTTGGTTATCGCGATAACTCCCGCCGGCAGGTCAAGGATCCTTAGAATCTCGCAATGCTCGCGAGTCTGTTGCTTGACCGAATCATCTGCTGCTACCACCAGAAGCGCCAAATCGATACCGGTTGCACCTGCCAACATTTGGCGCACAAATTTCTCGTGCCCTGGCACATCCACGATCCCGAGGTTGCAATCGTCCAACTCCAGGTGTGCGTACCCCAATTCGATTGTGATGCCTCGCTTTTTCTCCTCCGGTAACCGGTCGGTGTTAGTGCCTGTCAAAGCACCTATCAGCGAAGTCTTGCCATGGTCGATATGACCAGCAGTGCCCAAAATAAAATCTGTATGCATGCGTGGATTCTAATCCAAAAGAAAAACACGCGATAGCGCATGAACGATTAGTATTTCATCACACTCTAATTTTCCATAAGCGGCGACCGCCATTGGAAACCCGACGCGTTAGCGAGGAACGGTTCCGAAAATTACTCAGCCGAAAGCGCGAAGCCCGCGAAGGAAGACAACAACATCCTCTCGCCTTAGCACCTTGTACTACCGAAATATCGATTGCTGAGCTTGGTTCAGCCAATCGTTGTTGGCGCTTCGTGCAGCAGGGGCGGAACCGTTAGGCTGGGCAGTACCCGCCGAAATGCCACCTTGGGTGAAATTCTGCCAAGCTTGATTGGCGTTCTGACGAGTTCCGCTGATGCGGTTGGTCAAGTCGGTACCGGCTTGCTGCAAATCATTTTTACGCCCCAACAAACCTTTGGCTCTATCATCGATCTTTTTTATCCAAGCAGGTTTTTGCAAAGCGGGAAGCTTAAAGCGGTCCGCCAGCGGATTACTGTCGGTTAACCGTTGGTTCTCGGTATAGTTTGGCTTACGGTTCAAATTGGCGGGCAGATTGAATTTGGGCGTTGACCTCTGACCAATCTGAAGTGACTGCCCGGCATTTCTCCAAAACTGCTTACTTGCCTCATTCGCTTTTTGAATCACATTTCGACCCGAGTTTTGAAATTCGTTTGCCTGCTGACTTTTATTGGAGAACAGCTCAGCGAAATTCGATTGCGGCTGAGTACGCTCGCCGAACGGCATGTTCTGCAACGGAATTTGGCGGGAGCCGCTTCTCAAAGCTGCATTGTTGGTTTGTGGATTGATCGAATTGTTGCGAGAGTTGGTAAAGTCAATCGTGTTTCCACTGCGGCTAGCTTGGCGACCTGATTTTTCAATATTCGTAAAATCGATTACCCGCGGCGACTGATTGTCATAGGTTTGTCGAGGCGGTGCAGTTTGCATTCCTCGGCTTGTAGACTGAGCTGACACCTGAGCAACCGTTACCATACAGAACAAAACGCAGGACATGACTGCGAAATTCGTTTTTCGACCCGTTTTCATCTGTCTACCTCATCCGTTTGTCGCAAATTGGGCGCGTAGGGTTTCAAAACTTGAATCGCGTGTCGATATCAATTTGTGTTAAGGTGATAGCGAACTGATAGTACGAAATTTTAGGTAAATTGAATGAAGATTGGTTTTATCGGCGCGGGCCAGATGGCTCGCGCATTCGCTGCCGGCATCGTAGAGTCGGGAGTATCCACGCCAGCAGATATCACAATCAGCGACCCCAATCCTGAATCCGTTGCTGCCTTCCAAGCCGCAGTAGGAAGTGTTGCTGTTTCCGATTGCAATTCTGACTGTGCTGTGGGGCAGGAATTCCTGGTTTTGGCGGTCAAGCCACAAATGTTCGATGGCGCAGCAGCCTCGATCGTCTTAAAAGATTCGGACACCACGGTCATTAGCGTGATGGGAGGAGTCACAATCGACACGATCACAAACGCACTTTCTACATCGCGTGTGATCCGAGTCATGCCCAATACACCTTGTTTGGTCGGCGCTGGCGCATGTGGGCTAGCGGCCAGTCCCGACGTTCCGGAAGCCCAAGTCGAATCGGTCACTGGGCTACTTCGCTCGATGGGAGTATGCGTAGAAGTCCCTGAGCCGATGCTGGACGCTGTGACTGGATTGTCAGGAAGTGGCCCAGCCTATGTATTTCAATTCATTCAAGCGATGGCGGACGGTGGTGTCCTCACTGGGCTATCTCGCCCTGTCGCTTTGCAGCTGGCCGCTCAAACCGTTTTCGGCGCGGCCAAAATGGTGCTTGAGTCAGGTGATCACCCAATCGTGTTAAGCGATCGAGTCGCCAGTCCAGGTGGCACGACGATTCACGGCTTGCAAGCGCTCGCAGAAGGCGGCATGTCAGCAGCCGTTATCGATGCCGTAGAGGCAGCAACCTTTCGCAGTCAGGAACTAGGCGGACAGTAGCCCCCGAGTAGCATGGCCCCCACGGGCCGTGGGACAATTTCTAAGAACTATAAACTTTACTCCAGTTTAAAAAATGACCATGAATCGAAACTACCTT
>CAZDBA010000195.1:0-7787 GCA_964503615.1 uncultured Pirellulaceae bacterium
TCGCTCCTTCGGAGCTTAGACACACCAGAGCTCAACACTTTTCTAGATGCCTAGCCGTTTGTTTACCCAGCCCAAAGCAAAGCTCTGAGCTGGGTAAATCTGTTTGGCTTTGACACTTTTCGAAGTTGAGAACCTCGTGTTATTGAGCGGCTCTTTCTTCGTCCGATTCGACCTGGATCACGGCTGGTTCTCCACGGGCAACGTCCGTGCCGGGAACGACCATTGGACCAGGGCAATTTTCGTCAATGATCTGCTTGAGTTCTTCGTGGTCAATCGATTCAACGTCGATCAACCGACGCGTAAGCGCTTCCAAAGCGTCTTTGCGAACTTCTAAAATATGGCGAACTTTACTAACCGCGTCGTCAATGATTCGTTTAACTTCTTCATCGATCTCGCGAGCAGTTTGTTCGCTGAACATCATCCCGGAAGGAGCCGATTGTGCGCCGGCGAGGAACGGACTGCTACTGTCTTTCTTGTAGTTCACGCGACCTAAACGACTCATTCCGTACTGCATCACCATTGCACGAGCGATGTCGGTGCATCGCTCAAGATCGTTTTGAGCACCCGTCGAAATGTCTTTGTAAATCAACTCTTCGGTCAAAGTACCCGCCAGCAAAATCTGCAACTGACTTTCCAATTCGCTTTGGGTCATCAGGTAACGATCTTGGGTCGGTCGTTGCATCATGTATCCCAACGCGGCCAAGCCACGAGGAATGATTGAAACTTTGTGTACCGGATCGGTATTCGGCAAGCTGTAAGCAACCAGTGCATGTCCACTTTCGTGATACGCAACACGGTGCTTTTCTTCGATGTTCATGACTCGAGTCTTCTTTTCCAGACCCGCAGTCACACGCTCAACGCCTTCGTTGAACTCGGCCATGCCAACCGTTTGGTTTTCTTTGCGAGCTGCTAAAAGCGCTGCTTCGTTGACCAAATTTGCCAGGTCGGCTCCGGCGAAACCGGGACTGATTGCTGCGATCTTTTCCAATTCAACATCAGGATCGAGCTTTACGTTTTTAACATGGACTTTCAAAATCTCCTCACGACCACGAACGTCGGGGCGATCGACCAGGACATGTCGATCAAAACGACCTGGACGCATGAGAGCTTGATCCAGAGTTTCTGGGCGGTTGGTAGCTCCCATTACGATCACGCCGCTGTTAGATTCAAAGCCATCCATTTCGACCAACAATGCATTCAGAGTCTGTTCCCGCTCATCGTGTCCGCCCACAGCTGAACCAGTTCGCGATTTTCCAAGCGCGTCCAACTCGTCGATAAAGATGATACAAGGCGATTTGGCTTGGGCGGTTTGGAACATGTCGCGAACACGAGCCGCTCCGACACCCACAAACATTTCAACAAAGTCAGAACCGGAGAGGCTGAAGAAGGGAACGCCTGCCTCACCTGCGACCGCTTTTGCCAATAGTGTCTTGCCCGTTCCGGGAGGTCCGACGAGTAGAACACCATGTGGGATTCGGCCACCGAGCTTTTGATATTTCTCCGGGTTACGGAGAAAGTCCACAACCTCTTTGACTTCTTCTACCGCTTCATCGATCCCGGCAACGTCGTTGAACATCACACCAAGATCTTCTTGAGCGTACATTCGACCACGACTACGACCAAACTGCATCGGCCCTCCGGCGCCACCCAGTCGTCGCATCATGAACAGGAAGACCAACAGCAACAGACCCGTTGTGATAAAGATGAAACCGTACTTCTCGAAAAAGCCGGGTGCATCGGAACCACTGAATTTAATATTGCGTTCGGTCAGATCCTGGTTGAGTTTGTCATGGTTGTCGGTATCGGGAGCGGTCGCGTGAAACATCCGCTTTTCCCGCTCTTTGTCTTTTCCCATTCCCTTGAGAACTTGATAGTAGACGGTACCCTTGATCTCTTTTCCAACCGTTAGATTATGCGGTTCGCTAAATTCGATGGTTCGCCCGTTCTCACCGTCTTCGACAATGATTAGTTTCCCGGTGTACCCCTCCATGAGCTGGCCCGCTTTTTCCGAATCGGATGGGTGGTACTTGGTGGCGGCGATTAAATTCTGAAATTCGCTGTAGCTAATTTCCTCTTTTTTCTGATTGAGCAAAAGAAAAGAGATCACCGATAGTGCCAAGACGATCGCCAGTGCAAACCAGACGAGTGATGAGCTGTTTTGGGGCTTGTCGCCAGATCCGCCGCGCTTTGGTTCTTGTTCCATTTTATGACTTCATAAGACAGGTTTGGGCAGATTTTGGACTGCCAGAAGAGTGACGAAGAATGCAACAACGGTGCCACTCCATCCAAACCTTCAGATTTTCTGGGTAGGGAAAGCGAAAATGGCTTTGGGGCCAATCTATCGGACTTGCCTTGAAAAGACTAGGAACAGGCTGCCGAAAGGGACTTTATACGCATCATGCCGAATTTTGATCGTCAGAACTGTTAGAGAAAGCTCAATTTCTATTGTTATCACGGTAAAACAGCAATAAAATCGGTCTCTTAAAAATTGCCGTTGGGCACCCTTGCTCTACTATTTTTTAAAGGCTCCAAAGCCTTTCAGTACGTCCTTATTTTTCAACGTTGTCGATATTCGGCAACATGATGCGTAAATAACTCACCCTTCATGAATCATCCAAGAAATGTTGCCATTCTCGGCGCGACGGGGAGTATCGGCCAAAATGCGCTTGCCGTGATTCAGGCGATGGAGGGTTATCGCGCTTATGCGATTAGTGGGCATTCGAATTTGAGCCTGCTTGCCGAGAATGCGCGACGATTCAAATCCAGCCAAGTAGTGATCTCCGATCCATCCGTAGCACCCAACAGCGAGTTTGACTTCGGCGACAGCTCTGTCAGCTATGGGCCCGAAGCGTTGGACGAGATCGCGACGCGGGACGAAGTCGACGTCGTGATTGCGGCGATTGTAGGTTGTGCGGGTCTATCCAGCACTTGGGCCGCAGTGAACGCCGGCAAAAAAGTTGCTTTGGCAAATAAGGAGGCGTTGGTGGTCGCCGGCAGCGTGATCATGCCACTGGCTCAAAAATCGGGAGCGATGTTGTTGCCTGTAGACAGCGAACACAGTGCGATTTTCCAGGCCGCCCGCTCAGGATTCAAACCGGAAATCCGCAGAGTCATTTTGACGGCTAGCGGCGGGCCATTGCGGGAATTGACGACTGAGCAGATGGAAAACGTGACCGTCGATCAGGCTTTGGCCCATCCGACGTGGAATATGGGGCCTAAAATTACTGTCGACTCGGCGACCATGATGAATAAAGCTCTGGAGGTAATCGAAGCCCGCTGGTTATTCGATCTTCAGCCGGAGCAAATCTCCGTTGTGATCCACCCTCAATCTATTATCCATTCGATGGTAGAATTCGTGGACGGTTCGGTAATCGCTCAAATGAGTCCTCCGGACATGAAATTACCTATCCAATACGCGCTGACGTATCCAGACCGAATTTCTGGGCCGGCAGAGCAGTTGGATTTTACAAAAGCGATGTCATTGGATTTGATTCCAGCCGATCTGGAAAAGTTTCCAGCATTGAAACTTGGCTTCGAAGTAGCCAAGTCCGGTGGGACATCGGGAGCCGTGTTGAACGCGGCAAACGAAGTAGCGGTAAACGCTTTTTTAAACGGCGAGATGGCGATTACCGATATCGCGAAACATTGTCGCCAACTTTTAGATAACCATAATTTCTTGGCCGACCCAAATTTGCAGCAGCTAATGGCCGCTGACGAGTGGGCTCGGCAAGAGACCTCCAATTGGAAACTTGTTTAGTGGATACCAATATTTTGCTCGCGGCCGGATGGCTGGACCCTGGTTACTGGTGGGGCGTTGCCCAAGTCATCATCGGGTTGGGGTTTGTGATCTTTGTTCACGAACTCGGCCACTTCTTGGTCGCCAAAGCGTGCGGTGTTAAGTGTGAAAAGTTCTACGTTGGTTTTGACTTTTTCGATATCAAAATCGGCGATCGTGTGATTATTCCGCGTTCGTTGGTCAAGTGGAATTGGGGCGAAACAGAATACGGCGTGGGAATTGTACCGCTGGGCGGTTACGTCAAAATGCTTGGCCAAGACGATAATCCTGCCAACCGCGAAGAGCAAATTGCGCTTTCCAAAGCAGCCGATGCCTCTGACGATGACCTGTACGAACCGTCCGGGCTGGTAGATCGCACCAAGATGGATCCTCGGAGCTTTTTGGCCAAGACCGTGCCGCAACGGATGGCAATCATCTCGGCAGGCGTGATCTTTAATATTCTGTTTGCGATCCTGTTGGCGGCGATTGCCTTTCGTTCTGGCGTTTTATACGAGCCAGCTAAAATTGGTGGCGTTACAGCAGGCGGTCCGGCTTGGGAAGAAAATATGGGCGAATCAACCGTGCTTCGTGTAGGGGAACAGCGATTCGACGAAGGATATTCCACGTTTATTCACATGGCAGAAGCGATCATCTTTGATGGTAGCGAAGAAAACGCTGTGTTGGAGATCGAATACGTTCCCAAAGGCGAATCCGAGTCAAAAACGGTAAAGTTAACACCACGGAAAATCGGAACAGAAGTCAGCTTGCCTCGTATTGGCGTGACGCCGATGCAAACTTTGACACTGGCCAAGGAGACACCAACTCAAGAAGGACGAGCCGCGAGCAACACAGAAATACCGTTTCTCGGCGGCGATACCATTGTCAAAGCGAATGGTGTCGATGTCGATTCGATGCTGGAACTGCAAACGGAACTGGTCGATTCCTATGGCCGCGATATTACGGTCACAGTAGAACGTAAAACCGATCCGAAAGATGAGAATGCGGAACCGGAGACAGTCGAGATCGCGGTCACACCCGATCGGATGCCAACGCTCGGCATTGCCTGTGAGTGGTTACCGATCAAAGGTATTAAACGAGATTCTGTCGCAGCCAAAGCTGGTTTTGAAATTGGTGACAAGATCGTATCGGTAAACGGCGAAGAGCTAGGCAGTCTTTTCACTCTGGATCTGGATGTCATCAAACACGTTCAGGAACAGCCTGACCAACCGATCGTTTTTGTTGTTGAGCGAGGCGAAACGAAGAAAACCATTGAGGTGGTTCCAACAAAACCACGACGTTCAACTTTGATCAGCGGTGCAGAACCGGTCGGAATCGAGACACTAGGTTTGGCAATCCCCACGAGCAATATCGTTTCGTCAGTTGCCCCGGGCAGTCCTGCTGAGGAAGCAGGAATCAAAAAGGGAGACGAACTGGTTGGTACTCAAGCGATACTGACCAAGGAGCAAAAAGCCGATCCAATATACAGTAAAACGGGAAGAGAGCGGCCTTACGAAGAAGGCTCGATCAATTTTTCAGATACTCACCAATTGATTCAGCAATTTCCTGTCGGACAAGAGTTCAAGCTTAGTTACAAACGAGGTGATGACAGCAAAACTGTGACAGTGCAGTCGGTGGATTCCGACGAGTACTTTAGGACTACTATCGGAGTTCGTCTGACTGCCTATCAGGAAGTTTACACCGCAAAATCATGGGGTGAAGCTTTTCAGTTGGGTGCCAAACAGACTTGGGTGGACCTGACTAAGGTCTTCAAATTCCTAGGCAAATTGGTTCGTGGGCGAATCAGTGCCAAGAATCTGGGCGGTCCCGGAACGATCTTTGTCGTTGCTCAAAGCGAAGCCACACAGGGGACTTCGCGTTTGTTGTTGTTCCTAGTTCTGCTGAGTGCGAACCTTGCAATTATCAACTTTTTGCCAATCCCAGTGCTCGATGGCGGACACATGATGTTCTTGGCCTATGAGGGGCTTTTCCGAAAGCCGGTAACAGAAAGAGTCCAAGTTCTGTTGACGTACATCGGATTCCTGGCGTTGTTGTCTCTGATGGCGTTCGTGATCTGGCAAGACGTTGGACGAATTTCGCGTTTGTTTTAATTAAACACGAGTTGTCAGAGTCATAATCCTGCGAAGAACAATCAAATCGGTAAGTGTCTGCTAGCTCGGGAGCAAACCGTTTGAGCATCATCGCTCGCGGTTGGAGGCTGAGGAGGCTTCTGCCAAGTCGAATCTGGTGAGCCTTGCGTGAGTCTTACCTCTTCATAGAGTTCATAGGAGTTGCGTTGAATACTCCTGTTGCGCTATCTGTTCCATTTGCTGTTCATATCGAATGAACGCTGCTTTCTCAAAAAACGCAGGGGTTTTACTCCGAAGGTGCTTGCACTTTGGCTGGAAATACCCCGATGTTCCGTAAATTTTAACTTTCTTATTCAACCCTCACGATCTTTACACCCGATATAACCTGCGAATGGACACTCGGGGGGAGGAACCCGGTGAACGTAAATCACCTGCTGAAAGAATAGCAATGTCGTCTAAAAGACTTTTCACACTGGTCCTGGGAACTTTGATAGTTTCATGTGCTTCTACTTTGCTGGCACAAGTAAATATCCCCAGCGCGCGTTTCGATCCCCAGCCAGCTGACTCGCACATCAACGCTCTATCCATACCCGAACCTGGCACGTTCGGGTACGACGCTCAGGTTTTTGCTCCGCTGGAATTCAGCAACCAGGAGGAACTGGAACCTAACACTGGGTTCTATCTTACTTACGATCGGTTGTACACTTCGATCAGTAAGCCAGATGGTCGAGCTGTTGGTGGTAACGGTGTTTCTACTGGAGGGAACTACTCTTGGGGAAACCGTTATGAGTTAGGATGGATAACCAAGAACGGCGATGGCTGGGGGGCAGTTTACGAACTGACTGAAGGAAGCTTCTTCACCAATGGTCAGGATCGGTTGGTGTCAAACCCCATGTTGGTTACGACCAGCTTTGCAAATGTAGAATTCAATCGTGTGTTTCGCCAGTCAACCGCAGGCGGCGGACAATTTGAGCCCTACTTGGGCTTCCGCTTCAATAGCGTTTCGGACAACACAATTCAGGATACAGACCAGGGCATGCAAATGTTCGACCGGTTCAGGCAGAATGCAACCAACGACCTTTTCGGTGCTCACGCAGCGGGTCGTTACACGAAGCGTCATGGTCGATTTCGCTCAACTCTCGATGGTGCTGTCGGAGCCAGTTATAACCGCCAACGGTACTTTGCTACGAACTTGGCAGTGGGTGGGCCTATCTCCCCCCTCGTAACTGAATTCAATGACGATGATACTTCGTTTGTTCCTCTCTTCGATCTACGTGCGGAAATCTCTTACAATGTGAGTCGTGATCTTGGTATTCGAACTGGATTCCAGGTGATCTACATGTTTGATGGAGTTGGGCGAGCAGACACACTTGCTTCGGTAGCAAACCCTAACTCCAGCCTTGGCCCGGCCGGCGGAGTTCAGGGAGTTTTCGACGAGAACTTCAGTGCAGCCAGCTTTACATTCGGACTTGAGTGGAAGCGGTAGACGGTTAACCTACATCGAGAATCAACTCACGATTCTCAAATAGTAAAACTCGAAAAGGGTCGGCAAAAGTGCCGACCCTTTTTTCATTGATTTCCCGATTTACAAAACGAAGCACCAGAAATACACTTTCAACTTTTTCAACAACCCGTTTAAGGTTGCTTCTTGAGAACCAACATTCCCGTTTTTGTTTCCGAAACCATATATCCCTGAGGGACAGCAGAAAGCGGTTGCCCATTGGGGTTATTGGGGTCTTTGGCAAAAAAATAGATCTTTCTCTTTTTGTTCGAGTTTTTCAGCATGACATCTTTGCTGAACAAAAAATACTCTCGATCCAGTTTAGCGCTGCGATGTGAATAGGGCACGATGATCTCTTCGCCTTCGGCCGCCAAAGCGTCTTCAATCGCTGCCACGAACTCTTCACTATCGGGCGCTACCCTTG
>CAZDBA010000196.1:0-1432 GCA_964503615.1 uncultured Pirellulaceae bacterium
TCTGGCCGACATCGGCTACGAGGCGCTTGGTGTCGAGCCGTTTTTGCCGTTCATGGAAGGCCCTCCAAATAAATCTGCTATATAGCTCGTCTGAATTGGTAGATATTTCTAACTTTTCGTTTGAATGAATGGATCTAACGTGAAACTTTTTCAAGTTACTTTTCTTGCTGTTGTGTTCATCGTGTGCCAAATGAGCGACGCGCAGGAGTTGAGTATCGATTTTTCTAAACCTGGTTTTTCAAAGGTCAAACCGGACTCGGGGCCCTCCGTCGAAATCGAGGGTGGTTTCATGGTTCCCTATACAACCACGATCCCGGGGTCCGAAGTTGCTTTTGAAATGATCCCGATTCCTGGTGGCGAGTTTCTCATGGGCAGTCCCGCAGACGAAACGGATCGTCGTGATGACGAAGGGCCACAGGTCAAGATTACGGTCCAGCCGTTCTGGATGGGAAAGTATGAAGTGACTTGGGGTGAGTACAACCATTACATGGGATTGACACCCAGTTTCCAAAATTTCAAACGAAAAGGAATTCGGCAGGTTACCGATGATAACAAGATTGACACGATTACGTCCCCTTCGGGGCTATGGAAACCCGAGACAACGTACGATGCTGGCGATGGTGATAAGGAACCAGCTGCATCGGTCAGCCAATATGCCGCAAAGCAGTACACTAAGTTCTTAAGCCTGCTGACTGATGAGTTTTATCGTTTGCCGACAGAGGCCGAATGGGAGTATGCATGCCGAGGCGGCACGACGACTCGATTTTACTTTGGTGATGATGCAGCGGATATCGACAAACATGCTTGGCACTATGACAACGCGGATGAATTCCGGCATACGTGTGGTGAGCTGTTGCCCAATCCTTTTGGATTGTATGACATGTACGGTAACGTAGCCGAATGGGTGCTCGATCGTTATTCCGAAGACGGTTACCAGAGGTTGAAAGGAAAGACCTCGACGACCGAGCAGGCGTTTAATCAACCCACGGAGTTGTACCAGCGAGTTTGTCGAGGAGGTAGCTATCAGTTGGAGATTGAAGATTGTCGCAGTGCGGCCCGTCAAGCCTCTGTTGACGAGTGGAGGGCTGGTGATCCAAACGTTCCTCAAAGTCCATGGTGGCTAGCGAATGACGAACTTGATTCACCTTGCTACGGAATCGGTTTTCGCTTGATGCGTCCACTTCAAGCTCCAGAGACCAGAAAGGCAAAAGAAGCGTTTTGGTCTGCTGATCTAGAAGAAATCGACGACGATGCAGCGGATCGGATAGATTCGCACGGGAAAGGTGCGATTGGACTGGTCGACCCAGAACTCTTGAAAGCGGTCAAAGAGCTGAGTGATGAATAGTCGGATATTTGGTTGTAGGCTCACTAATTGGGCTGCTGCTGAACCCGGTCGGGTGGCACCAGTCGGATCACCATCGATAGTGTTGTC
>CAZDBA010000196.1:1532-7756 GCA_964503615.1 uncultured Pirellulaceae bacterium
GGTTAAGTACCTTGGAAAAAGGATGGCTCGTCAACCAAAAAACTCGCTTAGTACTTGTCGGATCAAAGAAAACACTTCGACGTAGGCGTTTTGAAACGACTCTTTGCGAAGAAACGATGGGGCGACGGATGGGCTGCCAATAAATGGGCGTAACACGTAACCGGTCTGAATCCCCACGAACGCGTAGACCACGATCCACATTCGAATCATCCAGCGGTGGCGTCTGTTTCGATTGACTAGCTGGGCATAGTAAGCATTTAGTTGGATTTGGGCCGTAATACTGGCCACGGCGAACATCGCCGCGTTAAACAGAATCGCTAATGCGTAGTTGACACTGTTCGCCTGTAACGAAGCGTAGAAAAACAGCGTGATCGGAAACAGAGATGCCAGGATCAAAGTCAATCCGGCTTGAACCGATACGATCGCTCGCAATGCCTCTCTGAAATCGTCGCGTAAACCCAGTAACGTGTTGATTACGAAAAAACTGGGAAGCGAGATCGCTAAGGTAAAGCAAAGTAACAAGGGGACTTTAATCGCCGAATAAATCAGCTGTGGAATTTGAGCCGCGAATTCCCGCTCGCCAGAAACGTAGGCATACGATCCCATCGCCGCACCGTAGATCGGACCGCAAATCAAAACGATTGTGATTACTTTGCGAAGTGGTAACCCCGCGATCGAATCGTTCGCTTCAGCTTGAGTGGTCGAGGGATTCGAGTCCTGGAAATTACCGCGGCGCAAGACGTGGTCGACGGTGTCAAACCCTCGAACCACGAATTGCCAGTGCCGCCGTAATGTCTTTTTGTAAGACGTTTTTCCCATGAGTCGCTACGTTTCATTCCTCTGTGGTACCAAAATGGTTTATCAAAACATCAAGTTGTCGATTGCCTGGATGACCGCTTCGAAAAAGTTGGAGTTGCGAACGCGGAACCATGAAAAATCTTTGTTGGGTGATCCGATAAAGGGGCGTAGCACCCAACCCATTTGAGCGCCCACCAAACCAAATAGCACGATCCAGCAACAAAAGACTTTGCGAACATGATGACCAAGCACAACACCTTCGAGTGAATCCAAAGGGCCTGGAGGTTTGGGCTTGAGCGGTTTTGTTGCTGGCGTTTCTGTGTCTTGGTCTGTAAACGCGAGACCGGAAACAACTGGGCTTTTGACGTCGCCAAGTTCGACAGCGTCGTCAGGTTCTTCTTGCGAACGGGTTGGATCCACTTCAGTAGTTTGAGACGTTTGCGAAAATTGAGGTTGGACCGGGTACCGCGTGGTGGAGGGTTCCTGATCGGTTGTTGACTTTTTCTTTTGGGCGGAAGAGAGTCGATTTAATGTTTGGATTAGGAACACCAGACCCAAGACACCTGCGACCGCAAACACAACCACGTTCAACAGAACGATAAATGCATAGTTGGGAGTTGAAACGGAAAAGAAAGCCAGGATCGGACCCATCGAAGCCAGGACCGACAGATTTACGGCCAGAGAAGCGATCAACAGCTTGAGCACGGGTATCCCGCGAAGCTTCGAGCCGACTAGTGCGTTGAAAACGTAGAGCGACGGGAACGTAACCACCAAAGTCAAGAAGAATAGCAAGGGGACTTTGCACATCGACGCTACCGTTTGCATGATCGCTTTTTGATAGGCTTCATTCTCGAAACCGTTTACTACTGCAAACACTCCCATGCACACTCCGTACAGGGCTGCCATAAGGAAAACCAAAAACGTGATCCCGAACAATGGGATCTTGATATCGGCGTTGCGAATGTCAGAGGGTTTAGTGGCCTCACCTCGCAGAATCCGGTCCAGATGATAAAGCCAGCCGGCCATTGGTCGCCGCGGCAGGTCGATCGCTTTGCTCATGATTTAACTCTCATTTGTAATCTCGAAATTTGACTCTGTATTGCAAAGTAAAAAGGTGTAAAAGTAGTTATTTCAATGTTGGTTAAGTGTCACCGCCAGCTTTCTGATCTGTGCCTGCCAGCGACTAACTGACCGCAGGAGAGAGGCCGTCACCGCCCCTGTCCTGTTCTCGGGAAAGTTTGGCAGGATTCACGGCTTGATTTGCGGACGACTTTGCCGCTTGCAAAATCGCTTCTAGCGCGGTCAAGTACTTTTCAAATGCCTTACGACCTTTGGCGGTAAGCTTGTAATGGCTGTTGGTGTTTCTGCCTTGTCCCGTTTTTCGAACCGTTAAAACTTTCGATTCGACTAGAACTTTCAAGTGCCGGTTCAGGTTACCGTCGGTCAAATCACAAAGCTGTTTCAGGTCGTTAAAATTCATTCCGTTTTGGCTTCCGACGATTGTTGTCATGATTCCCAAACGGGCTTTTTCATGAAACACACGGTCGATATCGTCGAGCGCCGAGCGAGCAGATACGGGCGGAGTTAAATGATCTTTAGCCACGTCGCCGCTCCAAATTCCAGAATAAAACACCAGCCAAGTAGGCTTGGCCAACTCCGAACGAAGCCAGCATCTCCCAACCCTGCAATTCACGAGTCCACCAGTTACAGGCCAACAGGGTTGCACCGGCGAAAAGAAAGTAACCGGCGACACCGATCGCTGGGGCGGGCAAGTCGTGCCGACAATTCAGCAGGCCGAGACTGTAAACCATCGACCACAATCCTGGCAGCGCCCAGACCAAACTCGCCTCCGTCGTAGGTTGGGGCGAGTTAGATAACTCATGAGCGTGTACCACAATCAATGCGGTCAAAGCAAAACCGACGAACAGGCTGGAGGAGATATGACGCACCAAAGACCAATGCATCTTGCCAACCATCTGATTTTCACTGACGCGAGAGCGGACCAGCATTTCGATAGCCGCGATGGCAGCACTGGCAATTGCTACTGCGAACCAGACCGTAAGGTAGCGGTTGATCTGAGTGGAGAAATCGACGATCCAAATCGACTGGACCCATGCACCTAACGCAAGCAAAGCGACAGAAACACCGACTGCAGCGGAACGAAAACCTCGATAGGTCTCAGTCCGATCCAGTTGGGCTCGAATCTCCGCTATGTCCGATAGTGCTCGGTGAATGTTCATTTAATCGAAAAAAGCAATGAAAACGTGAATTCGTACCTTTGTCCTGCGGCCTTTCAAATTGACTTTGCAATACAAAGTAAAACGGCTGGTAGACGTTGTCAAGTTTAGTTTTTTTCAATTGGGGGTGAAATTTGGAGGTTTTTGTTCGATTGACTCGCTAAAAAAAAGGGGCCAAGCGGAGCGGAATCCACTTGGCCCTTTTTTGGTTGTTGAGTTATTTGCCGATTCACAACTTCATGCTTCCGATAGATTCGTTAGCGTAGTAGGTTGCGATTCGATTTTGTCTACAGGAAAGTTCGAGGAGAATGCTCGAACGATTCAGGCAATTGTTCAGCCGATCTGACACCAAACAGAAGAATCTTATCCGCATCGATCGGGCCGTACTTGTTGCAAGCCCAGACAAAGGAAGCGTTGACGATCTTGTGTAGATCTTTGACGTCTCCTGAGATTCGTGGGCTGTCCATTGGCATCTCCAGCCATTTCTTGAATGGCGTAGAGGTGCGAGCAGGTAACCTGAACGAACCGGATTGCTCCTTTAGGTAGGTCGTCAACTCTTGCAAGTTATCAGAACCACGTTGCTTGACTGTAATGGCAATGCCTTGCAACAACGCATTGAAAACTCGATCCCCAGCTTCCAGATCTCCGGCGATGGCAGGAGTTGCTGGCTGTTGATTTGGTTGCCTGCCATAGTTTGCGGAAACCGGTGGCTCCGGTCCAATTTCGGCTTCTGACTTGTTTCGCAAAACCATGATTTTGCCAAGCAATCCGCCCAGGTTTACCCGACGTTCATCAAGGCTTTCCTTCAATCGTTTGACCAAGCTACCGTAAAGCAAGTTGGGTTCTTCGCCGAACTCATTTTCCAGAATGTCGATCGCCTGTTGAATGATCTCCAAACTGGTTCCTTCTGGAAACGAGTTGAACAACAGTCGCCGTCGCAGCGACTTTTCTTTGTCAGATACACTCATTTTTCTTTTCTTCCTATTTTCGATCTTTACACACAGCCCGTTCCGTAAGGGAGGAGCTGTGGGTAGAGACCGCTTCTTTTAGACGAACTTAGCCGTGTAGAGTTTGCTGGAATTCCGGGTAGCCAACTTCGTGGTGCTCACTGAAGTCCAAACCACGTTGTTCGTCTGTTGTACTGACTCGTAGATTGGTCAGGACCGAAACCGTTTTGAACGTCAGATAAGCAACAGGGAAGGTCCAAGCGAAACAGGCTAGGATTCCGATCAACTGAGTCTTCATAAGTGCTACGTTGAAGATTTGATCGCCGAAGAACATTCCAGCGGCCAAAGTTCCCCAAGCTCCACAAACACCGTGGACCGTGACGGCACCAACGGGATCGTCCCATTTCAGTTGTGTGCTTAAAGCGGTTGCTCCAACGCAGATGATTCCGGCACTCAGTCCGGTCACAATCGCATAGACAGGTTCCATGGTCGCACAGCCAGCAGTAATAGCTACCAAACCGGCCAAACCACCGTTGACTGTTTCTGTCATCAACATTTTCCCACCGGATAGGACTCGTGTTCCAACGAAACCAACAACGCCCGCAGCACCGGAAAGGTGAGTATTCAAGAGGATCTGCCCGATCGACTCGTCTGCAGTCAAACCACTGCCGCCGTTAAAGCCAAACCAACCGAACCACAGGATCAAACCACCAAAGGCGACCAGTGGAAGGTTGTGTCCGCCAATTTCACGAGCGGTTCCGTCTTCACCGAATTTACCTGTTCGAGCACCGAGGCACAGGATACCAGCCAAGGCACACCAGCCACCGACGGAGTGAACAACGGAGCTGCCCGCAAAGTCGATGAAGCCTTCTTTGGCCAACCATCCGTCGGGATTCCAAGCCCAGCATCCGAAAGTTGGGTAGATGATCGCGGTGATAACCATCGCGACCATCAAGTAGGCACTGAAACGAATTCGCTCGGCCAAAGCACCGGAGACGATCGTAGCTGCGGTCGCAGCGAACATGATTTGGTAAACCAGAACCATGTAGTCCCAAGCGTCACCTTGGAACATGAATCCGTCGGTTCCCCATAGACCATTTGTGCAGGTTCCTGCCATGATTCCGTAGCCAACACCCCAGAAGAGCAGGGCACCGAAACACATGTCAGTGTAATTTTTCATAATTACATTGATCGAGTTTTTACTGCGGACCATGCCACTTTCGAGCATGGCAAATCCCGCTTGCATAAAAAAGACCAAGGCAGCGCAAACGGCGACCCAAATAAAATTCATGTTGACTTGCAATGTTTCCATTACGTCCGCGTTAGCAATTTCTACTAATTCGCCTTCCATCGAAGTTCTCCGAAGTTGTTTAATTTCGCATGATTGTGGGGTTATGATTTGAGAGGGTTCGGATGACGGTAATAAAGCCAGCCTGGGGAGAACTGAATACAGTCTTGGGAAAGACATCCTGTTCATGCGAATGACAGGAACGCATACGGTTCTCGTGAAGGTAGATTGCAGTAAATGGCGGTGTAGGGAAAATCTTTCGGGTTTTTCGGGTAATCTGTTGTTTCTCAAGTACTGTCGGTCGTCCTCGCGTTGGCAATGGTCGTTCGATGGAGTTCGGAGCGGTCCGATCGTAACGGTTCTGACGCTGCATGATTGCCAGAATGAGATCGCAAAAATTGAAACACGCGCGATACTGCTTGGCAGGTTTTTGAGCAGGGAACGGTTAAGCCGTTTCACTTTCTTAGAGGCAGTTCGGATATTTTGCTGCTGGAAAAATCGAGACTGTGTAAAGCCCCGTTTCCTTCCGCTGACTCGTTCCTGATAAAAAAACGGTCCGGCAAGGAAATCCAGCTCGGTAGACTGCGCCGTGTCATGTTTTTTGACGATGGCAAAGCCCGCTTTTATTGGGTACGATATCGGGTTAGAAAATTCGGAGACTGTTGTCGGTTGGCAATAGATTGGTCAGAAATGGCCACTGAAGATTTTTAAAAACGGGTGTCAGTTAACTGTCTAAGTTTTGTGGTTGGCCAAGCCAAACAGCACGGGAGCTTAAGACAAACCCACCTACCCTTTAACTCTCAAACTATTTGCCATGACAAACGAAAATTCGAACGCTGTCGTTCCCAAGAAGTACCTGCTTACGTTTTGCCTTGTGACGGTACTGTTTGCCCTATGGGGATTTGCAAACAACTTTACCGACCCGATGGTAAAGGTCTTTAAGGACGTGTTTGC
>CAZDBA010000197.1:0-7722 GCA_964503615.1 uncultured Pirellulaceae bacterium
GGTAAGGCGGAGAACATGGGGCCACCCATCTAACTTGACTTGTGTTTTGCCGACGCGTTAGCAAGGAACCGGTTTGTGTCTCCCAGCCGTTGGCTTCCGGCCTGAAGTGGAGTCCCATTGGGCTAGCGCGACTAAAAATATTTTTGGTTTTATGGCGCGGCCAAGATGGTAATAAAGGGAGCAACATCAAAAAAGTTGACAACTTCGTCCGAGTTAATATCCGCTTCCGCCAGAAACTCTTGTGAAGAAAGTATCGCAATGAATGGGGCGATATCCAAAAAACTGACAACGCCGTCCTGATTAACATCCCCCAACAGCGTAGTTCCGGAAGAAGCAAAATCGAAAATGTTTAACGCTAATTGAGCGTTGTCGAAACGATTGATATCAGAGCCTGCACCATTAAGGTTGAAGAAAGTGTTGCGGTCGAAATGGCCAATAATACGTCCACTGCCAGCCTCCAATGCCAAAAGAGATGCATCCGAAGGTGTTGCCGGACGTTGATTATTGCCAGGCTCGCGGACCGTTTGTCCTTCGGGTATCCCTGCAATAATTTGAGCCGTGACATCGGCTGGCAGTGTGCTGAGATCAGTTGGAAGGGTGAAGGGTGAAACGCCTTCCCCATCAAAGTCATCGACGCCAGCAAGTATCGGGCTGTCGGGCGTACGGAATTCCGCAAAGTCTCCTGACCCATCGCCTCGACTGAGCCGGTAAGTTCCGCGGTCTTCGTTGACTTGAACCCCAAACCGACTAAGAAACGGTTGATCGGATCGTTGAGCGTCACCTCGGGAGCTTCCAAAGTTCGCGTCGCTGATAAAAACAGCACCGCCTCCAGTTCTTATATACGCGTCGACCGCATCGATCTGGCTCGCCGAGTAATCTGCATTGTTTGAACCGAATACGACGACGTCGAAATCGGAAAGCGTTCGCGACTGCGTGACCCCGTTGTTGGCGTTCAAATCGGCAAACGTTGCGGTTTGAAAACTAGTATCGAAGGTTACCCCAACGCCATCAGTCGGGCCCGTTGCATCGGCGTCGGCTTCAACCGATTCAGTTGTTTGCTCGACGTTATAGCCGTTGTCCGTCAATAAACTGGCAAGTTCAAACCAACTGTGATTGTTGTCACCGGTCGGGTTGTTGTCAAAAACGGGCCCTGCCGGATCCCGAATGTCCCCTAGTTGCTCAGTAAAACCCCCAATGTCAAAAGGGTCATCAACTCGACTGCCTTCAGTCGCACCACCACTTCGATCGGCCCCGCGCACAAACAGGATATTCCCAGATTGTTGAGCGTGCGATCTTTGTTCTGCGAGTAGCAATACTGCTGCAAAAACCAGGGTAAAGCGAACGGTTGCGCTAAGAAATTTATACTTAGTAGTCATTGTTATTTACTCTCTGATATAACGCGGGTTGATTGGAAGGCGGGTTGAGTCGATCAATATTCTCGGAAAACGGGCCTAGACTTCGGGTGTGGCCGTGAAGGTGATTGACCTTCGTTGCATTGCCGTATCTTTAATGGGGCGCCTGAACTCTGGCGAGCCCAGCTACGTGGGTTGCGCCTGAACTCTGGCGAGCCCAGCTACGTGGGTTGTCGTTGCCGGAGTCGCGTAGACTTCGATCTAGCGGAGTGTAAAGCTTCCCCGTTGCAAAATTCCTTCTTCGTCTGATGCTGCGCCAACCATCACGTTGAACACACCTGGTTCGACGATCCAATTATTCTCGCGGTCCAGCATCTTCAGATCACGCTTGGCGTGTAGTTCGAAAGTTACCGTTTTCATTTCGTTCGGTTCAAGCGACACTCGCTCAAATCCGCGCAAGACTTGATCAAAGGGAGCGACTGTCGCCACTTCGTCTTGAATGTACAACTGGACGACTTCGTCACCTGCCATCTTGCCTGTGTTAGTGATATCGCAAGTGATCGTAATCAGTTCATCAGCCGTAGGTTGTTCCGGTCGGATCTTGAGGTTGTCGTAAGTGAACTCCGTATAACTCAGGCCAAACCCGAATGGGTAAAGCGGGCCAACCAAACGGGTCTCACCCCAACCGTTTTCATCTGCTTGTTTGCTTTGCGCGCCCCAAGCCCCACGTCGGTGTGGAATAGCGATCGGAATCTGACCAACTGTTTTTGGAAACGTGATTGGCAACTTGCCGCTTGGGTTGTTCTCCCCAAAAATCGTTTCTGCAACGGCTTGACCAACTTTTTCACCACCGTGCCAGCAGATCATGACGCCCGGAACGTTTCGGTCGATCCAGTTAATCGACGATGCGCGGCCAATCATCAACACGACCACAACAGGCTTGCCCGTTTTCACCATCTCTTTGACCAAACGCAACTGGTGGCCAGGCAGGTCGAGCGAGGTACGTGAACGGGACTCGCCCACGGTGCTGTGATCGTCACCTACAACGGCCACGATCACATCAGCCTTTTTCGCTTGTTCGATCGCCTCGTCCAACAACGCTTGTTCTTCTGCGTTTGGTGATTCGGGCAAGATGTCGGAGCCTGGAAAACGAGCATCTTTAAACTCGGCCCCTTTGGCGTGTAGAACTTTCGCGCCATCACCCAAAAAGGTTTTCATGCCTGCCAAAGGCGTAATCACGGGAGACTCGCTTGGACCGTAGCGGCTGATCATCGGACTGATGTCATCAGCTCCGGGGCCGGTAACCAGAATCGTTTTGATGCTATCCTTTTTTAGCGGTAGCATCTTGTTTTCGTTTTTAAGTAACACGATCGACTTGCGAGCCGCCTCCAAAGTCGCTTCCTCGTGAGCTTGTTGGTGAATGATGCCGGGTGCTTTTTCCGGTTCGACAAACGGTTTGTCGAACAAGCCTAGTTCGAATTTGACTCGCAATACATCCGCAACTCGCTTGTCGAGTGTTTCCTCGGTGACTCGTCCGTCCTTGATCACGCGGCGAAGCGCCTCAACGAACTCTTCCATCTTCTTAAAGTTCGTGCGGACGTTCATCCCTGCGTTAACGGCTTGAGCAACTGCATCGTCAAAATCTTCTGCGACTCCGTGTTGGCGTGTCAACCTTGTCACTGCACCACTGTCCGAAACAACGTACCCTTTGAAACCGTATTCTTCTCGTAGCAGTTCGGTCAAAAAGTAGGAACTGCCCGTTACTGGTATACCGTCAAAGGTGTTGTACGAGCTCATTGTCCCTTTGGGGTTGGACTCGGTAAATACCTTCTGAAACGGATGCATCAAAATCTCGTGCATATCACGAAATGGAATCTGGGGATCGGTGCGCCCACGAGCATCCCGACCACCGTTTGGATGGCTGTACGCGGCAAAGTGTTTGGTGGTCGACGCAACACCCTCGCTTTGTAAGCCCAACACCTGTTGCACGCCAAGTTCGCCGACGAGATAAGGGGACTCGCCGTAACACTCGATCGTCCGCCCCCAGCGTGGGTCGCGAACCGTATCAAGAATCGGTGAATAGATGTTGGTGTAGCCCAGCGCGCGACCTTCTTTGCCTGTGATCACGCCGATGCGCCGAGTCAAATCGCGATCGAAAGTTGCTCCGATACCAAGCTGACTGGGAAAGTTACTTGCATCTTTGTGGCAAACACCGCGAATTCCTTCGTTCGTAAAATCGACCGGGATACCCAGTCGTGTTTCTTCGATAAACCAGCGTTGTATATCGTTCAACAGCTTGCCATGCTCGACATGACCGGTGTACTCCTGTTCCAGACGCACGCCGTTACAGTGTTCGTCGATGTTGGCCACGCCATCTTTCCAGACCCGCTCTTTCCATTTGTCGGTCGGCACGGGAGACTTGAGCACTCGTTTGTAGCCATAGATCGTGCCGGTCTGGCAGGTCTTTTCCTCAATCGTCATTCGACCAATCAAATCCTCAACCCGCTTTTCGATCGACAGCTCAGGGTTTTCGTACGGATCTTTGACACCGTTTTTGTTGCGGTCGATCCAGCCGTCTTGGTAGATCTCTTGCGCAAATGCAAAGCTTACAAATGGTAGAAGTAAAAAGGCGACTGCAAGAATTTTTGGTTTCATAATGTTGATGGGGAGACTTCTGACGAAAGTCCAATAGCGTTTTAGAAATAAGTTTATGTTGGCACCCATGTTAACTCCAAGAAATGCCAGCAGCAATATTCCTTGCTGCCCTTCTGTTCATGGAAAAGAAGATGTTCGATAGGAATTTGCTTTTACAGGTTGATTTGCGAGCGTAAATAGATGCCAAAGCCTGTCCAGATACCGTAAAGGTTTGTTATAACCTGAATCATGACAAGATTTCGCCCCTGTATCGACTTACACAATGGCCAAGTCAAGCAGATCGTTGGGTCGACGCTGACTGAGCAAGGTTCCCGGCTTGAGGAGAACTTTGTTGCTGAACAACCTGCCGAGTGGTTCGCGGCCAAGTATGCTGCAGATCAATTGACTGGAGGCCATGTAATTAAACTTGGTCGGGGTAACGAAGCGGCGGCCAAGTCGGCGTTGGCAGCGTACCCGGGCGGGCTGCAAATCGGTGGAGGAATCAATCTGGAAAACGCGTCCGAGTGGTTGGACGCTGGGGCCAGCCATGTAATCGTGACTTCGTGGCTGTTTGATTCCCAATCGCGATTTCAGGAAGAACGATTGCGCCAATTAGTTGCCGCCATCGGCAAAGAGCGGATCGTGTTGGACTTGAGTTGCAAGAGAACTGCTGAAGGATGGACAGTGGCGATGAATCGCTGGCAGACGTTAACTGATTTACCAGTAACCCACGCAACACTTGATCGACTGGTCGGTTCGTGCTGCGAGTTTTTAATCCATGCAGCCGATGTTGAAGGCAAGTGCCAAGGGATCGACCAGGAGCTTGTTGAGCTAATGGGAGATTGGGGGCGAATTCCAATGACCTATGCAGGTGGTGTGGGAAATTTTGCCGATGTTCAGTTGGTTCAGTCGTTAAGCCAGAATCGAATCGACGTAACCGTTGGCAGTGCCTTGGATTTGTTTGGAGGAGTGGGCGTGACGTATGAGGAGTTGTTGGAGTACAACCGAAATCGTGAATCGTAGGTGCTCAACAAACGTTTTTATTCTGGCTCCTTGTGATCTTTTTTTTCGCCCGAAGGAACAAGACAACATCCAGGAATTAAATGAAGCCGAATTTGAGCTTTGCAACGGTGGACTTGCTACCCTTTTACTCTCAGGCTTGACCAACAAATAAAGCAAGCTTTTGAAGCGTAAGGTCGCGTTTAGCTGTCCATTGGAGTGACTTCGGTTGAATTTCAGTACTATTTGTTTAAAGTTGGTTGAAGGAGTTGAGTCTCAATTCGACTCCCCCCCTTTTTACAAACAAGACTAAGGAACTGATGATGAACAACACTGAGAATCAAAAGCAAGAAATGACCGAAGCCGAATTGGAACTCTGTAATGGTGGACTCACGTCATTGGGTGGATTCAGGTCATTGGGTAGAGTTGCAGCAGGTGCGGCGATTCGATCTGCAATTAAGTAAACGGATGCAGGATTGAATAAATAATCACAAGAAGGCGGTTCGTTTTGAATCGCCTTTTTTTATTGCCAAACGTATCTAGCGGTGTTGTTGCAACCGTTAGTTTTTGATTTTCGTAAGGCACTGCACTTGTATACCCCGGTTGTTTAACTAGACTGTTGCCCTCATTACTTAATTGACAACCTGGAGAGATAACGAATGGCTAGCAAAGAAATTGAATTGACAGAAACAGAACTCGAACTTATCGAAGGTGGTGGGGATGGTTTTGGTGGTGGATTTGGTACTGGATTGCGCGAAGGTACAGGCGCAGGACTTGCCGTAAAAGGTGATTTGGCACGTTCGACTTCAGCTAAATAGGAATGGAATCAAATATGAATACCGAACCAAATCACGAAGCGGTTAACGAAGTTATCGCCAATAATGAACTAACCCAAGTCGAGCTTGAAATTGTTCAAGGTGGCGGACAAGCGGGCGGACGGGCTCTGGGCCAAGTTGGTGGAACGTTTGGTGGCCTTTTCTTGGGCACCGCAGCTAAGAGTGTTGGTGCTAAGTAAGAAAGCCTCAAGCAGGCGGTCGAAGCCAAATTGAAACTTGACGGTGGAAACCTAATTAGCCAACACTTCTTCGATTCTCAAATGTAAATCTCAAAGGGCGGTTCGATTTCGAACCGCCCTTTTTTTTGCAATGTTTCAAAGTCTGGTTTCCATACATGTTGGTTTACTTTTTGTGATGATCATAATTTCGATCGCTTGAAATAAGACTGTCAACATTGCATCAACTCGTTGCTGGCTGGCAAACGTTGGCGGGATCGACAGGGGTAAAATCTTCTTCAAAATGATTGGAAAAATAAACAGTAAAGGTACATGAATCGACTTTCATTGAATCGGTCACAACGGTACGCTTGACGCAAATTACTGATCAACAAACGGCTTGAATTTTGCCCGTGCTCTGAGCAAAATTTAATCGCCGATTTCAATAAGCCAAAAATATAGCCGGATCTAATTATGGCCACAGCCAATTCCCGAATCGCAGCAATTCAACGCGGCGAGTTTCCAAAAGGTCTTTTGCGAAACACTGTCCCTTCGCGACTTTACGAGGAAGCACTTCAGTACGACAACGGGACCATCACCAGTACGGGTGGACTTTCATCTCGTTCGGGAGAGAAAACTGGACGCAGCCCTAAAGACAAACGAATTGTTAAACAGGATAGCATCGACAAGGACATGTGGTGGGGCGATGTAAACATCCCGTTTTCAGAAGACTCATTCGAAAAATTGCGAGAGTCCGCGATTGAGTTCTTGGACGAGTGCCCACAGTTCTATGTGCTCGACGCGTTCGCTGGTTGGGATCCAGACTGCCGTTTGAAGATTCGGGTCATTTGTTCGCGTGCGTACCACGCATTGTTTATGCACAACATGCTGATCCGGCCGACTGCCGATGAGCTGGCAGATTTTGGTGAACCGGATTATGTGATTTACAACGCTGGCCAGAAGAAAGCCGACCAGTCAGTCGAAGGGGTCGAATCAGATACTTGTGTTGCTCTGAATTTTGATCGCGGCGAAATGGTGATTCTTGGAACCGAGTATGCCGGCGAGATGAAGAAAGGCGTCTTCACGATCATGAATTACCTGATGCCTAAACGTGACATCCTCTCAATGCATTGCTCGTGTAACGTAGGAGAGCACAATGATGTTTCGCTGTTCTTTGGTCTGTCGGGGACGGGAAAGACAACTCTGTCTGCTGACCCCAGTCGTCCGCTGATCGGTGACGATGAACATTGTTGGACGGACGACGGCGTCTTTAATATCGAAGGCGGCTGTTACGCAAAGTGCATCAACCTCTCTGCCGAAAAAGAGCCGCAGATTTTTAACGCGATTCGGTTTGGTTCGGTCCTCGAGAATACGGTTCAGGACCCAGTCAGCCATGTCATCGATTACGACGATGTTTCCATTACCCAAAACACGCGTTGCTCCTATCCAATCGAATATATCGACAACGCAAAAATCCCCTGCGTGACGGACTCGCCAAAAAACATTATCTTCCTCACGTGCGATGCGTTTGGTGTTTTGCCTCCGGTTAGCAAGTTGAATTCGGCTCAGGCGATGTATCACTTCATTAGTGGTTACACTGCGAAGGTTGCCGGGACGGAGGTTGGCGTCAAAGATCCTGAAGCCACATTTTCAGCTTGTTTCGGCGCTGCGTTTTTGGCTTGGCATCCAACGAAGTATGCCGAATTGTTGGCCGAGAAAATGTTGACACACGGCTCAAGTGCTTGG
>CAZDBA010000198.1:0-7639 GCA_964503615.1 uncultured Pirellulaceae bacterium
TGGGTTCTCTTGGCTGCATGTTGACGTTTCCTGAGGCTGACTCGACTCGATTAAGTCAAAGTTTTATACGCACATTCCAGGGACAGGCTGAGATATGCTTCGTTTCGATTGGAGCCTTGGAGTGCGGTTGGGGTTCACATATCGCCGACGGTCCACTTGAGGTGCTGAAGTAAGTTGTTTTGCCATCTCTTGTTTTATCTCCCTTGAAAAGAACTTCGCCGTCGCAAACGAGTTTGCGATCAAAAACAATTCTGTAGTACCGATGTCGCCAAGTCAAACTGGGGCTCGGATCTTCATCGAGCCACCATTCGTTTTTGCCCCGAACGATTCGATAAGAAAATAAAGAAGGGGCAGGTCGCCCCGCCCCTTCCTCTCCTTTCCGCCAGATGCTATCTGGACAGAACCGTTAATCTGTCTTCGAAGAATTGGTTGCAAATTGAAAAAGAAATTCGCTGTCCCTCAAAAACCTTTTCGGCCATTTTGTCGGCTAGATTGTTTGTGTACAGCTTTAAAGTTTGGGTTTGCGCACCTGCAGTCAAAAGCTCATCCGCAGCCATGTAGCGAACTTTAATGTCGCCCTCTATATTTCGGATGTGGATAATCACGCCCTTGATCCCTTTTTCTTCAATGAGTTGATGTAGGGGCTGAAGAATATCTTCCGAAACTCCATCCAAATAAACATTGGCCTCGCCGACTTTATGCAAGGTTCCTTTGGGCCCGTAAATTTTCTTTTTCGAAATCAAAAACTCGTCGCATAAGTCGATCACAAACGGCTGACCATCGAAACCGTTAGAAAGTTCCAAACACATCAAGGAGAATAGTCTGGGTTGATCCTCTGCGCCTTCGATCGTGGCCATGCGAAATTGCCAGACATCACCCTCCTTAGCGAGTTCGACGGTTACCTCGTTATCACCTGAAAATCCGGTTTCGGTTAAAATTTCTCCCAGCCGGTCAACATCCGCCTCGGTAACCGTTATTCCGTCATAAAAAATCTCCGTTCCATTTATAGTTTTTTCCAGTTTTCCTGAGCATCCACAGGAGAACAAAATCAATGCTCCCAAGTAGGTGACAATGATAGCCTCGCCGAACGTTTCTTTGGGTTTCGAAAATTTCATCTTGGTTTGTCCTTTGCTATTGGGTAGCCAAGCTTTGTTCGTAAGGCGCTACTTTTGCGGAGAGGCGGACATTTTTTCAAACGCTTGAAAGTGCAATTGGTGACCCGGCGCGTTAGCGAGGACGAAGGCAAGCTGTTTCCTCGCTTACGCGTTGGGTTTCCAATAAAATCGCAGCCTCGGAGCGAAAGGCGACTGTAGGAACAAAGTCAGGTTTATAAATTGTTTGCTTTACCCTTTTGGAAGCGGTGAGCAGCCAAATCTGTTACAAAAGAAATTGCGAAAGGACAAAAAACAAATGAACTGAAAAAAAGCGGGAAAACCTTACTTCAGCGTTTTAAATCTCTGCGATTCAGCCTTAGTAGCACGATGAAATTTTCTCTAAGAATATTGCTTTTGCTTGTTGCCGTTGCTGCGGTCGTCGTTGCGGTCGTCGTCTCTAACCTTACGAATCAACCTTGGGGGCAGCTGACTGGCAAGTTCGTTGATGGAAATGGAAAAGGTATCGAAAACGTATGGGTAGTTTTGACTACAAAAGACGTCAGTGCATTGCGCGTCCACAAATCGCTAGCCGCACAGAAAGAAAATCCCGTAGTCGTTTCCATTGATCAGAACGGATGCAGCCATCGTTTCGTACACGTACAGACGGGGCAAACTCTGCGAATCGTCAACAACGACACCAGAGGTAGAAACGTATGTCCAGTACTACTCAACTGGGCGGGCAGTTCCAATATTCCACTTGGTGGAAGTCAGGGTTTCGTTTTTGAAATTCCGTGTCGCTTTCCCGGGTATCTGGCCGATGATCTGACGGCAGGTTTCATAATCCCTTTGTCCGTAACGGACCATCCTTACGCGACTTCAACTAATGCAAACGGCGAATTTTCCCTGCCATACCTTCCCAAAGGAAAGTGGGAGTTTCGCTTTTGGCATCCGGAAGTAGGCCATCTGAGAAACGTGAAAATTGGCGCTGAGATGACTGGGCGAAGAGGCGACATCGAAATTGATGTAAGAGGGTTTTTCAAAACCGATCTTGGAACGATCGAAGTCGAAGATTCAAAATTCGTCAGATAGCCAAGCTTGATTCTACTTGCCCAAAAGGTGGCCGCTATTTGCTATTGTTGGCTGAGAATCGCAATGAACGGTCCGATGTCCGCAAAGTTTACCCCTCCACTGGAATCAACATCCGCTTCGGCTTGAAATTCACCGGAGAGAAGAAACTCAATGAAGGGTGCGATGTCGAAGAAGTTGACCTCGCCGTCCAAATTCACATCGCCTACCAAGGTTGCATCGACCGAGTTAAGCCGAAAAACGTTTCCATCAAGACTGACCACAAACAGATCACCGTTGTTGTCCTCGCCAAATGATGACACGCTCGTGATACTGGTCTGACCTGCCACCTCGATCCGGTCGGTCCAGTTTTCAAAATTGGTGAAGTTGGTGCCATCAAAGTCGGCTTGGGCATCCTGATTGAATTCGAAAGACCAGATATTATCGGAGACGAAGTCAGCAAAGAAATACTGGCCATCGAGTTCAGGAATGCTACCCCTGTAACGATATCCACCCGTTACAGAGAATCCTTGTGTATCACCAAAGCCGCGAGTGTATTGATAAACGGGATCAATGGCACCAGGAACTGCCGGACCAAGCGTTCCTTCGCGTAATCTCCAGCCATAATTTTGTCCTGAAGTTCCCGCTGGAATGACATCAATCTCTTCTCGTGCGTTTTGCCCAACATCGCCGATCCACAGATCGCCAGTGTCGCGATCGAAACTGCAGCGGTATGGGTTTCGCAATCCATAAACAAAAATCTCATCGTCACCCACCTGACCAACAAACGGATTGGAAGTAGGAACCGAATAGTTCCGACTGGCGTCGCCCGGAAAATCATCGCCCTCGATATCAACTCGAAGAATCTTACCCAACAAGTTGTTGGTAATTGTCTGCGAGTTATTGCCAGGATCATTGCCTGACCCGCCGTCACCTGTAGCAATGTATAGAAAGCCGTCTTCTCCAAATCCTATCCAACCTGCGTTATGGTTGGAAAACGGTTGGTCAACAGTCAAAATGTCTTGTGTGGCATTCGGGCTGCCTTGAGTTAGGCTTTGACGAGTGTATTCTCGCACGCGTGTTTCGCCAGCGGAGTCTGTGTAGTTTAAAAAGTACCTGCCGTTGGTTTGATAATCAGGATGAAAGGCAAGTCCTAGCAACCCCTGTTCGTTTCTGGTCGACACTGTGCCGTTGGGAAGCGTTACAAAAGTTGATCTGGTTCCAGTGGAAAGGTCGATTCGCTGGATCGTTCCGCGGTGCTGTTCCAACACGAACAAATTGTTTGAATCGCCAGGGGCCGAAGTAGCAAATACCGGACGAGCAAGACCACTGCCAACGACTTCAAAGTTAAGCGCAGTAACGTTCGATTGGCCCAGTGTTACCGTGGAGAATGCAAGTGCAAGAAGGACCGCCGCAAAACTCCTGACTAAATTGTTTTTGCTTTTTAAACTCATTTCAGTGTTGTCTTTCATTGCATCGCCTTCTGCTGTTAGTTGCGGTCACACGACTAGCTTATGTACTACGCGGATCAAGTCAACTCGTATGGCCTGATCGTCACCTTTCGTGAAATGAAAGGCGATTTTCGGGGGCTCTTTCCCGCTAACTGTAGATTTTTAATCGTCCAAAATAAATCTAAACGTCGGTTACGGGGTGCTCTTCCGTAAGTCCGTTTAAAGCTTCGCTCCTGATTTTCGACACGAAGAAATAGGTCGTTAAACCGACTGCGGCAAAGGCGCTTTGCGGCGTCCAGAAAATAAAGATTCCCATCAGCGTGCGATCAAACTCTAACCCCCGAATGATGCCAGACCAAATCGCACCGGAAATCATAATGGTTGCCGCTATCAACAGAACGACGCAACGAGCTTCCCAGCCAATATTGCGAGGTAAAAATGCGATTGCGATTAGCGAGATCGGACCCAGTACATATACAAACCACAACAACTCTCGTGTCCCTGCCCATTGAGTCATGAACCCAAACGTAATTGCTGCCAAAGCAGTCGCACCCATCATTCCGCCAACAGAAAACTGCATCTTTCCAGACGAAAGTTCAGTCCTCGAAGCTGAATTCGCTTCATACTCGTCAACCCAGCGATTTAGTTTGGGCATAAGGGAAACCGCTACAAACCCGAACACGCTGCCAATCACCAAAGCGAAAGCAATGTTCATTCCCAACGAGCCTATAGCGATACTGCCGCTCGTTGAATCGCGAGCATAATTCCATATTTCAAACGGAAAGCCGATCGCGCCTCCGCTCAAAACTTCCTGATCAAACAGATGGCTGATATCAGAAGAGCGAAACAAATAGCTGACTGAGTTCAGGCCCGCACACAGCATTATCCCGAACGTCACTCCGCGAAAGAACCAATGCCGAGCTGTCTTGCCAATCATATTGCGTCCTTGTGTTTTGCATGGTCAATAAAATGAAAGCCCAGTCTAGCCGAATCAGCAAGTCGGTCCGGTTTGCGTTTTAACAATGCCTTTGGGGAAATAACGATTGTGCCGAATTCACCAACGGTTTACTGATTCTCGCGGGACAAATTCGCGTGTTCCGTTCGCTTCCTGCGATCGTTTTCGCTCTTGAGCCTCCCCACAACGTAGGCTTGCCAAACTATTCGATTTCTGGCCACGATACAAACGAACTGATGAACAAGCCACTTGAAACTAACGAAGTGACTATCGACGTCGAGAATTTTTCGAAAGCCTACGAAAACCAACTGGCCGTCGATCAACTTTCTTTCCAAGTCCGCGCGGGAGAAGTGTACGGTATGGTCGGACCCAACGGCGCCGGCAAAACAACTACCTTGCGTGCTTTGACCGGAATTATCTCGCTGAGCGGCGGAGCAATGCGAGTCAATGGATTTGATGTTGATCTAAACCCCTTGTCTGTAAAACAACGGACAGCCTACGTTCCCGACGATCCTCAATTGTTCAACGATCTCACGGTCCATGAGCACTTTGCATTTACCGCCAGCGTTTACGGTGTCGAGGACTGGACCGCAAAAATGGAGAAGTGGTTGGCTTGTTTCGAATTGTTGGACAAAGTCAACGCACGGGCAAGTGACCTTTCGCGCGGGATGCGTCAGAAACTGGCCATCTCATGTGCTTATCTTTACGAGCCTGCCGCGCTGTTGCTGGACGAGCCGATGACCGGTTTGGACCCGCAAGGAATTCGGATGTTAAAGAATTCAATCGTTGAGCAAGCCCAGCGTGGCGCGGCGATCATTATCAGTTCGCACTTGCTGGCAATGGTAGAGGATATTTGTTCGCACGTGATGGTGTTGAAACAAGGCCAGCGACAATTCGTTGGAAGCCTGGACGAACTGAAAACTCGCTTCGCCGAAGAAGACACTAACGCAACGCTCGAAGACGTTTTCTTTAATGCTGTCTCTTGATCCGCAAGTGTCTACCACTGCATTTGTTTTTCCAGTTATTTCACCGCAAACCAGGATCTTCACATGGACGGAAAATTCTCAGCTCGTTCTCTTGGCAAAATCCAATCGCGCGCTGCGTTCAGTCGCACTGTAGAACGATTTTTATCACCAAGACGTTTGGTGTTTTCGATCCTTGGTGTCGTGCTGGGATTGATTTGGTTAGGACAAGCGCTCGGGTCAGTACTGTTTCGTGAAACCGCGGACCCGGCAAAGTTGGCAATCTGGATTCCAATTTCGTTTACGTCGTACGCGATCTGGAATTTGCTTAAGGTGGTCTTTCGCAAGCCGATTCATCCTTTCGAATGGACTCCGGCCGAAGAAGAGTTGTTAATCGGAGCGCCGATCGAAACCTCCGAATTGATCCGATTTCGAATCTCAAAAATCATCAAAGCCGCATTGGTCAAATCGACCATCTTTACGATTGTGATGATTCCGGACCTGAATATTCTACCGCTCGGTTTTATCGGGATGTTACTGGGTTTGCTGATCATTGACCTGCTGAGAATGCTGGGGGCAGTGGTTGTTTGGGGATTAAAGCGAACCGAGTTGATGGCGTTGCGGACGATCACGGGTAGTATCGTAGCGGTGGTTTTGGCTGGCCTGTTCAGTATCGTGTATTCCGAAATTTCTGCGGCGGGTGGAATTGCCCAACACTCTATCGTTGATTTTCTTCTCTGTATTTTTCAAGCAGCGATCCAGCTTTGGGAGACTCCGATCGGACGAACGGTCACTGGGCCGTTGGGGCTGATAGCGGATGTGGTTTTGGAAAGTCAATTCACATGGGTGTTGGCTCTCAAATTTTTTGCTGGTTTCGGAATCGCTTGGAGCCTACAAAAGACACTTTACACGGCCGAGCGAACGTTCACTCAACGTCGGAACCAGTTGGAACGAAACAATCTGGCCCATGCACGTGTCGTAAGCGAGCAAGCGAAAGAGGTTGATGCCACGATTAAGGCTCGTAAAAAGCCTGCTCGTTTTGGCGGGTTGGGTCCGCTTGGCTGGCGACAGTTGATAGGTGCGCGTAAGTATCGCGGCCAAGTCATTTTTGCTTTGGTGGTTCCAATGATCTTGTGCTGTTTACCTGCCCTTACCGGCTCTACCGGATTAATGTTGATTATGAACGTTACGGGCGGGTTGGCGTTTTATTCGTTCCTGTTGCTTCCCTCGGCGATGCCGTTTGATATGCGACGGGATCTAAATCGAATCACCGTGCTCAAATCGTTGCCGATTTCTCCTCTCCAGGTGGTACTTGGACAAATCTGCGCGCCTGTGATTTTGACATCGCTTTTTCAGATCGCAACGTTGTTGGTCACGATGTGGATCAGCCCGTTTGCTCCGGTTTATTTATTGGTGGCACTGGGGATTCTGTTGCCGTTTAACTTGTTTGTTTTTGGTTTGGAAAACCTGTTGATGCTTTGGTACCCATACCGGCTGAACCAGGAAGGTGTCAAAATTTTGTTGCGTACGATTTTGGCTTTTACCGCCAAAGGAGTTTTATTCGCAGTCGCAGCCGCAGCCGTACTTATATGGGCGATTGCTTCAAAACAGTTGGGTGCGATTTGGTTTCCTGAATCGCCCGGTACAGCGATGTCGATTCTGTTTACCGCCGGAGGCGGCTTGGCGATGTTGGCAACGTCCGTCGTAACGATCTTGTTTCTGGCCCGATCGTTCAAACGGTTCGATCCAACTTGCGACTTGGCTGGCCTGGATTAGTGGCCACCCAACAACCCAGCACCGCCACTAGACCGTCGTTGCCCTACACCACTCAACTCAGCAGAAGCTCGCAGCGACTCCGGCCTACCGGCAACACGCCCGAACAGCCGGCCAAAATCTCGCACCAGGTCACACCACACTTCGACTAAGCCCCAACCGCTCCAGGATCGGTTTGCACTTGTCCGAAATCCGCCCTCGTTTGCCGCCGCGAATCTGACGGCCCGTCCAGTCCACCAGCTCCAAGTAGTCGGGCAACTTGATCGACAGAAAACCTTTGTCACTTGCTCGTGATTTCAACTCACTGGCCATCGGGCCCGGCTTGGTCCGCTCGTTCAG
>CAZDBA010000199.1:0-7628 GCA_964503615.1 uncultured Pirellulaceae bacterium
CAGGTGGTTCGAGATCTTGGCAATCGCTTGCGGGAGTTGCGTGAGCCATTGGGAGAATTGGTTACCCTGGAAATGGGCAAAGTCAAAGCAGAAGGAGTTGGCGAAGTTCAGGAAATGATTGACATCTGCGATTTCGCGGTTGGGCTTTCCCGACAGCTTTGTGGCAGCACCATGCATTCAGAACGGCCGGGGCATCGGATGTACGAGCAGTGGCATCCATTGGGTCCAATCGGAATTGTTAGTGCTTTCAATTTTCCGGTTGCAGTATGGTCCTGGAATGCAGCTTTGGCAGCGGTCTGCGGAGACACGATGACATGGAAGCCTTCGCCGCAAACCCCTCTTACCGCGATCGCCGTGCAGCATATCTGCAATGAGATCATGTCCGATCACAATGTTTCAGGCATCTTTAATTTGACGATTGGAGACAACAGTTCGATCGCGCCGCGAATGATTGCGGACGCGCGGTTGCCTTTGATCAGCTTTACCGGATCGACCAAGACCGGAAAAATCGTAGCGGAGAATGTCGGTGCAAGAATGGGTAAGACGTTGCTCGAACTGGGCGGCAACAACGCAATCATTGTTGAACCGGACGCTAATATGGACTTGGCCGTGCGGGCAATTCTGTTTGGTGCCGTCGGAACTGCCGGACAGCGCTGCACTTCGACTCGACGGGTGCTGGTCCACAAGTCGATTGCGACACAATTGACCGATTCACTGGTCACCGCGTACCAGCAGATAACCATTGGCGATCCGCTTGATGCGGCGACTTTAATGGGACCGTTGATCGCCGAGCAATCGGTGCAGAATTTTGCTTCGACGATTGAATCGGCTGTTGTGCAGGGTGGAAAAGTCGTATTTGGCGGAAATGTCCTTTCGGATCGACCGGGCAATTTTGTTGAACCCACAATCATTCGCATGCCATCGCAAACCGAGCAGGTTTACCAAGAGGCGTTTGCCCCGATCCTTTACGTCATGCAATACGAAACGCTTGAAGAAGCGATCGGTTTGCAGAACGCTGTCCCGCAAGGTTTGTCGAGTGCGATTTTCACAACGAACTTGCAAACAGCTGAGAAGTTTCTGGCCTCAACGGGCTCAGATTGCGGAATCGCAAACGTGAACATCGGAACCAGCGGAGCCGAAATTGGAGGGGCGTTTGGCGGTGAGAAAGAGACCGGTGGCGGTCGCGAATCGGGATCCGATTCATGGAAAGTCTATATGCGACGACAAACCAATACGATCAACTGGTCCGACGATTTACCGTTGGCCCAAGGTATTGAGTTTGGGTAACAGATTCGTGTAAGCGATCACGTGACCGTTCACGAACAGCGCATTAAAAAAAGCCCGTTGGACGAGGCCTCTGAAGCGCCAAAACGTATGGCGGATGAAATGACCAGGGGCAAGGCAGTCACGTCATCGAAAATCAGCAGAGGCCTCGACGGGCTTCTAACAACTGTTGCCAGTTGTTGGTTCTCTGTATTGCACGCCACGTGCCAAAGCTGATTTGATAGAGAAAAAATTACTGATCAGCCGCCGCTGTTCCATTCGGTTTTGAATTTAAGCCACGATTACCGTACTTTGCGGCCCGATCGGTCATTTTAAAAATCTTCGACTACTGCGACTTAAGTAGGTTGCTTGCCGATCGGACGACAGAAACACGGAATTACCTGTTTGAAATTGGGACAAAGCCAAGCGAAAAGATGCAGCAAAATCGTACACTTGCCATGAAACCCCATTAAATGCGAGTGAAATGAGTGTTAAGTTGATTTGTTGATACTGTCCTTAAAACCCATCAGTTCTGTATTCTGAATGTCGATCGAGACGCTAAATCCTGATTCGAAGGCGGTTGTGATCTCGTCGAACCCGAAATCCGGGTCTGGAAACCGTCAAAGCCTGGTTGATCGGACTGCAGAGTTGTTGCGAGACAAGGGGTTTGAGGTCCACTCTTTTACCGATATCGAAAGGGTAGTCGAAACAGCTGGGACTTTGTTTGCTCAAGGCCGATTGCGAACCGTCCTGGGAGCCGGAGGAGATGGAACGGCTGCGTTGCTGGCGAACTCTTTGGACGCGGAGATTCCGATTTCGATCTTGCCCTTGGGTACAGAGAATCTATTGGCAAAATATTTTGGTCTAACCGCGTCGCCCGAACAGATTTCCGAGTTGATCGCAGTCGGTAAATCGGTGCGATTGGACGCAGGCACCGCCAACGGGAAACTCTTCCTGATTATGGTCGGGTGCGGGTTTGATGCCGAAGTCGTCCAGCGTTTGCACTCGAAACGGACTGGGCACATTCGTCATTGGTCGTATGCACGCCCGATTCTTTCTGCGATACGTCGTTATCGTTTTCCCAATCTAAAAGTTGAGATCGACGGTGAGATTGTGGATCGAAAGAATAGCTGGGTCTTTGTCTTTAATGTGCCGCGGTATGCTATGAATCTTAGATTCGTTGACGATGCGGATTGCCTGGACGGGCGTTTGGACTTGATCACCTTCCGCAAACCCAACCTGCTCAACGGGCTGTTCTATCTATTGACGATCTTGTTTCGAAATCACCGTGGTCGGAGGGATGTTTTTGAAAAACGATTCGAAACGTTACGCATCTCGTCCGAGAAACCGGTCCAATTTCAGATGGATGGTGATCCCGGAGGTGAGTTGCCCGTTGAGATTAAAGTTGTACCCAAGCGGGTGCGTGTTTTGGTAAGCGAAGCGTGGATCGCTGAAAACTTACCTCCGTCGACGAGCTAAAGCTGATCGGTTATTTCGCAAATTCTACAATGAACAGCAGGTCACTTCTGCTGAACCATTGGAGTTGGCGAGTGATTAGTTTGCCTTGGTCATCTTTTAGAACGACCAAAGCTCCATCCGAGTTGACGAATTCGGCTTTGAAAGTTTCACTTCCCGTGTGGTCGGTCCAAGTTCGCAGGTTTTTGCTCTCTTCGACTTCACTTTCGGTTGTTGATGGAACAGGTTCCAACGTCAAGGGTTCGCTGTTTTTAGTTTCGCTGGACTGCTGAATCCCTTCATCGGATACCTCACCTGTTACATCTACGGGAGTGGCAGCAAGCTCAACGATAACGGCAGGTGCGTTTGCGATTTTTCTTCTCGGTTCAGCCGGTTCCCATGGTTCCATTGTTGAATCTTCGAAAGGGTCATTTGCGATCGGAGTTGCCTCAATGGTTCCTAAATCGGGAGTTTCCACATCGGGTGTTTCCTTTACTGGCGTCTCGACAACAGGGGTTTTTGAAACAGTTGGATTGGCTTTCTTCTCGGCGTCTCGAGCTGCTTTTTTGGCCTTGAGCTGTGCAGCTAAACTTTTGCCGCTCCTCTTTGGTTTTTGAGCTAGTTCGACCGTTTGCGACTTGGCAGCCGAAGCGTTTTTTGGTGAAAACAAAAACGACAAGGCGGGAACGCATATTGCCATAACAACAGCAGCAATAACTATCCAGCTTAGTCTTTTCACTGTTTTGGTTTTATGCACACAATTCAAAAGCGCGACGTGTGAGTTGGCTTCGACAAAGTTGCAACCGATAAGATAGCCATCGTCCGTTTCGTTTTGCCATCGAACTTGCGCAGCAACGACTTCACTATTGCCGTTTCCGTCTAACATGACTTTAACACGTTGATCGATTTCGTGTTTGTTCTCAACTAACAAGCAAAAACCACCGACTGAGAAGTTGACGACTTTTGCAGATAGGCGGTCCATGTTTCCTTCGGTTTGCAAAGAAACTTTATGGTTCACAAGAGTTCGGTTGTGCTGCCGTCGCTCTTTTCCCGTTTCTGCAACGATGAAGCCCATGATCTCCTGATCCAAAATCGGATCCAGAGAACAGCCAACTTCCCATTCGCCTCTCGAAACACTGCGTACATGTCGTGATGTTCCGATTCCATTATAAACATGTCCACCGACTTCAAGCAGAATTCGAACCTCTTCACCGAACGGAACGCAAATTGGAACTCTAATCTTTAGCCCTTGGCGAGAGAGGTCAACTAGATCGGCAAAGTACGCTTTTGAACTGTCGGAAACTGGAGCAACGATTACTTCCAATTGTTTTAGGTCTTCGACGCGGAATCGCTGTTCGCGTTTTGTAATCTTTTTTTCCATGGTACACAAACTTGGAGTTTGGAGTGTCTATTGGTAGGAGCTTGTTCAGCTGAAGAGTAGGTCGCCCTTACAGGTATGTCATTAAGATCAGTTAATTCGAACGTGTTCAAACCTTGCCGATTGGTTGCGCTATTAACGATTTTGCAAAGGACTACGCTTGTTGGGTGCAGGCTTTAACGGTTGAAACGGAATTCCTTATTCTCACATTTTGCGGTTCATTGCTGAATCAACATTATCGATCAACTAACTTCTCAAAACTACGTGATCCCCGGTGTTGCTTAGCTTCTCCAAAGGGCTCACTGAAGTCTCGGAACTGATGCCGTCGGCGTTAGGGTTGGAGTTTAAGATTCCACGAGAATCTTCTTGAGCAGGTATGCAAACGGTCTAAACCTTTTGAGCGGACTTTCTCACGGTACATTTCAAAGCGATTTCAAACCCGCCGATAGCTATTTTAGATCGTTGTATGCCAAGTAGTTGATGCGATTCAATCCGGCGTTCACATCATAATTTTTCACAATCGCACCAGGAATCGAAACGAATGCAAAGGGTTTTTCAGGCGGCTGGATTCGAGCTGCATGTGCAACTTCTGAGGAGGTTTAACTCGATGCTTTTAAAAGCCATTCTTCCAATGGTGATGTTGCTGGGGTACCTGCCCTGTATTTGCGCCGCTCAATTCATTTTTCAAATTGACGATCCGCCTTCAGATCAACAGCCCGCTGAGGTCAACACTGAATCAACGGTTGCTGAACAGGAGTTGCCCCCTGCCCACTTGGCACGCAAGGCTTCGATTGAACGTTGCTTGGCTATCTACTACACGCGGCAGATCGATGCGGATGTTCTTCGTCCGTGGAGTTTGATGCACGGGTTAATCGCGTTTGGTGACCAATCGCGAGTCATTACCGCCAATAAGAGTGTCAAAGCCGTTGAGTATCTTTGTAACAACGGAATCGGCGATGATCGCAAATTGATGACGGTCCACAACGGTAAGCTCTATCTACCTGTTGGGCCAGGCTATCAGGGGCATGAGGGCCAACTACTTGCGATGCTGGCTCAGTCAGGTGTCCCTCCTGAGCATCCACTGAACATCGACGAACATTCGTTCACTGTCGCCGACTTAATCGAATATGAAAAATCGAATTGTCGGGATGCGACCGAACTTACGTTTAAGCTGATAGGTCTTTCGCACTACCTGGATAGCGATGCTACTTGGACTAACGATTTGGATGAAACGTGGTCGATTGCTCGGCTGATCGAACAAGAACTGTCCCAGCCGATTGTCGGGGCAGCATGCGGTGGAACACACCGCCTGATGGGACTGAGCTATGCTGTTGTTCAGCGGGAAGCTGAGGACCAACCGCTTAACGGGCAATGGGCACGGGCGGCACGGTACATTACCGAGTTTCAAGAGTACACGTTTAGCTTGCAAAACAAAGATGGGAGTTTCAGTACTCAATTTTTCGAAGGCAGGTCAGATGCTGGATCGGCCAACACACGTTTACTAACTTCTGGACATATTTTGGAGTGGTTGGTCTTCTCATTGCCAAGTGGCGATTTGGAAGATCCTAGATTGGAACGTGGCGTTGACTATCTGGTTAATTTGATGATGGCGGCACCCGACTACAAATTAGACGTCGGTCCACGCGGGCATGCATTACGAGCTTTGGCACTGTATGAGACCAAGATCTACGGCAGTAGCGACCGAACTCAATTAATGCCCAAAGGGATTATTCGAGTCAAAGAAGCGGTCACGGCTCCGGTAGTTCAAGTTCAGCGATCACCGAGAGTTTCGCCAGCCAGCCACAGTTCCACGAAACAGGGATCCAGCGCCAGTCGGACGTCTAGATTCCGTCGCTTTAATCATCGCTAGTACGCGAAGAAGTCCTGCAAAGCTCCGAAGGACCGACAGCGCTTAGCCCTAGCGTCAGCCTAGGTGATCGTCTCCAATGATCCCCCTCATTGGCGATCCTGCGACGTTTCTTCTTGTAAAAAGATTCTGAAACTCAGAAGGGAAGTTGCAATTTCATGGCAAGGTCGTAAGGATATTGGAAGGGGTAATTTCTTAGGGGCAATTTCTCGTTTCGTCTGTCCACCGGCGTTACGACGGAGCATTAGCCATGAAAAATACAAATTCCTATTCTCGCATCGTATTGAAAACGCTTTTCGTTTTGGCCCCACTCGCAGCCTGCTTCTTTGGCGGATACCACCTGCGAACAAACGAAGTCTCCAGACTAAACGACAAACTCAAGCAAGCGGAAGTTGAAATTGCCGAGCACAAGGCTGAAAAACAAAAGTTGCAAAACACGTTGACGCGAGACCAGGTAACTCGCGACAAAGCAGTTCGCGACGGACTTTATAATATCAATCAGCAAGGCAAAGAAGCGTTTAAACAATTCGATCAACGCGCAAAGTCCAACCCCAAGAGCGTCGAAATCTGGCAAGTACCAACAATTAGCGAACCGTTGGAACAAGGCATGAAAGCCAATGAGCTGGAAATGAAAGATTGGCTCAAGGCCAGAGGCAGGCGAGCCCGAGGGACAGGGAAAGTTCGATAGGGCTTGCCTTGCACCCTTATCGAAGAAGCGATTTGCCAAAAAGTGTCTCGTCGGGACTAGTTAGCCTGAGTCTTAATCTGACAGGGGCCCATATAGATCGGGGCGACGATCGTCAAAGCGATGTACTTCGTGTTCGCCGGGAATATTGCAAAGGTGTTTGTTGCGAGGCCAATCAGGATCAATCTCGGCATACAAAATTTCTTCGCTCGCATGGTTGGCGAATGCCAAGTCTTTTCCGCTTGGGTCGACGATTTTACTTTTGCCGATGAATTCAAATCCACGCTCAGTTCCGATTCGATTGATCGACATGAAATAGACATGGTTTTCAAGTGCACGTGCGTTGGGAATAACGTCTGCAGTTCGACCTGAGGTCGGGGGCCAATTCGTCGGTAGCGCGATCAAATCTGCTCCTCCCAAAGCGAGCGCTCGGGAGGCTTCAGGAAATGAGCTGTCGTAACAAATGTTCATGCCAACCCGGATTGCTCCTGTATCAACGACCGAAAAGGGGCGGTCACCGGGAGTGGTAAAACGATCAACGCCTAAGTGTGGTAAGTGCGCTTTACGGTAGCTTCCTTCGATCCCATTGGGTCCTACAAGTGCGACCGCGTTGAAGAGTCGATCTTTGTCTAATTCAAAAAAGCCGACTACGGTTCGCGTATCGAGCTCTTTGCAGATCTGATGCACAGCCTGAAGTGTCGGACCGTCACAAGGCTCAGCATATTCACGGGCCTCTTCCAGAGAGGTGAAACAATAGCCAGGGAAAGTGCATTCAGGAAAAACCGTCAGCTGCGCGCCTGCGGCGACCGTCTCACGTAGTTTTGAGATGGTTTTGTCCAAGTTCGCTTGAATGTCTGCGAACGCAATATCCATTTGAACGCCAGCAACTTTGATCGCCATCGTTTTTTATCCCCCTTTCTCAGCCTTTTCACTGGCCAATTCGTTTCAGACGAACCCAATTAATTCAACTAGTTATCGGT
>CAZDBA010000200.1:0-3692 GCA_964503615.1 uncultured Pirellulaceae bacterium
TTCTGTGCAAAAGGTACGCCATAAAAAGAACGAATGCTCCGAAAACCAATTCATAATCCACACATCAGTTCAACTGGGGGTGAATTTGTAGGGGTTTATGGCCCTCTAAACGTCACAACTTGATTTTCAGGAACTCAGCGAATTCGAAGAACAGCCAAAGCTTGCCCAGCCACTTGTGTTGAAACAATGAGTCAATCAATCCCAAATGTAGCTTTTATGCATCAACAAGCGGTCCTACAGCGCGGAGAGGGAATCGTAAACGCCAAGGGGCATGCCGTCCGATTAAAGAACTTCTGCTCAATAAACTTTTAACACACCTTAGGGATCTACGATGAGCCTCAAGTTTGGACTGTACCTCGTTGAACAAGGGATCATTACCTGCGACCAATTTTGCGGGTTGGTCAAAATCCAACAGGAATCCAAGAGTTCGATCGGAACCATTGCGATTCAAAAGAACATTATGACGATTCGTCAGGTCGCTAATGTTTTAGAGGAGTTAGAAGGGAACAAGTCGCAAGACTTTATCGAAGTTGCCCAAGAGATGGGCTTGATTGATCACGCTGCTTCGATTCGTCTCCAACAGCTTGACCAACTCAGCCGGCCCAAGCTTCGACAAATCATGGTAGACGTTGGATTGATGAATCAGCGACAAGTCGGGATGCTGTTTGAGCACCATGAGCGAGTGCAAAAGCGTTTGAACAAGAAAACTCAGATCGAGAAATCTCCAGCTGGTAAAGCTCCAGTCGCTCCTCGTCAGCCAAAGTTCCAACAACGTCCGGTAAAAGTGACCGAGCATTACACCAGCAACTTTTAGTGGTTGGCCAAGATTTAAAATTGGCTAAACGACAGTAGCCGGAGTCACCAGACTTCGGTTTCGCGACTGGCTTGAATTCTGGCGAATCCAGTTACGCAAAATTTAAAGCAGACAGCCAAATCAAAAAAAGCCCAGCCGAATCCGGCTGGGCTTTTGTGTTTCAATAATTGCAATCTGTATCACGACCAAATCGCGTCGTGTAAATTCGTTTTATCGCTTGGCCAACATTCGTGCCCGCTTGTTTCGTCGTTCGGCTCGGAGGCGAGCTCGTCGCTTGGTTTCACTTGGCTTCTCGTAGTATTCACGGCGCCGCATCTCTTTTTTAATGCCACTACGTTCAACCAATTTTCTGAATCGTCTAACCGCTTCTTGAATTGATTCTTTTTCTCTAACCAACAGCTTTACCATTGTTCCTCCAAGTACTTTCCGAATTTCAAAATCAGCTCCTTTCTAAACGTTGCCAAAGGAACCGCAACGAATGCGGCGCATCGACATAAAAATGGGAGTCCGAACCCAAATTGAACTTCATTCAATGCAGTTCGAACGCTCCCGATAGCGAGACATTACTCGAATCGCGTACCGATGCCACGAATCTCCAAAATGGAGAATCCCCGATTGTAATGGGAATCGACCGCGAATGTCCATAGGCTTTGCCTAAATGATCGTAGTTTCGCGATTCAAATCGGAATCGGCTCGCTAACCCTTACAACTTGCCCAACTCCCAATTTCGGCAATCAGAAAATCTCCCACTGGTGAACCGGATCACTGCCGATGAAGGCCAATGTAGTTCAAGATAGGCAGGCGGATGCAAACGATTTCAAAACAGGCGATCGAAGAGCAATTTGAGCAAATTGCTACGCTTTTAGACGAACAAGAGGCTGTAATCGTACGGCTGGACGAGCTCAACGACTCGATCGAGTCGTTAATCGAAGAGCTGGCAGAGGAGAGAAAAGCGAAGCAAGATGCTGCTTCGGGTGAAATCAACTCCTCAAATCAACGCGCCGCTTAGAATCGTTTTCTCTTAACCTTTGCAAGCTAGGGTCTGAACGGCCAATCAGGGTCAATCTTGTCCTCAAGCTTTGCCTTCTTCCAGGTTCCCTGATTTACGAATCGCCCACAACAGCCTTAACCCCATCAGAAGGCTGACGATGATTCCAGTCAGCCCCAGCAGTGAAACGCCCCCCGTTCCATCGTCTTTGGAAAAAATGATTGGCGAGACTTTCGAGCTCAGCATCCATGACGACCCCAAAAACATCGCACTGACCATCAGGCCGACCACTAATCGGTTGACCGAGGGGCCCAGCCGTCTGTGATCCAAGTGGACGTCAAATCGGCCAGATTGAATTTGGTCCAGAATATTGGAGATCTTGGTCGGCATCGACTCGACCATTCGCTCTGTCTGCAGCATAAAGCGGCGCATCTTTTTGGCTTGGCGTACTGGTGAAAGTCGCTTGAGCATCATCCTGCGCTGAAACGGGCGCATTACGCTCATCAAGCTAAAATCCGGATTCAGCAAACGTCCAGTTCCTTCAAGCGAAACCAGCACCTTGATCAACACAGAAGCCTCACTGGGCAAAGTAATCCGAAACCGGCGCACGATCTCCATGAAATCGTTTAACGCACCGCTCATGTCGAATTCGTTCAGCTCCAATGTGGAATAGTGGCCAACAAAATCTGCCACGTCGCTTGAAAAGCGGGATTGATCCAGATCGTGCGGGCAATTTCCTACCCTCTGAATAAGCGTTGTTAAAAAAGGAACGTCACGAGTAACGATACACGCCAGCATGCTCTCAATGTCCTCCCGAAGAGACTCACTGATTCGACTGACTTGGCCAAAATCCAACAGCCCCAACTCACCATCCGTCGTCAATACGATATTCCCTGGGTGAGGATCCGAATGGTAAAAACCCTCCTCAAATATCATTCGCAAAAAGATGTTTGCGCCCGTTCTAGCCAACGCTGCACAGTCAACATCAGGCAGCTTTGTCGAGCAGATGTCTTTCAATTCGATGCACTCCAACGCTTCCATCGTCAGCATCTTTGAAGAGCAAAGTCGCGGAATCGGCTCTGGAATCACCACCTTTTTCTCACGCCGAAACATTGAACGGAATTGGACCAGGTTTCTCTGTTCACGTTCGAGGTCCAACTCCCGTTTCATCATGCGCGACATTTCGGCGACGATCTGCGGTGGTTGGTAGTTTTTAAAATCTTCGATCCGATTGGCCAACTGAGCAAAGCCCGCAAGGATATCCAAGTCGGTTTCCACCACACGGTCGATCCCTTTGCGGCGAACTTTGACCACCACGTCCCGCCCGTCAAACAGCTTGGCTCGGTGGACTTGTCCAATCGATGCGGAAGCGATCGGCTCTTCCTCGAACGAAAGGTACAAGTCTTCCAGCGGTTGTCCTTGTTCCGATTCGATCGTCGCTTTAATGTCTTCAAAAGAGTCGGTTTGATTTCCGGACTGCAACTTTTCCAGTTCTTTGGCAAGAGCCGGACCAGCGATGTCCGGCCGTGTGCTGAGCAGTTGGCCGAACTTGATAAACGTGGGACCCAACTCCGAAAGCGCCAGGCGAATTCGCGTTTCGGTCGTTTGCTTGCCCGAGTCGACTTTGTCCCCTTCGGACAGGTGGTCTTTGAAAAGCTCATAGTTGAAGCGGCTCAACCAACTCGCCAAACGATACTTGCTAAGCACCGAAATGATTTCGGTCCAACGTCGAACGTTACGATATAACTGCGGAATGGAAGGGAAAGTTCGCTTCATTGCCAGTTTCGTGTAAAACGTAAAAAGAAACACTCTGCGAAACGGCTCGCCATTTACCAGCCGAATTCCCGAGGCGTTCCACAAATATTGTTGCTAAAATGTTTGGCTAAGCCG
>CAZDBA010000200.1:3792-7587 GCA_964503615.1 uncultured Pirellulaceae bacterium
TATAACCAATCTAACCCTTTCTCAAGGCAACAACATGTTCTTTGCACGTCGAATTCTTACAGAAGTGGTAATGGTTTTAGCGCTTTTGACCTTTCTGTCTGACTTAACCGTCGCTCAGAACTGGCCTCAATGGCGTGGAGCCAACCTCGATAACATCAGCGAGTCAACGAATCTCCCTGTCGAATTCAACAAGAAGAAAAACTTGCTCTGGAAAGCTGCCTTGCCTGGTCCAGCCGGTGCCACGCCAGTCGTCTGGGAAGACCACTTGTTTCTGACCACTCCCAATCTGAAAACAAAAGAGCTGGAACTGCACTGTTTTAACGCCGCAACGGGCCAGTTGAATTGGAGCAGAGTCCTGAAAGGAGAGAACGCTGATTTCCGTGACGGAGCAAGTGCGGCAAGTCCTTCGCCTTCGACCGATGGCAATTTCGTTTGGGCCAATACAGGAGCCGGGTTTATCGAGTGCTTTACAATGGAAGGCAAGCCGGTTTGGGTAGTCGACCTGCAAAAGAAATACGGTCGATTCAACATTATGTTCGGAATGTCTTCGACCCCGATCATTCACGAAGGCAACGTTTACTTGCAATTGATTCACGGCAAGAGGGGCAAAGCGCCCAGTCGCGGGCATGTTGTCGCGCTCAACGGTGAAACCGGCGAAGAACTTTGGCACCACATTCGCAAGACGGATGGCGTCCAGGAGAACGTGCATTCCTATGCCTCTCCCATCATCATTCATGACGAAGACAACGAGTGCCTGGTGACACATGGCGCTGACTACGTAATCGGGCATTCGTTTGAGGACGGGAGTGAGCTATGGCGGTGCGGTGGGCTAAACCCCCAAGGCCCGGCGTACGTGAACACGCTTAGGTTCGTGGCTTCACCCACATTCGCCGATGGTATGTTGGTTGTACCGAGCGCCAAAAAGAACGGAGTGATCGCGCTCAAACCAAGTTTGTCAGGAGACGTCACAGGCGACGCCGAAGCAAAGTTTTGGACTTTGGCAAAAGGCACGCCTGACGTTGCCAGCCCGTTAATCCACGACGGATACGTTTATCTTGCCGACGTAAGTGGAATCATGAATATCCACAATGCGGAGACGGGCGAAAAAGTTTTCCGCGATAGAATGTTTGCCGACCGTCATCGCAGCACGCCGGTATTCGCCGACGGGCGGATCTATATCACAGGTCGCAAAGGGACGGTGATTGTCTTGGAACCCGGCGACTCCGGCAAAGTCCTCGCCGAAAACGAACTGGGCGAAGAGATCACCGCATCACCAACAATCGCTGGCAACAAAATCTACATTCGAACTTGGGAAAACCTGTACTGCTTCTCCTCTGAGTAGGCATCGTTAGTCCTGAGACGTCCTGAAGGGACAGACCAAGAATGTCGCCCCATTCGGGCTGAGGTAGGTCTGTTTCATGTGACCAGCTGATGCCGATGGCTAGGCGCTTTCGCTCCTTCGGAGCTATTTGCTGCTTAAGTCCCAAAGGCAACATAGCCTTTAGCCGAATTACCAACCCCTCGCCCCGGCCTTAAAGGACCGGTTTCTCCCGTTTCCAGTCGAGGCCTGCAACGGCTTGGCCGAATGCCAGCAGCCCTTGTCTCTGCATTGCGAACCTCTGGCTTGGATTAGCTATTTACACAACTATGGCAATTCGCTCGACTACGCCCTCCCCAACTTCTTCGAAGACCGAAAATGAACCGCTCTGACATTCGAAATATCGTAATTATCGCACACGTCGACCACGGCAAAACAACGCTTGTTGACTGCATGCTCAGACAGACTGGTGAGTTTCGCGACGGACAGCTCTCACAGGAACAGATCCTCGACAGCAATGAACTGGAGCGGGAACGTGGGATCACGATTTTGGCCAAGAACATTGCGGTCAACTACAAAGACGTAAAGATCAACGTGATCGATACGCCAGGTCACGCCGACTTTGGTGGCGAAGTCGAGCGCGTGTTGAAGATGGCAGACGGTGCGTTGGTACTGGTCGACGCCGCAGAAGGCCCCATGCCGCAGACTCGGTTTGTGCTTAGCAAAGCGATCGAGGTCGGCTTGCGTCCTATCGTCGTCGTAAACAAGATCGACAAACCTGATGCTCGCGCGCTGGAGGTCGTTGATGAAACGTTTGAATTGATCCTGGACCTGGGTGGCGAAGACTACTTGGAAGGACTTTCACACATCTTTGCATCCGCCAAAGAAGGCTACGCCACGACCGATCCAGAAGTACGCACCGACTCCATTCAACCTTTGATGGATCTGATTCTGGAAAAAGTCGACCCTCCAGAAATTGACGATAGTGAATCGTTCTCAATGATGACCACCACAATCGATTGGTCGGAATACGTTGGGCGAATCGCGATTGGGCGGATCCGCAGTGGAAGCATCAAAAAGTCCCAGCAAGTTCTGATGATGCAGACCGATGATCGACAGCAACAATGCAAGATCAGCAAAGTCATGGTGTTCGACAATCTTGGTAGAAAAGAGGTCGAGGAAGCCCACGCCGGAGATGTCGTTGCCTTGGTCGGAATGGACGATGTCGAAATCGGTGATACGATCTCAGGAGTAGAAAACCCCGTCCGCTTGCCACGTCTGACCGTTGACCAACCAACGTTGGAGATGGTTTTTACCATTAACAGTTCACCTCTGGCCGGACGCGAAGGCAAATACGTGACGGGACGTCAGGTACGTGACCGTCTGCTAAAAGAACTGGAACGCAATGTTGCCTTAAAGCTTCGTTCGGACCCCAACAACAGCGACGCTTTTCGAGTCGCCGGCCGTGGTCTTTTGCACCTTTCGATCTTGATCGAGACGATGCGTCGCGAAGGCTATGAGTTGAGTGTCAGCAAGCCGCAAGTCGTCTTTAAGAAGATCGATGGCGTCGATCACGAACCGTTTGAGATTTTGCATGTTGAAGTCCCCACCGAGAAATTCGGTCCTGTCATGGAAATGGTCGGAGCGAGACGCGGCGAGTTGTCCGAAATGAAAGCCCGTGGCGAGTACACGTTGGCTACGTTCTCGATCCCTTCACGTGGCTTGATTGGTCTGCGAACACGAATGTTGAACGCAACACAAGGGACTGCAATCATCAATCACCGCTTTGAACGTTACGAACCTTGCGGCGCCGATCCACCCCGCCGATCCAACGGAGTGATGATCTCGATGGCCAATGGCAAAGCGCTTGCATTTGCGATTGATGGTTTGCAGCAGCGGGCCGAAATGTTCATCGCACCTGGCGACGAAGTCTACGAAGGAATGATCGTAGGTGAAAACGCACGTGAAAACGATTTGCCAGTGAATCCGATCAAAGCCAAAAAGCTCACAAACATGCGAGCGGCCGGTTCGGATGACAACATCATTCTCAAACCGCCACGTTTAATGTCGCTAGAAGTCGCCTTGGAATATATCGAAGATGACGAGCTAGTCGAAATCACGCCCAGCAACATCCGCCTGCGAAAATCGCTACTGCGAGAAGCAGAACGACGACGCATGGCGCGAGCAGCGATCGGCAGTTAAGAAAACAGTCCTGGCAACCTCCCAAGAACGCGCGCAATTGGAAGCCCGACGCGTTAGCGAGGAAGCAGCTTTGTTGTTGTGTTTTTGCAAACCGGCGCCATCTTCCTACATAACGTTTACAAGATCAGCAAGAAGGCCCCAAAATGGGATCGAGCGAATCCCAGCAAGTTTTCTATCTAAGCCTGTGGTCCGAAAAACGGGGTCCGCTTCATGCTCCAAAAATACAGCACTCGAAATTAGTGTTCGATTAGTGAAGATTAGTGGTTAAACAATCT
>CAZDBA010000201.1:0-7441 GCA_964503615.1 uncultured Pirellulaceae bacterium
AAACCCGAAGCGTTTAAATGGAAACCCGAAGGCGTTAGCGAGGAAACAGCTTTGCTTACACTCCGCGGACCATCTACGCCAGCCACTCAGGCAATTCACCTGCCGCAGGCAGCTCGATCAACTTAGTCACAAAAACGTTGCCGTCCTCGCTCATCTTGGCCAACGCAGCGTCGCTGGGATTCGAATCCAGGTTTAAGACCCCAAACGCTTCACCACCGGCAGCGACTCGGCCCACAGCCATTTGCGCGATATTGACCGACTCGCCGGCAAGCACATTTCCGATGCTGGCAATAATGCCGGGAACATCTTTGTGCGAGAACACGAGTAACTTGCCGTCAATAAACGCTTCGATCGGATTGCCTTGCAACAAAACCATCCGCGGCATGTTAGTACCAAACACGGTTCCCGAAACATTCAAAACTTGATCGCCCGTAACCGCTTTGACCGAAATCAACGATGCAAAAGCGCCCCGAGTTGGACTCGACTGACGCTTGATCTCAATTCCTCGATCACGACAAGTCGTTTCAGAACTAACGATGTTGACGTCGTCCATTGCGTTTTGCAACAAGCCAGCACAGAATGCCGCGGTGACGATTCGTGTATCCTCACTGGCAATCTCACCGGTACAAGTCAGTTCGCAACTATCGAGAGCGCCTCCCTGCCATTGACTGCAAAACATTCCCAGACGATGCGCGACGTTCAGATAAGGTCGCATACGATCTAGCGTCTTGGGGTCCATCGAAATCGTGTTTACCGCATGCTTGATCTCGGACTTTAACAGGTAGCCAATCAGCAACTCGACCGCTTCCAATGCGACCTGCTTTTGAGCTTCTGCAGTACTGGCTCCCAAGTGCGGAGTGCACAACGTGTTCGGCATATTGAAAAGCGGGCTGTCCACGCAAGGTTCGTTTGGATAAACATCCAAGGCAACACCGCCCAGATGTCCTGATTCCAGCCCTGCAATCAAAGCCGCTTCGTCGTAGATCCCTCCACGAGCACAGTTAACCAGTCGAGCGCCCTTCTTGAGCAAGCCGACTTGCTTCTCACCAATCAGCCCCTCTGTTTCGGGCGTAAGCGGAGTGTGAACGGTCAAGTAGTCACAGTGCGGCAACATCTCGTCGACCGATTCGTACAACTCGATCCCTAACTCTGCCGCCTTGCTTTTGGGCAGGAACGGATCAAAACCGACGATGTTCATTTCGAAAGCAGCCGCTTTCTCAGCAACCGTTTGCCCAATTCGGCCCAAGCCCACGACGCCAATCGTTTTATTTCGCAGCTCGCTACCTTGGAACTTTTTACGATCCCACTTTCCTTCAGCAAGACTGGCGTAGGCAGGGCCAACGTTTCGAGACAAGCCCAGTATCAACGCCATCGCATGCTCTGCCGTGCTGACCGTGTTTCCAGTGGGTGTGTTCATCACAACAATTCCCGCACGGGTTGCCGCAGGTTTGTCGATGTTGTCCGTTCCCACTCCAGCGCGAACAATCGCTTTGAGCCGACGATTCCCCTCCAACGATTCGCCCAGGATTTTGACACCGCTACGACAAACCGCACCATCAAAATTTTTGAGTGTCGATTTCAGCTCTTCGCCAGCAAGCCCTACATGGACTTCGTACTCGATTCCCTCAGCCGCATCCAACATGGCGAGACCTTCAGGGGCAATGTTGTCCAGGACAACAACACGTTTTGTTTCAGACATAGTTTGTGTAGCCGCAGGGTTTTCAACTTGATCAAGCATTAGTTTTTACAAAATCTTTCATAAAGGAAGCAAGTGTCTCAACGCCCTCAATCGGCATCGCGTTGTAAATAGAAGCGCGAATACCACCGATCGAGCGATGGCCCTTGAGCGTTGTCATACCATTGACCACAGCTTGATCGACAAACTTCTGGTCCAATTCACTGGTAGGCATTTTGAAGACGACATTCATAAGCGAACGACAATCGGGATCGGCGTGCCCCGTGAAAAAGCCATCCGAACCGTCGATCACCTCGTACAACATTTTTGACTTTGCCAAATTGTTCTGGTGAATCTTGTCAACTCCGCCCGATTCTTCGATCCATTTGGCGACCAAACCCAAAACGTAAATCGCAAAGGTAGGAGGTGTGTTGTAACGTGAACCACCTTTTGAGTGTTCTGCATAACTCAGGTAACCGGCTAGTCGATCACCTGAACGCTCCAACAAATCCCGTCGCATGATGACTAAAGTGACGCCAGCAACTCCGATATTCTTTTGAGCACACGCGTAGATCAAACCGTACTTGGATACATCGATACTTCGACAGAGAATGTCGGACGATTGATCGCACACTAACGGAGCCGATCCGAAGTCGGGCGTTTCAGGGAATTGGACGCCTTGGATCGTTTCGTTGGAGGTGTAATGAACATACGCCGCGCCATCGGTCAAATTGAGATGGTCTGCTGTTGGCAGGGTCTTGAACTCAGTCGAAGAACCGTCCCAAGCCACGTTGAGCTTGCCAAAATGTGGAACTTCTGCCGCGCTTTTTTTGCCCCAAGTCCCAGTCACCACATAGTCGGCGGTTTGAACCGAGTCGGTCAAAAAATTCATAGGGATCATGGCGTTCTGGAATCGGCCACCTCCCTGAAGAAAAAGCACCTCGTAGTCATCCGAGATATTCATCAGCTTTCGCACACGCGAAGTCGCATCCTCAAGGATCGCATCGAAAGCAGGGCTTCGATGGCTAATCTCCATGACACTACTGCCGACGCCGGGTAGCGACAGTAACTCCGCTTGGATTTGTTCAAGAACAGGAAGGGGCAAGACAGCGGGTCCGGCCGAGAAATTTAGAGCACGAGAAGTCGATGTAAGTGTCATCAGCTTTCATAAAGATAAATAAGATGCCGTTGCAGTGGTCGAGATTTTAGCCCTCTTAGATTCAAAAAAGAAGGCTTGGACAATCACAATCGAAAAAGATGAAACGATTATTTACCCAACAACTTAAAGGGGCATCTAAGGGGTATCTATTTTGCTATCGGAAATCGGCGCAGGCAAAACTGCCTAATTGCCGACGCAAAAATCAGAAGGATAAAGAAAGGGGTGGCTTACCACCCTCGACACAACACTATCGGTACCGAACAGTCCCTAACTATCTGTTCAGAAGACCCGTTGCGGGATTGTTCGTAGTGGCCTGAGCAATTCGAGTTTGCATTTCGCTTATCTTGGTCGCCACGTCAACTTGGCGTGAATCCAATTGGTAACTACGAAGATAGTTGTCCAAAGCCAAGTTGTACTGCCCTTGCAACTCCCTCACATGCCCCATCGCTTTTAGCGCTCTGATGTTTGTGCCATCGACCTGGAGTGCGTTTGCGAGCAAGTTGGTTGCTTGAGTCTGATCACCGAACTCTTGATAAAGTCGGGCAAGCTCCACTAACGGCTCACTCGATTCGGGATGTCGTTGTTGCCAAGTGTTTAGCAAGTCCAAAGCGTCGCTACGTCTGCCGCTCTCAACCAGCAACACAGCTAACGACCGATGCGCGTCAACGTGCTGATCGTTTTGAGCGATCGACTGACGCAACAATTGTTCGCCTTGACCAATCCACTGCGTATTTCGAGACTGCTTGCCAAGCGTAAAATAGGTGACGCCCATGTTGTAGAGAGCATCCGGATTGTTAGGCTCACGATTCAACGCCTGCTGAAACTGATTGATCGCTTGTGAAAACTGACCGTTAAGAAATGATTCACGGCCCAACGTGTTGTGCCGGGTCGCAGACCAATTGCATCCGCATACAAAAAGCGGGCAAATCAAAACCATTGCAACGATTGCTTGTAATTTCGTCAGTTTCATAAGTTCAACCCGAAGAGCTGGCTGTTTGAGCAAGCGTAATTCTTTCCAAAAGATGTAAGGAATTGCGACGCTTTTAGGTATTTTTGAAAACCTCCGCAATACCATTCAGAAAAGCTCAAGAAGCAAAGTAACCACGATCCAACGCTGGCAAGCGGTGGCGAAGCTCACAAAACAGAGTGGCGGTACTCAAAGTCCGTTTAACTATTGAAAAAGCCGCACGATTGACAAAGCAATGTGCGGCTTTTTCCAGGTTATGTGATTAGCTAACGTGAATGCCAGCATTCCCTTTATTCGATAGTTCGACAGGGCTTTATTCGACTGGCTCCAGATCAGAGTCTTCGAATTCGATATCTTCTTCGCTTTTCTCAGCGTTTGTTTGTGAGTCCGGGCTATAAAGCTCCTGAGGTTCTGCAACCTGACGGTAGCCCAGCTTTGTGAGTACTTCAAGAATCTCACTGCAAGTTGGGAACATACGACCACTGGCTTGCTTATACTCGTCCAATGCATGCATGAATTCGATCTCTGCGTCTTTGTATTCACGCTCGCAAGTTGTTGGATCAATGTGACGTCGACGGTGGTTCTTGCGACGATCGTTCTTGACGGGCTTTTCTTCCACGCGACGTCCCGTTTCGTCCAGCTTCTGTAATTCAGCTTTGTCAGCAGTGTCTGCTTTGTCAGCCTTGACCTTGGCCGCAGGTCGCGATGGCTTTTTCGCCTTTGACTTGGTCGCTTTCGCTTTTGCGGTTTTGGTTGATTTTGACTTGCTGGTCTTAGCTTTCGCTTTAGACGCTTTGGCTTTGGTCGCTTTGGCCATGGAATTCCCCGTTTTCTATTTCAATGCACAGCACGTGTGCGTTCTGTTGACGTGGAAAAATAAGACACGTGAACAGGTCAGGCATTTGAAAAAGAAAAATAAGGCTGGAGAAACTTTTCCGGCTAGGCAAAGAAGCGGTCTGTACCGGTTGTAGGAACAAGATTCGTTTTAAGTTGAAAACACACGCATGAATTGCACCTAGTGGATTCGCCAGAGCTCAATCAGCATGGCTGGCAACCTTGACCACAGATCTACCTACATCCGTGGTTGACTTCCCTCAAGCATGGGCGCCCGACACAGGCAATTTTGTTTTAGGCCGAGCCCAACTCAATTGGGTTTAAGCTTTCATCATGCGAAAGACCGTGATCTCTGGTCGGGCACAGAAGCGGGCTGGGAAAGTATGACCGACACCTCGGTTGACATACATCTTTCGGTTCTGATCCAGCTTAAAGAGCCCCGAAACGTAGTCCCGGTTCTGGACTGGCACGATTGGAGCTCCCACCAATGGAAACACACATTGTCCGCCATGCGTGTGTCCGCAAAGAATCCAACCTTTGAAACCTCTCCAGATATTCAAGTCGGCAGTGTCTGGATTGTGAGAAAGCACGATCGAAGGTTTCTCATTCCCAGTATCGAGAATTGCATCACGTGCAGTCTCGACCCGAAACTGTGAACTCCAAAAGTCCTCCAGCCCCGCCACACGCAGGTCGCCCAACTGGATGGTCGAATCGCGAAGAATATTGATACCCACATCGTTCAAGCGACCTTCGATTCGCCGAGTGATCGGTGCTTGAGTGGAGATGTGCGGATAATCATGATTGCCAAGTACTCCAGCGGTTCCGATCAGACCGCGAGGCGCTTTGGAAATAATCCTATCCATAAGGGCGAAGTGGGCTTTGTCCGCGAAGTCAACAAAATCACCGGTATAGAATACGAAATCCGGTTTAAGACTTTCCACGTACTCGAACTGTCGCAGCAAGTAGCCTTCGTCTACTCGTGTTCCGATATGCAAATCACTGAGCTGGATGCAGGTCTTGCCAACCAAGCTATCCGGAAGATGAGGGATCGGCATATCGACGTTTTGATAAGCAATCCAATAGGGCTCGATCTTCCAGGTGTAACCAGCAGTCGCAATTCCACCGGCAATAGTCAACTGAAAAAATCGGCGACGAGTAAGTAACATGTTCAGCAAAATCTATTAGGGTTTGTCCCACAACTGTCACAGGAACCTTTCGCTCGGCGAAAGCGATGCCCCAAGGTGACCAAAGAGTTTTTTTACAGCCCGTCATCTGGCAACGGGGTGCGGGAAGGCTTTGTTCAAAAACATAGCTTATAAAAAAGCGTTGCCTTTTGAATACGTCGCAACAACGCTGCATCAAGCCATTCTTTGCTGCCCATTGTAAAGAAAATGCCCCAGATCGGGATCTTCTTCGACTTGCTTTTCACCTGCGAAACGCCCAAAAGACCTTTGTAGCATCTCGATCGTCACGTTTACAGAACATTCAAAAGGTCGAACTCCGGGCAGCTCTGCGGCATAACCATACACGCTGCGAAGGGGAACGGGAAGCGTCTGCACCATTCCAGAACGATATTGCATATTTTCTTGAGCAGACAGTTGTGCACCAGGCTCGGTCACTAGCTCTGTCGCTGAGGGCTCGGTATCCAGAGAGGCAACCACGACATCAGAACCTTCATCAGCGACAGAACGATCTCCCACCATCCAATTCGGAACCAACAACAGCAAAATAGCTGCGGCCGCCATTGCAGAACCAGTCATCATCCAGTGAGTCGCTCGACTCCTTTTAGTGGAAAGGCCTAAAGAATGTGAACGTGCTGACGAACCAACCTGAACATCCCCGCTGGCATCAACTCCAAAAATCCGATCATTGGCATTAGGAGAAAACACTTTACCAAGCGTTTTTTCAAGTGCCAAAAAATCATTCAACAGCTTACCGCAACACTCACAACCTTTAGCGTGGTTTTGAACCTGTGTATCACTGGCCAGTCCAACATGCTGGTCCATCAAACTTTGAAGGCGTTCTTCAAAACGATTGCAATCCAAAAAATTATCCATTGATCGTCCCTCGAATCTTTAGTCTTTCAATCAACTCACGCCGTGCACGGTGAACCCATGTCTTGACAGTACCCAGAGGCACCTCTAATTGTTCTGCGATTTCAGCATAACTACATTGTTTTTTGTAAAACAGTAAAAACGCCTGCTTGTACTGCTCACGAACCGTAGTCAAAGCAACATTTACTTCTTCCGCCAACTGTTCGGCATCGGCGTTTAGGTGAGACGAATCCTGAATTGGATAATCCAGTGTTTGAGATTTCGGTCGCCGCTTTCTTTTTGCCAGTCGAGTCCGACAGCGGTTACCCGCAATCGTCAACAGCCAAGGCTCAAAAGCTCGCTCGGGATCCCAGCGATGCAAGTTTCTTACAACGCGGACAAATGTTTCCTGAGTCGCATCCTCGGCCTCTTCACGTTGACCAAGCATTCGATAGCAGAGTCCAAAAACGGGACCTTTGAACCTCTGAATCAATTCAAAAAAAGCATTCTGCTGCCCGTCCATACAACGATTCACAAGAATGCCAAGTTCACTAGCCACGGCGTTGACCCCTTTAGTTAAATATGGCGTTATGAAACGATACGAAAGAAACGAAACGTAACCGAAATTGTCGCTAATGTGTATCTTACCCCACCTGCGCTCGATCAGTTTCAATTTATGATGAATTCTTATACGAACTCGTTCCGTTGTTTTCGCGGGTTTTTAAGTGATATTGGCTGATTTTAAATAAAAAAACGGGGTTCAAACTGAATTG
>CAZDBA010000202.1:0-7390 GCA_964503615.1 uncultured Pirellulaceae bacterium
ATTTGCCGAATCTGCTTCCGTAAGCTGGCTGATCAGGGACTTATCCCTGGTGTTCGCAAGGCGAGTTGGTAACCACAAATTAATTCGCTTGTGATTAATGCGAATCGAATAAGGAATATGCGACTATGATGACTGACCCTATTGCCGACATGCTCACACGCATACGCAATGCGGTAAGCGTTGAACGGCCAAATGTTGTAATCCCCGTTTCCAAAATGAAACGTGGCGTAGCCGAAGTGCTTAAGCGCGAAGGCTACATTTGGGATTGGAGCGAAGAAGAGCCCGAAACCGAACCGGTAGGCAACATCAACATCGAACTAAAATATGGCCCCGGTGGTGAAAAAGTAATTAGCCACATCAAACGGGTCAGCAAACCTGGCTGTCGAGTTTACTCGCGAGCCAAGGACCTTCGCCCCGTCCTTAACGGATTGGGTATCAGCATTCTGAGCACCAGTCGTGGTGTGATGAGTGATCGAGAAGCTCGCCAGCAGAAGGTTGGTGGCGAAGTATTGTGCCAGATTTGGTAACCAGAATGAGCCGCATGCAAGATCGCTGCGGATTGGACATTGGAATAAAGAATTAAGTCATGTCACGAATCGGAAACAAACCAGTCCCCGTGTTGAGCGGCGTCACCGTAAAAGTCAACGGTGGTACTGTCAACGTTGAGGGCCCCAAGGGCAAACTTTCTTACGATCACCGCCCCGAAGTCGCAGTCAAACTGGACGATGAAGGGAAGAACGTTGTCGTCGAGCGAGTCAGCCAAAACAGAGGCGCGCGAGCGTTTCATGGACTCACACGCGCCTTGATCAATAACATGATCATTGGGTGCAAAGAGGGATACGAAAAGAAGCTGGAACTGCAAGGCGTAGGTTACGTCTGCAACGTTTCAGGCAAGACGCTTTCCTTGCGTGTTGGTCTGGCTAACGAACTGAAAAAAGAGATTCCTGTTGGGCTGGAAGTCACCTGCCCCGACAACACGCACATTGACGTCAAGGGTTGCAACAAGCAACTTGTGGGTCAGTTCGCTGCAGAAGTTCGAGCACTTCGGAAACCGGAGCCTTACAAAGGTAAAGGGATTCGATACCTCGGAGAACACATCAAGATCAAGGCAGGTAAAGCTGCGACTTAGTGAACGATGGGTCGTTTGCTTGGTAACTTTGGTTTTGCACCAGAACATACAAACCATTAATTCGCCTTCGTGAATAACAGCCACGTTGGCCATGAATTTTAAGAGGCCGCTTCGGCGGATAGATAATCGTGAAACATCAAAAATCACTTAACCTGAGACGTTGGCGTCGAACGAACCGTGTCCGTAAGAAATTGCGTGGCAGCGCCGATCATCCACGTTTGAGCGTTCACCGTTCCAACAAACATATGTATGCCCAGTTGATCGACGACGATTCGGGTACCACTATTTGTTCGGCCAGTACTCGCGACAAAGATTTGTCTGGTAAATGCAAAAACGGTGGAAACTGTGAAGCTGCAAAGTTGATCGGAGAGACACTTGCGGAAAAGGCCAAAGCGGCAGGTGTCAAACGAGTCATCTTTGACCGTGGTCAGTTCAAGTATCACGGACGTGTGGCACAGGTTGCCGACGCGGCCCGCGAAGCTGGCTTGGAATTGTAAAACTTGGACGCAACTCAAAATCATCAGATTTAAAAAGAGAAACTAGCCGTGGCAAAACAAGGCAGAAATCAACAACAGAACAAAGAAAACGAATCTGGCCTCATCGAGCGCACTGTGAAAATCAAACGCTGTGCGGCGGTAGTCAAGGGTGGACGTCGTTTCAGCTTTGCGGCGATGGTTGTCGTCGGTGACGGAAAAGGCAAAGTCGGTTGCGGCTATGGAAAGGCGAACGAAGTTCCGCCAAGCGTAGAGAAGGCCAACAAACAGGCTACTCGATCCATGATTGATGTCGCCCTGGTCGAAGGCTCTATTCCGCACGAAGCCAAAGGCCGTTACGGAGCAGCAAAAGTCGTCTTGATGCCGGCTGGTCCTGGTACCGGTGTGATTGCTGGCGAAGCGGTTCGTTCAGTCTGTGAGGCAGCAGGAATCAAAAATATTTTGACCAAGAGTTTCGGCAGCAACAATCCAGTGACTCTTGTCAAAGCGACAATCAACGCATTGACGCAAATGAGAACCAAAGAAGACGTTGAGCGTCTACGAGGAATTGAACTATGAAAATCCATGACGTCAATGTTGGCATTACCAAAAACAAACGCAAGAAACGTTTAGGACGTGGAACCGGTTCCGGGTTGGGCAAGACTTCAGGCCGTGGACACAAAGGTTACTTTTCTCGTTCAGGTTCGTCGCAACACGTATCGTTCCAAGGTGGAGCTATGCCGATGTTCCGTCGTGTTCCCAAGCGCGGATTCAATAACAAATGGGCCCTCAAGGTCGGAGCCGTAAACGTAGGTGACTTGGAAGCTGCCTTCGCGGCTGGCGAAGAAGTCACCGTTGAATCTGTCAAGGAAAAGAACCTCGCAGCCTACCGCTTCGACATTCTTAAGATCCTTGGCGATGGTGATTTGACAAAGAAACTAAAGGTCTCGGCTCATCGTTTCAGCAAGTCGGCAAAAGAAAAGATCGAGAAAGCCGGCGGTGAAGCGATTGTTCTGGAAGGCAAAAAGCCAGTCGTCAAGAACAAGATGAAGCCAAAAGCTCAAAAGGCCTAACGGATAAAACGGACAGGTCAAGCGGCGATTAATTTGCCTCTTGGGCCTATTCGCTATTGCTGCGAACTTGCTTTAGTAAGAGAATCGGTCTACGGAATCCGGCGGAATTCGCATCGGAAAGTGATTCGTAATCGCTTTCAAATGCCCCAAATCACGTTTCTCTTGACCTAGGAAGGTTAAGAGACAGGAAGAACGAAATGTTTGAAAAACTTAGGATCATTTTCACGATCCCGGAACTGCGTAGGAAGGTATTCCTGACGCTGTTTTTGTTGTTTGTTTACCGAGTCGGTTATCAGGTTCCTTTGCCGATGATCGACCAGGCAGCAATGAGTGAGTTCACGAAATCGATGGAAGGTTCCGCTCTGGGAACTTTTATGGAAAAGGCTGCTGTTTTCAGCGCCAGCTCGCTGAACCAGGCAACTATCTTTGGCTTGGGCATCATGCCCTACATTTCCGCTGCCATTATCCTTCAACTTTTAGGTTCCGTTTACGGTCCCCTTGAGGAGTTGAAAAAGGAGGGCGAAGCGGGACGAAAGAAAATTAACGAGTACACAAGGTACTTGACTCTCTTCTTATGCTTAATACAAAGTGCGGGATTCCTCTGGCTGTTTGTCATGGGCTCTAACCTTACCTCTGCGACATTTCATGGAGGAGGCGATAGTTTAACGCTCTTTTGGCAGTTCTGCGCCATCATGATTATGACTTGCGGCGCTATCTTTTTGATGTGGCTGGGAGAGCAGATTGACGAGTATGGAATCGGCAATGGAATCAGTTTGTTGATCATGGCTGGTATCGTGGCTCAAATGCCAGGTGCCCTTTTCGGCCTGTTGCGTGGTGCCCGGTTTGAGCTGATGAGCTTGACCAGTCCGCAGGTCGGAATCGAGAAGATGATCGCGCTCATACTAATATTTGTGGGGGTTGTCGTGGGAGTGGTGTTTATAACGCTCGCCCAACGCAGGATCCCTACGCAAAGTGCGAAACATGTTCGTGGGCGTAAAGTCTACGGCGGAACGCGACAGTACATGCCACTGCGTGTAAACCAAGCTGGCGTTATGCCGATCATTTTTGCCAGCTCGTTGTTGATGCTTCCTCCATTCCTTTTGCAATGGTTGGGAGACCGATTTGGCGAGAACATGTTCGGCAGCATGATGGTTAATCTTGGCCGGGTGCTGCAAGATCCTCTGTCGATGATCTACAACTTGGTCTACATCGCCATGATTTACTTCTTTTGCTACTTCTGGACTGCGATCACGTTCAATCCACAAGAGATTTCTCAAAACCTCAAAGACAACGGTACGTTTATCCCTGGATATCGTCCCGGTCGTCGAACGGCTGAGTATCTTGAAAATGTGATCGAGCGGATCACCTACGTGGGTGCAGGTTTCCTTGCACTTGTTGCTGTGATTCCGACGATCATCTCCAAACTGCTCCATGTAGATTTCATGGTCGCCAACTTTTACGGTGGTACAGGTTTGCTGATCGCCGTGAGTGTTGCGTTTGATCTGGTGCAGAAAATCGACAGCCATTTGGTCATGCGAAATTACAAAGGCTTGCTTGAGTAACATTCGGCCGGGTTCTTGCGCCTGTGCCAAACCATCACGGGTGATCTATGAAACACAAGATTAACGCTTGTTTTTTGGTCGGCGCGGTCTTAGGTGGCTTTTTGATTGTCGGTTGTGCTGCCAGTAGTTCGCCGAACGAAAGTAATGGCGATGCCTCCAATGACTCAGTAGCTCGTGACTCAGCACCCCAAGATGATGAGGCCTCCCAAGGCGATGAGGCCTCCCAAGACGAAGTTGCAGCCAAAGACGAACCAGTGGGCAAAGACGACTCATCAGCTGACTCTCGATCAAGCGGCGAAAAACTGGCAACGATGAACTGGACGCTTGTGAGTGTTGGGGACGGGGAAAACGAAGTTCGCCAAACGCTATCCTCAGGTATTGCCGCTAAACGCTATAAACTTTCGTTTGTCGACCAGCGAATTCAGCTCACCGGTGGTTGTAATAATGCAAGTAGCAGTTTTGCAGTGGGTGCTGATACGGACGACAATATTAGCGTCGGCCAATGGATTTCAACTAAGCGAGCCTGTGCACCAGCCCTAATGGATGCAGATTCAGAGCTTCAAGAAATTTTAAGCGGCGTTAATCGCTTTCAAATCAAAGACCAGCAGCTAACCCTCAGTGGCGCAGGCGGAACACTGTTATTTTCCGGCACGGCAACTGCCGAAGTCCAATTTGGTGGAGAAGGAAAACGTCGTTTTATTGATATTCGCAATACTGCCAACGGGCTGGTATGGCGCGAGGTAAAATACAACGAGAGTTGGGTGCGAATCAACAAAGATGCCCCTTGGAAAACGGACAACTTCCCAGGTATTAGAGACTTTACACCTGAGTTGGATATGGAATACACCGTGCGCATTAAAGAGTACCAAGGCGATAGTGGCAATCCAGTTTGGGTGAAGGATATGGTTGTTATGCAAGGGCTCTATAGCGAGAACTAGTCGTCTCGATGACAATGATGATGTCGAGGCTGACCAAACTGGCACCAAGCAGGTAAAGGAAATTGCAATGCATGTTGTTTTTATCGGACCTCCGGGGGCCGGCAAAGGCACCCAATGCCAACTGCTTTCAGCTGATTTGAAGATCCCTCATTTATCAACCGGCGAAATTCTTCGAAAAGCAAAAGCTGACCGAACACCTTTGGGAATCTTGATCGCCAGCGGGTTGGATGCTGGTGGCTACGTTGACGATGAAACGATGATTCAATTGGTGGGCGAGCGAATCAAGCAAGCCGATTGCAAAAACGGATTCATCCTGGATGGATTTCCCCGCACAATTCCTCAGGCGGAAAACCTCCCTGCTATTCTGGGGCTCACTCGTCCTTTGAACGCAGTGTTTTCTCTTTCGGTCAAGCGTAACGTGCTGGTTGATCGCTTGTCCGATCGTTTTTCTGATGCAGAAGTCCCTCGTCCTGAGGATCATCCCAACGCAATTCCCACCCGTTTGGAAATCTACGAAACTACCACCAAACCGCTAATTGATTTTTATCGTGGATCGAATTTGTTGTACGAGATCGACGGGCACGGGGCTCCGGATGATGTTTATGGTCGAATCAAGTCAGCTTTACAGTCTTAACGCAAAGAAACAAAATTACTCAAGGAAGTTGAACTGCTCGATCTCTACTGGAGTTTGATTTGACGACCAACCAAGGCGAAATCGATTCTGCTACGGAATTTGCAGCGACCGAGACAGAAGCATACGACCAGATGTTCAGTTAGATCTTCCGTTGTAGACTGGCGAATCACTGTCACGAAACTTGCGGAAAACCTCACAAGCTTCTTCAGCCAGAATGTTTTCCGTCACTTCGATGCCGCGTTTTCTTAATTCGGATTGCCAGCTTGGGTGGATTGGCCCCTCATCGAAACCGGTTAGTTCTTCGATCTGCTCACCCGATGCACCCACGACGACGCTGCGAACGCCGGACCAGGGGATAGAGCCGAAACACATCGCGCAGGGGCGACCGTTTACTACCAACTCGTGCTCCGCCATTCCGGGGCCGCCCAGGTCGAACGTGTTCAGGATTTGTTGGGCCATCGAAATGGCAACGATCTCAGCGTGTGCAGAGGACATGTTCATCGGAACGACTCGATTCACGCCAATCGTAATCAGCTTGCCCGTTTGCTTTTCGAAAATACCAGCAGCAAAAGGTCCGCCTGTTTCGTTTTCAAAATTCAGCTGAGAAAAATGGATCACTGCGCGCATCCGCTCTTCGAGATCGGTAATGAACTTTGGCAATTGCTTCGTTTCTGCGATTGCCCAGTCGGGTAACGTAATATGGCATTTCATGCTGGCTTCTCATTTGCAAGATTCATCACAAATGGTATCAGGATTGAACGATAGGGTGAAATACCGCTTTAATTTCTGAAGCAAAATGGGTCTTTTGACCGGTTGCCGCTTATTCGAGCGTGGTAGAATCAGGGTATGAAACCACCCGGCTCCGATTCTTCGACTCACGAATTTCCCATTACCCATATTGGTAATGTAGGGAGCGCGCAGGGTGCTCTTGCCCGGCAGAATGATTGCGCGGAAGACGGTCAGGGATGCCCATCCTGTGAAGATGTGCAAGTGCCCGATGGGCCGTCGCAACCCCAGGCGCCGGAGACCAGCGGTAGTGGACCGTCAGAACCAACGGCTAACGACCGCATGAACAAGTACGGCTTCTTTTTTTTCATGGCCGCGTTCATGATCTATATGTTTATCCAAGCTGTCTTTTTTCCGCGTGGCGGCACTGCACCTACCTGACTGTCAGGAGCCTGCTCGCCGAGTTCGGCGAGCTCACCAGAAAACGGAGATACGCCTTTCAGCAGTCCGGATAGAACAGAAGATTAACGCCCAATACAAGCCCGAAGCGCGAGCGAGGGTTTTTTGAGAGTTTGTAAATCGCTCCGTGCTATGGGCTTGTATGGAAGGCTGGTGGCCGATCCATTTACGCAAACTGAGAATCCGGTTTCGGAATAATAATCGTGGGGTGGGAGGGCTTTGCAGGTGACTGATTTTGCCTATAAATAATGGGGCTAATCTAAAGCCCTATTACTCACCTACTTGCCTACGCACAACTCCCTGGAGAATTTCCCCTGACATGTTCAATCTGTTTTTGAAACCTCTCGGTCTGGTATTATTAGTGATCTCATTGACCAGTTGTTCTGGCAAGAAAGA
>CAZDBA010000203.1:0-7388 GCA_964503615.1 uncultured Pirellulaceae bacterium
CATCGCATCTCGTCGAAGGTGGGTAGCCCCGATTACTTGTCCGAATTCGAACTGGGCTCTGATGGATGCAAAAAGCACTCGATCGCCGTATATAGTCAAAATCAGAACATTATTGCTGGGATTCGCTGCCAGCTGGAGAGCTGTGGAGTGGAGCTTGAGGCAGGTAGCTGGAGCGAAGTGCCGCAGACGGGCGATTTAATGAGTGATTAACGTTTGGTTCACGATCACCTCAACCTATTTGGCAGTTATCGTGATGGTTGGGGACTCGCTTCGCCTGGCATCTGTGCTTGGACCATCGGCGCGATTTTTTCAATGGTTTCCAGCAAATCCTCAGGGCGTTTGATACGCATAACAACCTGACCGTTTTCTTTGTCAACGTTAATACCATCCACTAACTGCTGTACAAGTTTGGCAACTGGCGGCAATTGTTCTTGCAGTTGTTGTGCAGTATTCTCCTGAAGGTCTTTGAGCAAATCGTGCACGTGTTTTGCGACGATAGTCACTCGTGCTTCCGAATCGACATCTACATTCGGCTCGAAGGCGAGTGTCAATAACGAGTCGCCGCTGAGACTTAGCTCAATCGTGAGGGACTTTGCGTCCTGAGGCAGGCTTAGCAACGGTTGGATCGGCGGTGGAATTCTATCAATATCCTCAACACTTGCTATCATTTTGAATATCGCACGTACCGGTTCGAACGCCATTACCAACACAGCGTCGTTGTTGAGGTCGATTTTTTTCAGGCGATTAACCAGCGGGCTTTCGACTTTTCCAACAGTCAACATTTGTTGCAAAGTCGCTTCAGGAGCTACGACAACGGTTCGCTTGTCGATGGCGTGAATTCCAAGCAGCGTGCCTGCCATACCCGCTTTTTTGCTGGTCCAATAAATGCGCTCGGCAAACGCCTGCTCCTGTAGATCATCCAACCGAGGCGAAAGGGTTTGGAGAACATCAACGTCATTCGAAAAACGGATGACCGCGGCCGGAAAGGCACCCACGTTGCCGCCGGGCATCGGATCAACAAAGGCAACGAGTTGTTCGACATCCCGAATATCAAATCCGGTCAGCCCAATAAATTTTTGGAAGAGGCCATCAATCGGTAGTTTGCTAACCACGCCGGATTCTGCCATGCGAGCAGGGTGAACAACGATTGCGGCGCAAAAGTCTGACGGAATGAACGAAACGTCTAGTTCTCGTTTTTGCTCTACCGCCGATGGTTCTCCATTCGGCGATTCTTGTCCCTCGCTAGATTGGCATAAAAAACAAAAAAAGAATCCTGCCATCACTACGTAAACAGACGCTTTCAGCTTCATTGCTCTAACCTTATTCTAATGTTTTTGAAGAATGACTTTCAAACCACCGGCGGGCCTCGCGGTAAACGCCGAGAGGGCCTTGAAAATATATTGAGGTTACTGCTTGGAGCACAACGGCGAGCGAATCAAATCGTCTCGCTTAGCTCATCGCTTGCTCGATCCAAAGTCCTCGGACTCAGGTTCCGCCTTCTCCCATTCGCTTGGATCTTCGATAGGCATCGCCATATCAGTACTACCGTCACTATAGGTCGGAGCCAAGATTTCTACCGGCCCGAAAATCTTTTCGTTGATCTCATCCACAGCCTTCAACAGTGCTTTGGCCAACGGGCTATCGGACCCTCCACGAATCTTTTCCATCTCATCCGTTGGAAAGTGGCCATTCTTCATCTCGTAATTCAAACAAGCAAGTTGGACCTGACGAAGATTCATCTGCGTTTTATCCGCACTGCCATCCGCACTGCCGGAATCGCTGTTGATCGCAGGTAGAGAACATACAAAACTGGTTGCCAGTGAACCGACCGGAGTCAAAACAGGTAGGGTGTGCGAGAATTCGTATTCAAGACCGTTGTCGTTTAATCGAACCGCTAGAATTCCTGGACCAAGACCGTTGACGATCGTCCGCAATGGTGGCAATTCCATATTCACTAACATTTCACCCACCTTCTTCTCAACCGGATCGTAACTAAACTCTTGATCCGCGTTCGATTTGAAACTGGTAAAACCAGCTCGAACGAGCGGGTAAACGACCTGAGCGATCGTCTTCACATCCACGTACCCAGCGAAGACCAGTTTTTCGTTGCCACCGCTGGCGACACCGGATGGTCGTTGAAACAACTTCGTGAATTCAGCATCGAACATAGGTTTGGCGGTAGGCGCAGCCAGACTCGTCCGCATCGCCTCTGGAGAAAGCGCCACGATCAACCGTTCGCCCGTGATGCACCAACAAGGCTCCACAATAAAGTAGCCTTCAATAAAACTACCAACTCGATGTTTTCCTACATTCCAAAGGCGAAGCTTGGGGCCGTAATATTCGCCCTCATCAACTTGAGTTTGGACGATCATAAGCAATTTCTCGATCACATTTACCAAAGCCGCTTTGTTCTTAATGTCGACCGAAAATACCATACCGCCCAGCAAGTCATCATTTAACGCCATATGGAACGATAGATTGGAACCCAAATTGGCAAACACGTCTTTGCGGACGTTGATATCCAGTTCTCGCTGGATATAGTTCTCAGCTTCTACAAAATTCTCATATGCAAATTCATCTAACTCTTTGAGCTGGCCAACGAACTCAAGATAGCTTTTTTCAGGTTCCAAACCATACACCATGCTTACCTGAGCGTCGTCGGGAATGTAGTCGAACTTAGAAAAATCGACTTGTTTGTACGCGGCGATTCCGCGCAGCTTTTGGCCACCATTGATGATCAAGCGATGCTGAACTCCATCTTGCGTGCGCCCTGTCGACATCTCGATGGTAGTCACTTCTCGCACATTCATCGATTCCCAAGTGTGCGCCAACTCTCCAACGTGCGCGACCGTCTTTTTGACATCGACCATAAGATACTCTGTCTTCTCCCCCCAAGGCTCGCTACCTAAGCTGCAATTAGCCAGCCAAGCAGGATTTTTGCCCGCAGCATGCCGTGACAAAACGCCTTCGACCGAATCTGCACCCAAACCCACTATGAACAAGCCATCCTTAGTTCCCAACACGAGATCGAAATCAAAACCGTCAAACTCGAACGCGATTTTCGAAAATCGAAGGCCTCGAATTTCAACCGACTCAACCGGTTCTCCAAAAGGAGAAAACCCGTTTTGCAGGTGCTGGTTAAACGAATCGGCTTTGTCACCCAACTGAAACACAATTGCGGCGTCCATTTTTGGCATGCCTTGATTCTCGGGAGGCAACAATCCAAAAAAGGCACAACCAGAACTCGCGCTCAACATCTTCATCATCTCGGGAGATTGCTTGAGCGAATTGAGAAGAACAAATTCGTCTACCGGTTTATCTTCGCGTGTATTGACAGATCCTCGATATGCAAACGGGATTACGCTTAAACAGCTGGCCATATTTTCAATCGACTCTGTAAACTGCGAATTTTCAAGCAATTGATCGGCAGGGTTCCCACCCGGTTGCGATCGAAGCCCTTGCCAAGCTGCGAATACAAGACAGTTATCCGGTGCTACCTGAGCAAACATCTCTTCCTGTGTTCGTGCCAGCTCACTTTCAACGGGAACCGTATTTGAAACCAACTGCACATTTCCGCGCAGTCCGCTGTTCTCGTCACCGATATCGGCTTTCTCTTTCTTCCCAGAACAACCTGCCACACAGATCATCAAGCCGAGGACTAGAATTCGTTTAAACATGACTACTTTTTTACCTCATAGAAAACAACACAAAACCGCTCCGTGTTTGTACCGATCAGAGCATTCGTTTTAAAAGAAAGAAAGAATTTCTCACCGCTGTTTGAAGTCTGACAGAAACCAAGCCTCAATTCAACGTTTTCATGGAAGCTGTCCCCACTGAAAGTATTTCAGTCCCCACACTTCGCGTTCTCCACCGTTTTTCAGATGCAAAATGCGCCCCTAAACGCGAGTAGGCGAAACCGCGCTGCCGTTCTATAATTCACGGGTCCCGGTTCCCATTTAGACTCGAAACATGACTGAATCTTCCCCACACCGAATCCTTATTGCGGATGACAATCAAGCCAACCGCGAATTGTTGGAGGCTTACTTGGCCAATCTTGACTGTGTCATAGAAGTCTCGTGCGATGGTGCCGAAACGATCGCCAAGATTGAGAGCTTTAAACCTGACCTCGTCTTGCTGGATGTCATGATGCCTAAGCTGAACGGCTTTGAGGTTTGTCAACAAATCAAGTCGAACGAGAGCACTCGTAAAACGATGATTCTGATGGTGACCGCGCTCAACGAGCTAGGTGATATCGAACGGGCGGTCAACGCTGGCACCAACGACTTTTTGTCCAAACCGGTTAACAAAGTCGAATTGCTCAAACGAGTTGAAAACATGCTCGAATTGAAACATGTCGTCGATGAAAACGACCGATTGCGGCAATACATCCAAAAGATGGAAGAACGGGACAGCTAAGGCTCTGCCAAAACCGTTTGCCAACAAACACATTTTGCGCTTCGATACTTGCAGCTAGCGATTGCAGTTGACCGGTAAAATACGGCTCAACATTTTCTGATCTGTTACAGGATCGCACAACGCGATACGGTTCCACCTGAACGTTTCTACGGAACGTCTTTATGTGGGAGCCCGTATGCAACTGATTCTTGATTCGCCGAAAGTCGCGGCGCCGAAAGCATGTCATGCGATTGCCCTGTTGGCACTTGTCAGCCTGTTCCCTGCGGCTAAATCCACCCTTGCACAAGGCACCCGCATCGATGACGTGCGAGCCCACACGATCCAGTCGATTGAAGAGTTGAGGCACGACGACTTTCTTGTTCGCAAACTTGCGATAGAACGTTTAAGCGATGACAGGCTAAAAGTGTTCGATGAGCTTTACGCCGCGCGGAACACAGAAGACCTCAGCCAAAACGTTGCAATCGAAAGACTGATCAAACAAGCTCGCAAACTCTGGCCGCGACGATATACCAACAGTGAAATCGAAGCCTTGGTCCGGTCTTTTCCAAGTCTCGACCCGGATCAACAAGCCGCTTGTATTCGACAACTGGGTTTGCTGGAGACGGAAGACGCGGCTCTCGCTCTCATTGACATCTGCCGTTACGAACCGGAAACCCAATCGCTGCTAGCCACCGAGCAACTATTGAGATGCACAGGAACCCAGTCACTGAGATCTGGAACGTACTCCGACCTCTGTCGAGAGCTGATTGTCAACAGCCAACTTCCCCCGACTCGCTTTTCTCATCGCTGGTTGCTCGCGGCTGCTCAATCCAATTCGGCTGCAGAAACCTGGCGGAGCTTATGTGCCGAAGCGATCGAGATTCGAAAGTCGCGCCAAGATTGCCATCCGATCGAATCTCACAGTTACTTGAATCTGGTTCAATGGGTCTTGGATCACCACTTTCGTCGTGACGATCTAACTCACGAACAGGAAACGATGTTCACCGAAATCGAGACCCAATTCCTTTCGTTGGTCGCACAACGTGACGTTTGCTCGATTCTGATTTGGTTGGAGCGGCTTAATCGACATGCGTCGATCGACCGGCTGTGTCAGATTCATACCGATTTCATCAATTCCAATCCGATCGCGTTGGTTGCTGTAGCCAACTCCAAACAAGCGACAGGAGAAATCGAGGCAGTAAATAAATTGCTGAATGATGCTGAACGAGCGATTGGCGAGCACCCAATCCACTTCCTGCAAACGGCCGTGGCGCTTTATGAACTTGGCTTTGAACAATCGGCGTTTCGATTTTTGGAGCAGGCGATCGTGCGAGCCGATTCGACTTCGATTCCAGGAATCCAAGCCAGTCTAACGCTCGCCCACTATTCTGCTCAGGCCAAAGACTATCACCAATCCCACCTGCAACTTAAACGAGTCTATGATCTCATAATCGATTCACCCTCGATGCAAAAATCGGTCCTGCGAAGTTGTGGCTATACCACGGACCAGCTGCTTGCCCGCTCAACCTACGCGTTGGCCGTTAGCAAGCGGGATCGTTTGAGCGCCCCAGAGTATTTTGGGCTTTTAATCGATGCCTCGAACCTGGATTCACAAAACACAGATGTATTGATCGCACTGGACCGACACGCCGATCAACAGCCCGCGTTTCGAACTTTGGTCGATGAACTGATTGGTGCGACTCTCCGCGAGCTAGACCGGGAAAACGCTCAAGTTGCCGTAGCGCTGGAGAATTGCGATCAATCCAAGCGGAAAAAGTCACTGGAATCGCGACTGGCCACAACCCTTAACCGCGCGGCTTGGTTGCGGGTTCGCACCAACAGGCAACCAAAGCAAGCTGAAACCGATGCTCAACAAGCGATTTCGATTCGACCGGAGATAACTGCCTACCTCGATACGATGGCCTGCTGTCAATTTGCTAACGGGAAACCAGAATTGGCGATTCAAACTGCATTACATGTCGCCCGCCTAAAACCGAACGAGCCGCTGTATCAACAACGGCTCGCCAAATTTCAAAGATCGATACAGGGGCAGGTACTGGCCAGTTTGCCAGTCACGATCATGAAGTAAGCTCAAACGGCCGCACGGTTAATCCGTGAGAAAGCCGATTTCCTCAAGTAGCATGGGCCCCATGGCCCCGGCCTGTGGGGGCACGCGGCGATCCTTTTACTTCGAAAGCCCTACCTGCGACACCGAATTAAGATTCGCACCGGACACAGTAAAGGTAACATCGGCGGGGCTGGATTTGAGAATCGCAACAACCTTTCCTTTGTCATCGGCGGTTGCGACTTGATATTCTTCGGTGCCATTCCACATGCAAAGTTGGCAACCCGGCGCGTCGGTCGAAACAGTAATCTCGTGACCCGCTTTTACGCTTTTGGATTTGATCTCGACCGAGGGTGTTGCCGGTGTTTGGGCCCGCATGTCCAACGTCGGATCACCCAACAGATTAAGTTCGCAAATACAAAGGTGAATGGCCGAAGACTCTTTCGCCTCGGAGCCGATTGCATCCTTTGCTCGCATCATTGCGTGTCCGGTTGAGCAACCTTCGCTCAAACCAAACGTCCAATAATTGGTCATACACATCGTCGTGCCATCCAGTTTGCCTTCGGTAATCATCAACCGCATATCGGAACGTTTCGCAAAGTGCGGTTTTCCTGTCCGCACGGGTGCAACGACCGCAACCGAACCGGCTCCAGGTAACCGCAAGATTTCTTCAACGATCGACGGATCGGTCTTTGAATCAAATTGGCCTGTGAAACAGGAGACGGTCGTGATCAACGGATAGGCGCCTTTGTTTTCGAGCTTTCCAAGCTCCTTTGAATCTAACTTAGACCTTTTCTCCAATACCCAAGCAGGCAAAAACCCATGACCGTGTATATGCAATTTGCTTGTGGTCTTGTCATTAAAAAGCTGAACAACGTTTTCAGCGTTGAGTGGATAGCTGCCCGGTTCGTCTTCTTCATCCCAAGGG
>CAZDBA010000204.1:0-7381 GCA_964503615.1 uncultured Pirellulaceae bacterium
GTCGTTTTGCAGTTCGCTTTTGCCATCGCTCGCTTCCGTAGGGGCGGTTCCGATTTCTTGAAATGGAACCTTAGCGCAATTGAGACTTAGTTGTCGAATGGGTTTTTTACCTCAAGGCCGTCATGAAAGTTGACCAATTGATTGTAGACAACAGGATCTGTTTGATCTGTCAGAAACTGAGTTGAGGCATCAGCCAAAACAACGTTCACGCCACCAGAGTGATTTGAGGAAATACCTTGGGAAGCATCACGAGCTGGATTGACAGTGTTGATGCCACCGATCGTTGAAAAACAGACATCGGCGATTCCGTTAGAAACCTGATTTCCAGAAGTGGAGATGTCAGAACCACGTGCGCCGAAAAAAAGGCCCGCGCCAGGTTGTATGACCTTTTTGTTTTTTGAGCTTGTAAGACGCTCTGAAACAATGATCGTGTTGGTGGTTCCATCAATAGACATGCTGTTTAGCCCGCGAGCAGTATCACAAAAAAGTCCATTGGCAACGGTGTTTGATGAAGCACAATTCGCTTCGCCGTTCGCCAATAGAGTTCCGTTGGCATCCGTAGTGATGGGAGAGGCGTTGTTAGCAAAGACATAATTCGATTTTGCAGTGTGCAGGTTAGGAACAAGGCCGCGGCGAGCACTGTTAAGATCGGCGCCCGAATCTGAAGGACAAAGAACCGCACTAAACGGCGTCGTAAGGACTGTTTGAGCTTCAGGAGTTACTGCAGTAAGGAAAGTCCCAAGATTTGGATTCAAAGCATCAAAAGCGTTGTTCAATTCCATATAGGGCATCAACCAAGTCGAAGTAGCCCAGACAGAACCAGTAACGGGTGGAGACGAACCGACAGGGATCGTGATCCCAGTCGGAAACTCGCCCAAAGCCGAGTCGTAGTTATGCAAAGCGAGTCCAGATTGACGCATGTTATTTCTGCAAACCGTCCGACGTGCAGGCCCATGTTGCCGTTGAAGGAAAGGCAAAAGCAATCCAAGCAGAATGCCAACAATTGCAATTACTGTGAGCAATTCGCCAAGAGTAAAACCGTTTCTCTTCGACATGAATAAATTCTCTAGAAATGTGGTGTTAGGCAAATGCGGCGGAGCGAAAGGCGACTGTACCCGACACTATCTATGATAGGGGACTTTGAGTGTGAATAAAGCAAAAAAGTTCGCCGATGAGGTGAACAAGGACACGATGGCTGTTTCCTCGCTAACGCGTCGGGTTTCCAATTGCACTTATGTACAGTGGTTTGGTTGCGAATTTTGTCTATCACACCTCGTACATGAGACACTAATCTAGTACGTTCCCGCTATGAACAAGTCCGAACCCTCTTTGCCTCAATCAACCTCACCGGATTCGCGCGGGACGAGCCGGTTGGCTGACGTCAATCTATTGTTGGTTGTCCTGTTCTGGGGAATCAATATTCCTATCATGAAGTTCGCTTTGGAGCGGATGGAACGATACTCGTTTAACTGTGTGCGGCTTACACTTTCGACTTTGGTTCTTGGCCTGATCGTGTATTGGAACAAGTCGCCTTTGTTTGACCGCAGCGAAAATGCACCGCCCATTCGACGGCAGGCGATTTTGATTCTGCTGTTTGCGTTGTTTACCGCTTTCTTCTACCAAGTCCTGTTTTTGTTGGGGATCGATTTGACGTCGGCGGGCAACACTGCGTTGATCATGGCAGCGGTGCCGATGTGGATCGCTGTTTTGTCGTTTTTGTTTTTGAAAGAACGGTTGTCGGGTGCGGCTTGGTTGGGACTACTGATCGCAGTTTCAGGTGTGTTGGTTGTGACGTTGAACGGTGCTCAAATCGATTCGACAAAAGGGTCCGTGCTGGGGAACCTGTTAGTTTCGGCCGCCGCGTTGGCTTGGGCGGTGGGTTCGGTGATGAGCAAGCCGCTGATGCGGAATATCTCGGCGGTGGCTTTGACGTTTTACAGTTTTCTGTTCACTCTCCCGCTCCATTTTTTGATGATGATCGGGAACTTGGACGAGCTGAATAAGCTGATGACCGATTGGAAATTGCTGGCCGCGTTGTGCTACTCAGGGATATTCTCAACCGGTTTGGCCAACGCGATGTGGAATGTTGGGATCAAGCAAGTTGGTCCCTCGCATGCGGCCGGGTTTCAGAATTTAGTCCCGCTGGTTGCCCTGGGAGCCAGTTGGATGCTAATCGGCGAAGTTCCTTTCTTGCTCCAAATCTGCGGGGGCGTTTTGATCATCGCCGGGTTGGTGGTGATGCGGCGAAAGAAAATGGCGTGAATTCTGCGTAAAACATGTCCATGTTTCTCTTTGTTGGCTTTCTTCACGGTGTTAGAATAGGGACATGTCACCAGAAGAATACAATTTGTTGGCGGCTGAACAGCAATCGTTTGTTTTTGACCGGATGTTTAAAGCAGTGGAAAAAGTACGTGAAAGACTGGACCGCTCCTGCAAGGCTCTGGCCGATGCTGAGGTTTCCTATGCGGTGATTGGCGGTCATGCCGTCGCGGCGTGGGTGGCAACGATTGATGACGGTGCTGTACGCAATACTCAAGATGTCGATTTGCTGATCCGAGAAGTGGATCTTGGTACTGCAACGGAAGCGCTACAAGCTGTCGGCTTTAAACGTGATGAAGTTATGGGTGTTGTGGTCTTTCTGGACGGCGATGATGGCAAGCCATCTCAGGGAATTCACATCCTGTTGGCTGGTCAGAAGGTGAAAGACAGTTACATCTCTGCAACCCCTTTGCCAGAACAAGCGATCGAGATCGATTCCAAGCGAATTATAGACCTTGTCGAGCTGGTTCGAATGAAGCTCAATAGCTACCGTGACAAGGATCGAACACACTTGCGTGACATGATCCAAGTCGGCTTGATCGACAAAAGTTGGCCCGAGAAATTCGAACGAGAGTTGGGCTATCGTTTGCAGGAACTGTTGAACGATCCAGATGGTTAAGCGGAACAGGTCTTTGGGAGCACTCCAAAAACGCGGCTATAACAAGACCGTCTTGTTGGGTTGGCCGGGTTCTTCTTTGGCGTAACGCGGGACGAGATAGCCAGGTAGTTGCGCTCGCATCTCGGTTACCCATTTCTTTCCGGATGCTTCGGGGACTTCGAAATGCGCTGCGCCCTGGACTCGATCGAGTTGATGTAGGTAGTAGGGCAGGACTCCACAGTCCATCAAACGTTTGCTCAGTTCGACTAAAGCGACTGTTGAGTCGTTGACTCCGCGTAGCAACACCGATTGGTTCAGCAGTTGGCAATTTACGTTTGCGAGTTTCTTCAGGCTGGCGGCGACGGGTGCATCCAGTTCGTTTGCGTGGTTGCAATGCACGACCATGATCGACTTGGCTCGTAAGTTCGAAAGTGCTTCACAGAACTCAGCCGTAATTCGATCGGGGATCACGATCGGAAGCCGAGTGTGGAAGCGAATCCGCTCGACATGAGGAATCGCATCGACTGCCTGAACCAGTGGTATGAGACGTTCGTCAACCAATGTCAGCGGATCGCCTCCGCTAAAGATCACTTCTTCGATCGTTGGATCGTTGGTGATTTCGGCGATCGCCGTTTCCCATTGCGTCTGAGAATGGGGTGTTTGTTCGTAGGGGAAGTGGCGACGAAAGCAGTAGCGGCAATTGATTGCGCAAACCGAATTCGTGATCAGCAGAACCCGGCCTTGGTATTTTTGCAGCAGGCCTTCCGTGCGAGTCGCTTGGTCTTCTGCCAGAGGATCGGTCGTGAAGCCCGCTGGGCTTTCGTTCTCCTCAGCTAGAGGAAGAATCTGTCTGAGCAACGGGTCGTTCGGGTCTGAGGCGTCGATTCGCGACAGGAACGGCTCGGGGGCGAAAAGCCCAAACGATTCGCAGGCGGCGACCTGCGACGGGGTGGGTTGGGCGATTCCCAGTCGCTTTGCCAGCTGAAAAGGGTCGCGAATTGCGGACTTGAATTGTTCTTTCCAGCTCAAACCGGCGCTCACAGAATCGTTTAAAGTCGTTAAAATTGGCATGCTAACAGAGTATCACAAAATGGCGAGTTTGCCCCGACCGGGGTGTTTGCTCTTCTCGAGCTCTGATCAAACTTAACAGACCAAAAATTGATTGAGGAAAAAGCCAAGTGGCCAGCACCTATAAAACCAGTGACTTTCGCAAGGGATTGAGGGTTCAGATCGACGGTGAGCCTTACCTGATGTCGGAGATGGAATTTAAAAAGCCAGGTAAGGGAAATGCGTTATACATTTGCAAGTTGAAAAACCTGATCCGTGGGACGACGTTGTCGCGAACTTACAAAGGCGGCGACTCGTTGGAAGCGGCCGACGTGATGGAGTTCAGTGTCAACTATTCGTACAAGTCAGGAGAGACTTTCGTGTTCATGCATCCTGACACTTACGAACAGTACGAGTTGTCAGCGGAACAAGTTGGTGACAACTGGAAATATTTGACCGATGGGCTCAAGTGCGATCTGGTCCTGTTCAACAACTTGCCGATCACAGTAACGCCGCCAAACTTTGTCACGCTCAAGGTGACTTATTGCGAGCCGGGCGCGAAGGGTGATACCGCGACGAATGTGACCAAGCCGGTTAAAGTCGAAACGGAAGCTGAGTTTTTGACTCCGATTTTTATCAACATCGGTGACTTGATCAAAATCGACTCGCGAACGGGCAAGTACTCTGAGCGCGTAAAGGCTTAAATCGCCTACTTGTTTGTGACCCGGTGCTGACTTCTTTAGTGGCAACGGGATCGGCGCGATGGGTGGGTAATCGTTTGACAATGGTATGCCGTGACGATCGCGGCAGTCGCTTCCTCTTGGGAACAACGGATTTTATATGCATGTTCAATTTTGGGGTGCGGCGCAAACGGTAACCGGCTCGATGCACTTGGTCGAAGTCGGTTCGAAGCGGATTCTGCTGGATTGCGGTTTGTACCAGGGGCGTCGCAAAGACGCGTTTCGTCGCAACCGGGATTTTCCTTTTGACGGAAAAAATATCGATGCGGTGGTGCTTTCCCATGCACACATCGACCATACGGGGAACCTGCCGACGCTAGTTCGTTCTGGTTTTCGTGGGCCGATCTACTCGACCTCTGCCACACGTGACTTGGCCGTTTTCCTGCTGCTGGATTCGGCCAAGATCCAGGCCAGCGATCTCAAGTACGTAAACAAACGACGCAAGCGTGAGAAAAAGAACCTGTTCGAGCCGCTTTACGAACAGCGAGATGCGGTGCAAACGATCAATCAATTTCGCACGATCGAGTACGATAATTCGTTCGATGTAACGGAAGGTGTTCGATGTTGTTTTCGCGTTGCCGGGCACATGCTGGGGGCGGCGTCGGTCGAGTTGGATCTGACCGAGGGCAGTACCAAGCGGCGTTTGGTGTTCAGTGGTGACATCGGTCGACCGGGTGTTCCGATCCTTCAGGATCCTGCCTGCTCCAAGGATGCGGACTATGTCATTATGGAGGCGACCTATGGAGATCGACTTCATCCCGAAGGAGGTGATTCGGAAAAGATTCTATTAGAGGTCGTAAAGCGAACGTATGAGAGCGGTGGGAAATTGATCATTCCCGCGTTCTCGGTAGGACGTACCCAGCAGATCGTCTACCACTTAAACAACCTCAAGGAATCGGGCCAGCTTCCGGACGTCAAGGTTTTCGTTGACAGTCCGCTTGCGGTAAATGCGACCGATGTTTTTCGCGACCATGTCGAGTGCTTTGATCAAGACATGATTGATCGAATTCTCACGGAAGAAGACGAAGACCCGTTGGACTTTGGCGAACTGTTCTATGTTCGAAGTAGCAAGCACTCAAAAAATTTGAACACGCTCAAGGAACCGGCGGTCATTATTAGTGCTTCGGGAATGTGCGAAGGAGGCCGCATCGTTCACCACTTGAAAAACTGTATCTCTGATCCCAAAAACACGATTTTGTTTTGTGGCTTTCAGGCTCCACATACTTTGGGCCGCAAGATTCTGGATGGAAATCCGTTTGTCAGAATCTTCAATCGGGAATACAAGGTCAAAGCGGAGATCGTGCGAATGGAAGGCAGCAGCGGACACGCGGATCAAGCCGGTCTGGTCAAATGGGCCGATACCGTTTGTTCGGCTGGCGATGTCAAAAACGTGGCTTTAGTGCATTGCGAGTTGGATCCAGCAACCGCCTTACAGGCCAAGCTGAAAGAGAAGGGGATCTCAAACGTGATGATTCCTGAACGAGAAGCGATTATGGAGCTGGCGTAAAAGACTCTTTCGATTCGTCGTGAGTTTTTAGCATCGAAAGCCACCTGCAATGAATGTTGATTCGAAAAAAATCGTCGATGAGATCGAAGAGACGGGTTGCGCTTTGCTCGCAGATGTTTTCGACGTCGCAGATACGGCCCGTTTATTGAAAGCGATTGATGTCGGGATTGCACGTGGCAACGACGGGAACATCAAAAGCTCGCTGGGTGAAACCTATGCGGCTCGGAATTTGGCCGAACTGAATCCGGAGCTGTTGAGTATTTGGAAGGCACCGCGTCTAACTGAGTTGTTGTCACAAGTTTTGGGTGACGCGTTTGGATTGGTGCGGATTCTTTACTTTGACAAACATCCCAATCGAACTTGGTCATTGCCTTGGCACAAAGATATGACGATTGCGGTCAAAGACAATTCATTGGTTAGCGAGAAATTTCAGAAGCCGACCAGTAAATCGGGTATCGATCATGTCGAAGCGCCGCTGGAGTTGCTTCAGCAGATGTTGACGCTGCGAATCCACTTGGACGCGGTTACCGAGGATAATGGTCCGCTTGAAGTTGCATTGGGTTCACACAAAAACGGCAAACAGGCGGTGGCCGAGAACCGGGTTCATAAAGTGCTTTGCAACGCAGGAGATGTACTGGCAATACGACCGTTGGTCAGTCATGCCAGTGGAAGCTCGACTGAAGGAACCCGCCAACATCGTCGGATCTTGCATTTGGAATTTGCGGCGGTTAGTGAACTGCCCGATGGATATCAGTGGTCGTTATTTCATAGATAAACTCGGTCCCGACGGGACGATAGCATCTAGCCTTGGGCGTGAGCCCTCGACGAGTCAGGCGGAATTTTTTTGAATTCTTTGATGGGAGGGACCTGATGTGTCACAGGGTGGGCCAATAATGGTGGTGTGAGAAGGAAAGGAGTCCTCTCCTTTTTCACTTTTACAGAATCAAAAGTCAAAGAACACAAAACTTCCGTAGGGAGAATCAGGATGCGACAGAACGTTTTCAAGGCGATGCATGATTATGACAATCTGGTTGTCGAGTTCGACTATTGTGATTCAAAAGGAGAACGGTCCCGTCGCGTGGTCAGTCCAATTCGGTTCCTGGGAGGCGATCGCTTTTTGGCTCTTTGCCTTTCTCGCGAGGAACCTCGACAGTTTCGCTTGAAACGCTG
>CAZDBA010000205.1:0-6920 GCA_964503615.1 uncultured Pirellulaceae bacterium
ATCGCGCCTGTCTCGTGTCGGGAACCGTTTCTCCGGGGCAATGACCTGACAACAATGTGATGCACACGAATCCGTCAAGGCTGCGGATTGCAGATCCAGCAGATGTTTTGCTCCCGAATGCCATGTTAGAAACCGGTGGTGTATTGACGTGCTTGGCGAATTGCAGGCTCGGCGTTATCCAGCTTGAAGGTAGTACGTGAAATGCAGTCGGCCAAGCCAGCTATTGATTAGCTGCCTTCGAGCGGCTCGAGGGGCTCCTTGCCGCCTTCTTTCGGCGTGTACTCGTCGACGGTTCCTTTGATGATCACTTCGCTTTGAATTGCTGAAGTGTCAGTGTACGAGTTGTGGATGCCAATGTCCGATTGGTAATCCCAGCCTAACTGCAACCAGCCGTTTGAAATCGAAAACTGAACCAATTTCAACTTGGAGACTATGCCTTTGCGATCGAACTCTAAGTCTTTTTCAGGGATCAGGTTTTCTGGCAATTCCTGTTTGAGTTCGTTTTCGGAGTTGCCGTTGATCAATTGGGTTAGCGTGTTTTTAAACGCAGCGTTCCTGGCGGTCTTTCGTTCTGGAATTCCATAGTCTACGACTGCGTCGCCATCCCGCTTGAAATACAGTTTCCCGTTCTCGCGGATGACTTTGAAGTTTAGCGATATCAAAAGAGCTGTATCGATGTTGTTTCGTCCTTGTCGAAATCGCTTACCGGAAATTGCAATGGTCAGACGACTCTCGCGGAATGCAAATCGGATCGGTTGGACCGTATCAAACTGGATGCTGAATTCGTCTTTTTCAGACTCAGGTGCCAGTCCTTCCGGTACGCTCCCCAGTATTTCAGTTAGCTTTTCTGCAATTTCCCGATTGGAAAATGTTTTGCCAGCAAAGTAGGGAGTTAAATAATTGGTAAGAAACGTTTCGTGAATCTGTACGCCAATGTCTGGATGCACAAACGACGAGGGCGGTTGGTTGTTGGCACCGAATCCAAACGAACTGACTCGATGGCCCGACACGAGCAGGTGCTGTGTGGTCGTATACGTCCTAAGTTCGGGTAGCAGTCCTGCAATCGGTTCGAGCTTGTCCAGCAAACCTGTTTGGTCATCCGAGTTCTCGGGCACGATCGAATCGGTCTGTGCGGTAAAATCGGTCATGGCTTGGTTTAAAGTCCGCTTCGCTCCGATTTGTTCGCTCTTCTCCTTGTCCCGTTTGTATTGTTTGATCGCGATCTTGTTAATCAGCTTTGAGGATTTATTCAGTCCATCAAAATTAGATGAAAGGCAGACGATTCCGTCTGGTTGACCGATATAGAATCCGGTTGCATTCATGTAAATATTTCGGCGTGCATCCAGAAAGCCGGTGGTCGTTGTAAATGCAGTGACCGGATGTTTGACGCTGCGTGATTTTGCGGTGATGTTGGCGTTTAAGTGGATGCTGAACTGTGCCTGATTAGGATCATCAATCAAATCCATTGCAACATTGCCACGCGAAACAGCGTATCCACGAACCAGCCGACCAAGGACTAGTTCGTTAACAGGTTGAGCTTGCACAACGGGGCGTGACAAGACGGAATTGATCAGTCGTGAAGAAATACTTAATCGAAAGTTGGGCAAAGAATGCTTCGCGCGGAGAGTGGATACCAAATTCGGCATCTGTCCCATACTTTCCAGTCGCCCAAGGCTGTCGGCTACAATCGCGTGTTGGTCAAAAGCGGTCGGATCCTCAAGGCTGTCGATGTTCTCTTTTAGTTTCTTAATTTCCCGGTCAAAGTAGACTCGGACTTTGTCGTTGGTCGAGTAGGCGAACACACTAAGCAGTCTTTGGAGGGACAAACGTGTGGACGTCATGAAGGGGTCGTTCAACTCAAAATTCTTTGTCTCCAAAGCTATGAGTGAGTTTCGTAACTGGATCAGGGCGGCTCTTTTTTTGTCGGCAAGTTCTTTTGCCGCCTGCTTATCTGCTTCACTTTCCGGATCTTCTTCACCATAATCTGGTCCCGGGATTTTGATCATGACTTCTGGAATAAAGTAGGAAAGGTCCAACTCGTTGAGAAAGTCCAGTGTTTCCGTCGACTTGATATCGTAAAACAGGAGCGCTCTGTCTCGCGTTGACATCTTGTCACGATAGTAGTTGATGAGGCTTTGATACTCGAAGACTGCTTGAATGCGGTATACTTCCAAGTCAGAGGCTGACAACGGTTTAAATTTCGCGTTTTCGATTTCGCTTTTTACGTCATCAACCCAGCGCTGGCTCAAGAACTTAATTTGACGTCTTAGCCCGTTGCGAACGTCGACAAATGCCGGGCTTTCCAAGCCATCCACGTCCATTTCGAAACGTTTCAGAATCGTTTGCAGGGTCCCAATATCAGCTTGATCTCCCAACGCTGACTGGCTGTCGAGATGGTTCAGCATCAGGAACTGTCGCCATTTTCGCGCATTCTCTCCTGTTCCTAGCCAGTAGGTCATGTGATGAACCGATGCTTGAAGGCGGGCCGAGGAATCGGAGCTCTGGAAGCTGAGAGCGGGCGCAACCATCAGTGCGATGGAGGCGATGATCAAGCATGGAACGGTGAAGAATCTCATTTTCAACCCACTTGGGGAATCATTCAATAATCGAGTCAGTATAATCTGTCCGCTTCGGGTTTGGTTGATAGACAACAAAAACTTCAAAAGGCGGGTTTATCCCACTATTTGCGAAGAATTTCCATTTGGAATCGGCAGGGTTTTGACGTTTTCTCACTGACCGACCCTTGGCGAATTACCGATTTCACTCGAAGTTAGCGAAGTTGATCAAAAGAGGTTTACAAAGATACACCGTATGTGACGAAATGGCTCCCCTACACGATAAGAGCCGCACTTAATATCATACGGGTGTCCGGATGAGCTTTAGAAACTGATTATGATTCCGGTCAAATAAATATTTAAGTTAGAGATTTGAGAGGGTTTGAATGAGTGATTCGCTGCGGGATCGTGGTAAAGCGATGGAAGACGTTTTTTTCAAGGCCAAGGATCAAGAGCTTCTAGCCAAATTGCGCAGTGAAATGGCGTCAGATGAAAATCTAAAGGCGTTGTCGGCGGCAACGGGAATTACGGACGAGAAAACTCTGGATGCTTTGGCGTCCAGCGAAGTCACTCCCGAGTCGGCAACTGCGATCTCTTTGATTCCGTTGGTTGCCGTTGCATGGGCCGACAACGAAATGGCGGATGCAGAGGTCGACGCGATCATGAAAGCGGCGGTTGAGGCAAACGTTTCCGAAGGCTCGGCAAGCTACGATTTGCTCAAAAGTTGGTTGCAAACCAAGCCACCTGTCGGATTGTTGCAAGCTTGGAAGCACTACGTCAACTCGCTAAAAAGTTCGTTGGAGCCAGCTGCGTTTAGTCAGATCCAGGCCTCAGTTATGAAGCGCGCGACCGATGTTGCTAAATCGGCGGGTGGCTTTTTGGGTTTGGTTACTATTAGCGAAGTTGAGCAAACGGTGTTGGATGATCTGAACAAGGTGTTCGGTTAGCCGACCTCAACGTGGCTTTGGGCGCGCTCGACCACGGGGCAAGCGGCCCATGCTTCGTGGGCCGAAGGTAGCAGGTCCCCTGGGCCGTGTAGCAGTAAACCAAACCCCAAACCGAAACGTATTTCTCGATTGATTTAATATGATCGTTCATCGGTTAGCTTGGGTAGCACTTCTATCGCTCATCCTGTTGGTTGTCGTTGGAGCCACGGTTCGTGTGACCGGTTCTGGGCTCGGCTGTCCGGACTGGCCGACGTGCTGGGGGTGCTTGATCCCGCCGACAAGTGCGGACCAAATCAACGTCGACAAACTGGACTTGGAAAAGTTCAAAAAGCATGCTGCTCGAAAAGGTATCGATCCCGACTCGATCACCCGTGAGACCATTTTGGATAGCTTTGATCCTGTTCATACCTGGATCGAGTTCACGAATCGTTTGGCTTCGCTTCCATTGGGGTTTGCCACGCTGTTTTTGTTCTTATTTTCCTTGGGCGGTAAGTATGCCTCTGAAACTAAGAAACTGTGGGTGATCGGGCTCTCGTTTTTTTGCTTGGCCGACGTTATCGTCAACGCGGTGATGGGCGCGATGGTTGTGCGAAGCGGCTTGCAACCAGGGATTATCACGTTGCACATGGCGTTAGCGTTCTTGTTAATTGTCGTTTTAGTGACCGTAATCTGGATGACGCGTCCTCAATCGCATCAAACGATTGCACAAAAACAGCGGAAGCGTTTGAGTGTCGTCTCGTTGATCTTTTTCGCCTGTTTGTTTGGAGAAGGGCTGTTAGGCAGCCAGCTTCGCGAGCAGACCGATGAAATGCAAATGGCGGCAGAAGCAGGGGAGGGCATAGAGCGGAAAGATTGGACCGAAGCGCTTGGCGCGACAATCATCTACAAGATCCATCGAAGTTTTTCCTGGAGCTTGTTGCTTACATCAGGTCTGCTGCTTTATTGGGTTGCAAGCGACAAAAACTGGAGCGTTTCCGAACCCAAACTGATCTTTGGTATGGTGGTCGTGATGATGTTAATGGGGATCGTCCTCGGTCACATCAAGATCTATCCGATCATCCAAGTCCTACACGTCGGCATGACTTCTGTGTTGCTCGCAGTAACTTGGCACTGGATCATGCGGTTGCGGTCAACTGAGTTAGCTGTGCCCGGCGACAACCCGCGCTGAACTGGCTTGGGAAATGCCACGTGGTTCTGTCATAGTGGAAAAAGGTCGCATGCAAAGGCGCGGATGCGCAGGGTTGTGTTTCCAGCCAATTCCTTTGCGCTCGGCGCCAACATTTTGGTGTGTAAATTAGTTCTCTATTGGCGCCATTTTCTCTATTGGTACCGGTGCCATTGGTGCCGGTGCCATCCGAGCAAAGCCAACTCCGAATAGAAGAGACGGTGCGATAAGTGGAGTGTTGGTGTTAGGCAAAACCGAACTTTGGTAAAGCTGGTATCCGTTTTTAGTTTTAAACATTCCGAGCACGCTAGGGTTTAATCCATTAGTCATTGCGTCTGCCGGAGGAAGGTTCGGCATCGTAAAGGGTTTGACTGGGTCCTCCTCTTCAGGCTCGCCAAAGCCGCCATGAGCGGGGAATGCAAGTTGCCGTTGCATATTGAGCATTGCCCAGTAATCCTGAAAGAAGGTGGAATGGTCTAACTGGAAGATGCCTACCGGACCATCGCTGCCGATCGTTTTGGCAAACTCATATATGTGTTTAATTTCAGGTTGGTCAAACAGGAATTTACCTTGCGCTGGCTGTGCAGAGCCTTCAATGTGGGATTTCATCGTTTCGAAGTTCGTGCTAATTAAAAGCTGGGTGCCCATTTGGGCAAAGTAAACGTTTTCTATCGAAAACGGCTGCTGGTTCTGGACGCTGAAAACTTCAGTATCGTTAATTTGCTGTCTGCTGAACTCCAAATCTGGATTCTCTTCAACAACTTCTTCGATGCGTTGCGAAAACGCTTCGATCGTATCGAGGAAGGCCATCTCATCTTTAATGCCGATCCCAGCCATTATAGGAGGTTGGAAAAGGTTGGCAGCTCCGAAATCTCCATAGAAGAAAGCGTGATCATCCAGCTTTGCCAAAAGATCCTCTTTCAAAGTCATCCCCATGAAACCATCAAGATCGGCCACTGATTTTTCAAACTCTTCTGCGGAGCCAACCGAACTAGCAAATTTCTGAATCCCATCGTACATCGCTTCTGTCGAAAGCCGAGAAACAAGCGTCACTGTCTTACCAGCAGGTATGGATTGCAACTCATCGGCACCCAAAGGTTGTCCGTCTAAGACTGTGAAAAAATCGCCAAGTTCCCCCTCTGTTTGAATCCATGTACGGGCAACTGAAGATTCGGCGTTCAAGCCGGTGACGAACCCGAGTTTTACAACGCCAGCAAATGGGTTGTACTCAATTGGACCTTCTTCTTTTTCAACCAATTTTAATAGTCGCTCAATATCGATCATGCTGATCGAACTGCGTCGATCGACCGGCAATTCGTTTTTGATGTCGGTCAACCATGCGGGTTCGGGAGTTTTCTCATTGGCAAAAATGGAATCGAATGTCGCTTGGTTACCATTGCCTGCAAAAGCTACCATAAGATAACCCTTGTGAATGCCAAGCTTTAATGACACACCCTGTTCCAAGAAGTCACTCACGATGAGGGTTGTCATGCCATGCTCGATTTTTCGAGTCCAGTTTCTTTCAGCAAGGACTTCGTCAGTAATTGTGGCCAAGACTGCTTCAAAATCAGCTTGATGATCTCCGAGCTTGATGACCAGATTTCCGGCAAACCCTTCTCTATTGATTCGGTCAATGATAATTGCTCCCGGTTGCTCATAGATCAGCCTTGGCATTTTGAAACCGATCGGAGTCAATTCGTGAAAGGGTGATTCGATACCAGTCTGATCCTCGACACGCTCAAGTTCTGCGTACAGTTTCTTCCAGAAATCCTGAATCGCTTTTTGCGAGATCCACTTCTCAGTTTGGTTGCCGTCTGGATTCGCCTCGACCGTACCCGACCATGATATGTACACGTAGGAGTCTTCTGCCGCGATTTGGCAAAGGTACGGGTCTTCCTCGCCCGGAACCATGCCGATAGGAATGCCAAAGCCCGCTAGAGTCGCCGCAACTATCAAGATCTCTCCAAACCCTATGCCCATGGAAATCCGCCAGTCTTTCAAATAGAAGTTGATTGTTTTTAGAATTGGAGCAGTATCTTGAGTTCGTTTCTAGAGCGTTGCTCCTGATCCGCAAAGTCTAATCGAATCTATTGCTTTACGCATCGTACATCTCCTAGATCCATAGGCAAATGTTCGTAAGGTTGGGTCCTTGATTGGAAGCAAAACGATTTTTTTTGAGAATTTGTTTCCCCCGCACTCTGGCACAATCGAAACAAATTGGTCTCGTTTCCGGATTTGGTTTAAAGTAGATCT
>CAZDBA010000206.1:0-6538 GCA_964503615.1 uncultured Pirellulaceae bacterium
GGTTTTTGTTTGCCTTAGTTTTCGTGATGGGTGGATTTTTGTTTTGTTCACCAACGTTCGCTCAAGATATTGGGCTGGACGGTTTGTTGCTCGGTCAGGACGAGAACTCGTTCAGAATGTACCGTGCGATTGGTGCTGGTATCGCAGTAGTCGGTGCTGGCCTTGGCATTGGCCGTATCGGTGGTTCAGCTTGTGAGAGCATTGCTCGTCAGCCAGAAGTGGCTTCGCAAGTTCAAACTGCGGGTATCATTTTTGCTGCTCTTATCGAAGGTGCGGCTTTTGCTGGTATCCTTCTTTGCCTCGTATTCTAAATGCGTTTGGTCGCCATCGTGGGCGGCTAGATACGTTTTAGTTTCTGGGTAAACAAGCAAGTGGTGAAAAACATGTTTTTTGAAACTATGCATTCGATCAATCTGCTGGCTGCTGAGCACGCTGCGAAGCCGCCGTTGCAGTTTCAGGTCGACACGTTGCTGTTTTCGCTGATCATCTTTTTGGGTCTGTTGGCGGTACTGTTCAAGTTCGCGTGGAAGCCGATTATGGAAGGCTTGGAGGCTCGTGAGTCTCGTATCGCCGACGACATCGAGAACGCGCGCAAGGCGAACGAGGAAGCTCAGGCAAATCTAAAGCAGTACGAAGCAAAAGTTGCTGCTGCTTCGGAAGAGGCGAGTTCGGTTTTGGCTCAGGCTAAGACCGACGCGTTGGCTGCCAAGGAGAAGATTCTCGCCGAAGCAAAAGAGGAAGCTCAGCGTGAGCGAGATCGTGCGTTAGCAGATATTAAGAGTGCCAAGGATGCTGCGGTTCGTGAACTTGCAGAGAAAAGTGTCGATTCGGCCGTTTCTCTGGCGGGTAATATCGTGGGTCGCTCGTTGGACAAAAAAGATCACAGTAAGCTGATCGAGGATTCGCTTAAAAAGTTCAGCAGCACCGGAGCTTAATTGCCCCAGGGTTGTGGACCTTTTTGATGAAATTTGTGTAAGTGTGGATGTCGATGGACGAAGCCCCAAAACAACTGACTGTCTTTGATGCTGATCAACAGCACATCGGCGACGTATATGCAAAAGCATTGCTGTCTGTCGGTAAAGAGACTGGCAAAATTGATGAACTGGTCGATGAACTCGACGGGTTCGTGGATGCCGTTGCCAAATTGCCAAAGCTCAAAGCGGCTTTGGAGTCGCCCAGGATTCCGATTGCCAACAAAGAGGCGATGGTTGAAAAGGCGGTTGGCAAGAAGGTCAGCAAAGACCTGTTGAACTTCCTGAAAGTCGTTGGGCGTAAGAATCGCTTCGATTGCTTGAGTGCCATTCGTGGTTCCGCGCACCGAATGCACGATGAGATGTCCGGACGTGCTCAAGGTACTTTGACTACGGCCAGTAAGGTAGACAAATCTGTTCGCGATGGAATCGCTGCCAAACTGGAAAAGGTTTTGGGGCAGAAAGTTAGTCTGACTTGCGAAGTCGATCCCGACATTATTGGCGGGATGGTTGTGCGAGTCGGTGATACAGTTTTTGACGGAAGCGTTGCAAATCAATTGAGTCAGGTTCGAGCAAAAGCGATCAAGGCAGCGGGTGATTCCATTCGTACCTCGCTTGATAAATTCGTTCCAACAAGTTGAATCGCGTTGTCTCAGATTGTTGGCAATCATCGCCGCAGAATGAGACGAGCAAAATTTAGTAAATCAAATTTGGCGATTCGAGCCTGAGCCTGCTCAGTTCGAAGAAGCCTTTAAAATACAAAGTGAAAAACGCTGCGAACTGGTTCAAGGCGTAAACATTTAAACAAGGAAATCTGATGGGTGTGAAAATCAGTGCTGACGAAATTGCTTCGGTAATTCAGCAAGAGATTTCTCAATTCGAAAGCGAAATTGATGTCCGCGAAGTCGGAACGGTTCTCGAGGTGGGTGATGGTATCGCTCGAGTTCATGGTCTGACGGGCGTTGCTGCCGGTGAGATGGTTGAGTTCCCGGGTGGGATCATCGGCCTCGCGTTTAACCTCGAAGAGAACAGTGTTGGTGTCATCATTCTTGGTGACTACCTGAAGATTAACGAAGGCGATCAGGTCAAAGCCTTGGGAACTTTGTTGTCGGTTCCAGTCGGTGACGCGGTAGTCGGTCGTGTGATCGATCCGCTCGGAAATCCGTTGGACGGCAAAGGCCCAATTAGCTCCAGCGAAAGTCGTCCGGTCGAAGTGATCGCCGCCGGTGTTGCTGAACGCCAGCCAGTTCACGAGCCGATGCAGACCGGCTTGAAAGCGGTTGATGCGATGACTCCTGTTGGTCGTGGCCAACGTGAGCTTGTGATTGGTGACCGAAAAACCGGTAAAACTGCCGTCGGTATCGATGCGATCATCAACCAAAAAGGGACAGGCGTAAAATGCTTTTACGTTGCCGTTGGCCAGAAAGATAGTTCGGTCGCCGGTGTGGTCAAAGTCCTCGAAGAATACGGAGCGATGGAATACACAACGATTGTTGTTTCCGGAGCCTCCTCCCCTGCCCCGCTGCAGTACATTGCTCCTTACGCCGGTACTGCGATGGCCGAACACTTTATGTTTGACGGGCAGCACTGTTTGGTCGTCTACGATGACCTTTCCAAACAAGCGGTCGCCTACCGTGAATTGTCACTTTTGATGCGTCGTCCTCCAGGACGTGAAGCGTTTCCCGGTGATGTATTCTATTGCCACAGTCGTTTGCTTGAGCGAAGTGCCAAACTGAACGACGAATTGGGCGGCGGTTCGATTACCTCTTTGCCAATCATTGAAACGCTTGAGGGTGAGGTTTCTGCTTACATCCCGACCAACGTGATTTCGATCACCGACGGTCAGATCTACCTGCAACCCGACCTGTTCTTCGCAGGTGTACGTCCCGCGATGAACGCTGGTATTTCGGTTTCTCGTGTAGGTGGTGCGGCTCAAGTTAAAGCGATGAAGAACGTATCCGGAAGTTTGCGTTTGGACCTTGCCGCGTTCCGTGAATTGGAAGCGTTTGCTCAGCTGGGTACTGACCTTGATGCAGCGACACAATCCAAACTCGATCGTGGTTACCGTATGGTTGAGTTGCTTAAGCAGCCCCAATACAAGCCGCTGAATGTGGTCGACCAAGTCATGTTGATTTACGCCGGTACCGAGGGTCACCTCGATCAGGTTCCCGTAACTGAAATTGCTCGCTGGGAAGAAGAATTCTTGACGTTCATCCAGGACAAGAAGAAAGATGTCTGGGATCTGCTTGAGAAAAATCTCAACAACGGCGACGCGATGAAAGCGAAAAACAAAGAGAGCGACGAGACGACCAAGGCGGTTGTCACGGCAATCGACGAGTTCAACCAAAGTTTCAAGGCGTAATTTGTAATGGCCAACGCTAGAGCATTAGATAAACGACGCAAGTCCATCCGCAATATCAAAAAGATTACGCGGACCATGGAGTTGATCGCTACTGCCCGCTTTAAGAAAGCGATGGACCGGGCGTCAGCGGCGACTGCGTATACGAAACGAATTACCAAAGTCGTTTCCGATCTTGCTCGCGCCGGTTTGGAAGTGTCTCACCCGCTCCTCGAGGAACGAGCAGAAACCAAAGCGGTAAAGCTTTTGATTCTGACTGCGAATCGTGGGCTGTGCGGTGGTTACAACGGAAACGTGATTCGCATGGGCGTTAATCGCCGCGAAGAGATCATTAAGGACTACGAAGCTTACACGCTGGAGATTTCTGGCAAACGGGGTGTGTCCGGAATGAAGTTCCGTGACATTCCTGTTGACGAATCGTATTTGCAGTTCGATGACCAGCCGAAATTTGCTGAAGTCGAGCAGATCGCTAACTCTTACCTCGAACAGTACGCTGCCGGAAAGATTGACCGCTTGGAGGTCGCTTATACCCGGTTCATAACGAGTGCTCGCCAAGAGGCGGTCATCGAGACGTTGTTGCCACTGGGCTCAATCGAAGGTGCAGATACACCAGTCGATCCAGAAATGGCCAGTGGGGGTGAGTCGATTTACGAGTTTGTGCCTTCTGCGGAAAGCATTCTCGAAGAGGTCGTGCCAACGAGTTTCAAAATCAAATTGTTTAAGTGCTTTCTGGACGCAGCCGTAAGTGAGCAAATTGCTCGTATGGTTGCGATGAAGAATGCGACCGAGAACGCGAACGAAATGATCAAAGATCTTTCGCGAACATACAACCGTGCCCGTCAGTCACAAATTACTGGCGAAATTATGGAAGTGATTGGTGGTGTAGAAGCCCTCGAAGGTTAACCCCAATTCCTTTTTAAATTTAACATTTCAAATCAATCATTGGGCGTGGCAGTCCTACCCGGCTTGCCCACCAAAAAGTATTCAATAACAAATAATCGGATTGAAAGATGGCAACCGCAACCAAAACCAGTACCGGCAAGATCACTCAGGTGATCGGCTCGACGTTTGATGCCGAGTTTGATGAAGCAAACATGCCTGCGATTTACAACGCTGTAACCGTTGATATCGAAATTGGTGGCGACAAGAGAACACTGACGGGCGAAATCTCGAAGCACCTTGGCGGTGGTCGTGTTCGTTGCGTCGCATTGGGTTCAACAGAAGGTCTTCGCCGCGGGCAAGACTGTGTCGATTCGGGCCAGCCCGTTTCGGTTCCTGTTGGTGAAGCCACATTGGGCCGTGTTTTCAATATGCTTGGCGAGCCAGTCGATGGCCGCGGTAAAGTCGACGCGAAAGAAACTCGCTCGATTCACCGTGAAGCTCCTCCGATTTCTGAGCTTTCAACGAACACCGAGTTGTTTGAGACCGGTATCAAAGTTGTCGACCTGTTGACTCCGTTCGTGCGTGGTGGAAAAGCCGGTTTGTTCGGTGGTGCCGGTTTGGGCAAGACCGTTATTCTTACCGAGTTGATTGCTCGTATCGCGAGTTCTCACGGTGGTTATTCCGTTTTCGCTGGGGTTGGCGAGCGTACTCGTGAGGGTACCGACCTTTGGTTGGAAATGCAGGAGACAGAGATCGGCCAAACGGGCCGCAAGGTTATCGAGCAAACGTGTATGGTTTTCGGCCAGATGAACGAGCCGCCCGGGTCACGTTTGCGTGTTGCTCTCTCCGCGTTGACCATGGCGGAGTACTTCCGTGATTCAACGGGTGCTGACACATTGTTGTTCGTCGACAATATTTTCCGCTTTTCCCAAGCCGGTTCCGAAGTGTCCGCGCTTTTGGGACGGATGCCTTCGGCGGTAGGTTACCAGCCAACTTTGGCGACCGAGATGGGTGCTCTTCAAGAGCGAATCGCGTCGACAAACAAAGGTGCGATTACATCAGTACAAGCGGTTTACGTTCCTGCGGACGATCCGACCGATCCGGCTCCTGCGACCGCTTTTGGTCAGTTGGATGCGTTCCTTTATCTTGAGCGTTCGATTTCGGAAAAAGGTATTTACCCTGCGGTAGATCCACTGGCTTCTTCGTCGCGCATTCTCGATCCACAGTATGTGGGAGAACGTCACTACACGATTGCTCGTCGAGTGCAAACAACTTTGCAACGTTACCGTGAATTGCAGGATATCATCGCGATTCTCGGTGTGGACGAGCTTTCTGAAGAAGATAAATTGATCGTGCATCGTGCTCGTCGTATCGAGCGTTTCCTTTCTCAGCCGTTTTTGGTTGCCGAAGTTTTCACAGGCAAAGCGGGCCAGATCACTCCTCTGGAAGAAACAATCCAAAGTTTCGAAGAGTTGTGCGACGGAAAATGGGACCACTTGCCCGAATCCGCGTTTATGTACGTCGGTGGAATTTCGCAAGCTGAAGCCCAAGCCAAAGAGATGGCTGAAAAAGGTTAAGAAGGTATTTTGCAACAGGGTCTGGGTGCTCACCCGGATCCAAACTGTTGAACGCTTAAAAAGGCACGAGCTAAAGTTGAGCCAAGTTTAGTCAGGCTAAAAGTTAGAATCATGGCACAAATCCAAGTCGTCATCGTCACCCCGGAAGCTACCACGTTGGACCAGATGGTAGACAGTGTCATCGTACCTTTATTGGACGGTGCCGCTGGTGTTTTGGCCGGACACGCTCCCACGATCGGTCGATTGGGGCCAGGTGAATTACGGATTCGTGAAGGTTCAAAAGAGACCAGCTATTACGTCGACGGCGGGTTCGTGCAAATCGCTGACAATGTGGTTTCTGTTTTGACGGGCAACAGCGTTTTGATCGAAGATATCGACGTGGCCGCCGCAAAAGAGGCTTTGGCAAAAGCCGAAGCAATGGAGAGCGGAAAAGCCGAGTTGGCCGAGCTTAAGAACAAAGCGATCGGACAAGCCAAAGCTCAAATCCGCTTGGCCGAACGCAGCTAAAGCTACGGTTCTTATTTGCCCGACTACCAATCTCTCCATTGTTGGATCTTCGTGGTCTTTTTCGGACCACAGATACACGCAGATAAAAACGATCCTGTCATCTGTGTTCATTAGTGTTCATCTATGGTTTACAAAGAACTGCTTTTGCCCCATCCATGGCTTGGCTCCGACTACCAATCACTCCATTTTGGATCTTCGTGGTCTTTTTCGGACCACAGATACACGCAGATAAAAACGATCCT
>CAZDBA010000206.1:6638-6901 GCA_964503615.1 uncultured Pirellulaceae bacterium
GTTATCTGTGTTCATTAGTGTTCATCTGTGGTTTACAAAGAGTTGCTTTTGCCCCATGGCTTGGTCGGGGTGCCATGTTTACGCGAGCCACAATGGTTGTTTCAAGCTTGCCACCCGAAACATGCTCACGCAACTTTAACCACCACATCTTTGGTGTAAGCATGCCCGCACTCAATGGCTGTACTTTCAATGGCTGTACTTTCTTAATAAAAACTAACGAGCCTCTGCCAACAAAATCTGTTGGAATTCAAACACTTAAATCT
>CAZDBA010000207.1:0-6874 GCA_964503615.1 uncultured Pirellulaceae bacterium
AACGATCCGTTTCGATAGAACTCGTTGCTTAGCTGGCGAACGCTCTATTGAGTTACGATTGCTCGGACCGTCTTTGCGTCTGGTTCCAGTTTGTAGATTCGATCGGCATAACGATCAAACAGTTTGGTGTCGTGGTGGCTAATCATAAGGACCTGGAAGCCAAGTTCTTTGCCCGTCTCATGAACGATCTTGACCAGTTTGGGTACCAATTCAGGTCGCAACCAGCAATCTTGCTCGTCCAGCACCAAGAACCCAGAATGTTCCTGGGAAAGCGAAGCCAAGGCGAACAACCGCAATCCGACACTCAAGATGTTGTGGACCGAACCACCTTGCGCACGTCGTGCGTCCTCTTCGTTGCCGTTGCGATTGATCGCAAATTCGAGCACCGTAGATTTCCGAGCCGTCTTGGGTATCGCACGAAACTCCAGCGGTTGCTCCAGAATATCCTGTAGCGCCATCGAGAGCTTTGACTCTAACGTTCCGACTAACTCGTTAAACAGTTTGGACGAAAGCTCCTCCAACGCGGCCGTCACTTCGTTGGAGATCCCGAGATAGGCTTCAATCTTTTCCAAAGCGGCCTCGGTGGTACTTTGTTGCTTTTCAAGCTGAGTCTGCTGCCACGCCAATTGCTTGGCTTTCTCCAGCAAACGCAATGGAGATTCAAACCGAGCCGCAACGGGTTCCTGGACCTCAGTCTCAATTTTGTCGGCGGGAGTAGGCATGATTCAATTACTCTTGGACACCATCAAACTCTTCTTGTATCTCGACCAGTCGATTTTCGATCCCATCGAGTGACTCTTGGTAGCTTGCTCGTTGCTTTTCGTTTTCAGCTTTCAGCTCTTTTAGTTTTTTCTGGAGCTGTTTGATATCGTCGGTACCATACTGTTCGAGCGCGGTCGACTTAAGCTCGTTCAACTGCTCCTGTGCGGTATCACGACGGGTCTGAAAAACGATCTTTTGTTGATTCAGCTTGTCGTAGCGAGCTTTGAGCTCGTCGATCGTTTGTGGTTCTTGTGCTTTAGGCATCTTCCGTTACCTCCTCTGCGAGAATCCTGATTTCTTCTGCGACAACCGGTTCGAATTGATCCAGGTTCTTGTCCAAAAACTCGTGCAAGCCGGCACCTGTATCTGTTCGCCGACACATCAACTCGGCCAAGCCTGAAACAAAGCTGGAACGAGTTTCAGGCTCCGGATCCGAAATGATCGCTTCGTGAAAAACTTCGTCAAACGGTTTGTGTGGGACTTCGACGTACTTTGATTCGTGATGATCGGCCCAAATGTCAAACCGCAAAACGCTGGGCGTGTGAGCCCGGTTTGCATCACTGCGACTTCTGCGGCTGATGTTACCCGGTGTCAACCAAGTCGTCATCCCCTGTTCAACGGGATCCAATCGGCGATGAATATGACCATTAATTAGATAGTCGATGTTGCCCAACTCGGTTGGCTTTACGACCCCTGATGTATAACCTGGCACGTCGATGTCATGATGCGTCATCCAAAAGACCATCGTCGATTGCGAAAAAAGACTTTGCTGTCTCTCCGGCATTTCAAACGGCGACGGAATCGGGTGGCGGTAGGATGAGCCTCCGACGTAAACGTTTCTTTCGTTGATCTGGCCGTACCAAGGATCGTCTTCACTTACCAACTTGAAACAACCTGATTTAATCAGCAAGCTGAGCGAATCGTCGTCGGTCAACTGAGTCTCTGCACAATCGTGGTTGCCATAAATCCCAATCACCTCTTGTTCGGCAAGCATCTCCATCAGTCGGCCCAGCATCCAAGTCGGATTGTCACGAGGCTTGTCAAAGACATCTCCCAGCAAAGCGGGCAACAGCCGGTTCTGCCTCGCGTAGTCCAAACACCACTGCAATTTGTTCAGCACAACGTTGGGAAAGTCGTCTTTGCGAAACCCCGGTTGCCGACCTTCTAAATGAGGGTCACCAATGAACAGCAAACCTCGATACGAACTTGTTTTTCCGCGTGAGCTTGATTTAATCATGGCGATGAGCTCCGTTGGGATTGATCACCTGTTCCGCCGTCAAATCTCCACCGCAAGTTGGACAAGCTGGATTGTTGGCAACCCAATTCTCGATCAGAACTTTCACCTGCTGGATTGCGTCTGTGACTTCAACTGCCTGTTCTTCGATCTTGTCGACTTGTTGCGACTGCCGATTCAATTCCTGCACTAGCTGGTCCAGCTCGGAAAAGTCCGCAGGAACAGGAGGCGAAGTGATTTGAGTCGCCGCATCCAACAAAGCTGCCAGTGATGAAACTCGCTGTTGTTTTTGCTCCAAACTGGCCACCAAATCGCGTAATGGCTCTTCAGGCAACAACTCAGGTGGCTGGGCAATGTCTGCCAGGCTTTCCGCTGCTTGTTCCGCAAAGGCACCTACATCCAGACAAGACTGAAGCGATTCGATCAGTTCACTCAACTCGCCCGTGCTAACCGGAGTCAAACAAGGTCGCAATTCCTCCAGCACATCTGCAAACGCGCCAGCCATCAATGCATTGGAGTGATTCTGTTGAAGTTGTTCGACTAATGTTTCCAACGGTTTAACGGATGGCAAAACGGGTGGAGGCGTCAACCGATCCAGGCTCTCAGTCAGCGTTGCCAATTGTTGTTGCTGTTTTGTGTGAGTCTCGATCGCCATCACTTGATTGTGAATCGCCACAATCTCTTCATCGTTGGATACGATTTTCTTGTACTGCGTTTCTACCAACTTGAGCTCGTCCAACACTTCTGGAATCGGTTCAAGTGTTTCCAGCCGCTGTTCTGTTCGCGCCAGTTCGCCCACCAAACGCTTCTTGTTCGATTTACTGTCACGAACTTTTTGCTTGTGAAGCGTTTGCATTGTGATCAAGTTTGTGGCGTCAGAAGAGGACGCAAAAAACTGTGCCGCCGCCCGAGGGGAATCGTTCAGCAAGAACACCGGTTGCTTTTGAGCTCCAAAATGGACATCGAAATCCTTGTTGTCGCAATCAACTCTTTGAATCTTGAGGATCTCATACAACTCGTCAGGAGTACCGCCCCGGCCCAGTCGATCATGCTGCACGCCGTCGATAATGTACTTTGTGGACTTGTTCTTCGTCCGCTGCCATTCGATTTCGTGTCCATCGTGGGTAGTGACTTTGATCGAGCACTCTTTTTCTCCGTGACGAGTCACAAAGGTTGAGTCGTCGTTGTAGCAAAGGATCTGCAGCGCAGTCACGATCGCACTCTTGCCACAATTGTTGGGCCCGGAAATTACAGTCAATCCGCGCGCCGGTTCGATGACCGTATGCTCGTGCGACATGAAATTTTTGAGCTCAATCCGTGTGATCACTCAAACGACTCCCTGATTTCCATTTTCCTCTGGCCGCTGTGGCAACCGAGGCATCCCTTTGCGTCACACGATCCGAAATTCGGAGACGCCGCATGACAACTATTCCTATAGTCGCTCCCGCCGTGACACGTTTGGTCACGCGCGGGGCGATTTATCGAATTATCGAATAAATTTCCCTCTCTTGGAAGGATCAGTTGCTCTTAAAAGGATCAGATCCTGTCGCAGATGTCGCTACTTCGGTCGTTGGATTCAGTTCGATCGCTATGGACTTACAAAAATCGCTCCAAATCCGGTCCAACCGAGGTATCCAGCCTGCCTTGACCGCACTGATTAACAATCCGAACAGAAAGCAAGCCAGCGAACCAGCAACGAACTGTGCGACTGGTTGACTAAGCGTATTCAGCAACGGTTCTTTATAGGGCCCAATGCTGCAGAACAATAAAGCCATGGACACAACCACCGATGCCTGGACCAGCAGCTTCCATCGCTTGCAAAAATAGGCAGTCACAAATGTCGCTAGAACACTCACGATGTAAACCACGCCACTGAAACTGGAAAGGCGGTCACCTAAAACGGCCGCCATTGCCAACAGCGCGAACGTGATCCCCATGAATACGCCAGTTGTTCGGAGAAACATCGCAAACCGGCCGGAGTAACAAAGCCCAATCACCAAGCCTCCGACCACCAACAAATGAGTTGACACTCCAACTGCCCATTGTGCATTCAGCTTGCTCAGTTCCAACGCCACGAACGCCGTGGTCCAGAAAACCAACAGCGAACTGTTTGCGATCGAGCGCGTTCTATAAACTTGGACGAGCTCTTTAATCGCCAGCACCGCCAGCGGCCAAGTTGCGGAAGGCACGACCGTTGGCAAGACGTTTTCGGGCTCAGTAAACACCAGCCCCAGCAGAAATATTCCAATCGCCCATTCCATGAACGCCCATCCACGCAACCATAGCGTGGTAGCGTAACCCAACATCAGAACCAGACCGATCCAAAGTGGACTGCCGATTGTCGTTCTTAACTCCCAGGCAAAATCGAGATACGTTTCGCTTCCCCAGTAGGGCATCGCAGCCAGAAGTACCACAAACGTTCCCAACCCGAAACCGGCAAAGTAGTCTTTACCTTGCTCACGTTCTGCAACCATCTCGAGGCAGCAGACCACCCCGGCGAACAGGATCGGCAAATAGAAGTGAACGCCGATCGGATTGGCCCAGCCTCGCTCGGGAATAAACGACAGGCTAAGCAAAAACAATCGCAGTCCGCAGGCTGCCACCAACACGACAAAAATCGACCACGGATAAACGGGCCAACTCCAAGGCGTTCCGGTATCAGAAAACAACGTGCGGCCTTGCCAGATCGCCGGCAAGCACATCAACATGCACAGCCCCACCAGCCAACCAAAAAGATAGACTTTCCAAGTCGCCGAGATCTCAAGCAACCCCGAAAGCCACGCCCATTGTGAGCTCAGCGACTCAGTAGGCGCAAACGCAAACGAATAGAAAAACAATAGCCCCAACATACCGTAGAACGGCACACGCAAATCAAGCGGAAACCAGATTTTGAGCGTGCGAATCAGCAATTCACAGATCGCAACTGAAAACAGAAATCCGCTGCCCAGCACCCAAAGTGCAAGTAACGGATCGGACCCAACACACCCGTCGCAACTGGCCACAACGCCAACGATCAGAAACAATATCGAAAGCATGATCGTACGAGCATCATCCCATACGCCTCCCAATTTGATGATCACGATCGCAGCTAGAGCCATTACCAGGATCGTTCCCAATAACACCGAAGCCATGATCAACGGTTGTGTCGCAAGAGCAGCCCCGGAATCGGTGCCGACATTTAACCCGTATAACAGCAAGCCTGTGCTGATCAGATAGAACGGGTTTTGGGTGAAGAGCAGCCCAAATAAACGTGAAGGTTTTGACCGCATCACTTTCTCCTTTTTGCAAAGTCAAAAATTCGGCAGCTAAACAGAATGGTGCCGTTAGCATTCATTGCCGGCAGCGATGAGATCGAAAGAATAATTTCGAGTTAGTAAAAATGTTTCAAATGCAACCGTCAACAGAGTAACGGTATGCTTTCAAACAGTGGGGTCCAGCAAACCGACGCAAATTGTCGGCGTTACAAAGAGTTAACACTGCGACACTTAGGATTTTCACGTTGAAAATTTGTATAGCTCTCGCGTTTTTCAAACAAACGAATATTGAGGCGAACGATCGAGCTTTCTGACATCATCGAGGCCAGGGATCTCTTCAAATTCGCCTTTGGGCGGCTCGATTTCAGAAGGCTCGTTTTCAAGCGGTTCCAGCTTGAGCCCACTTCCTGATTCGCTTTCTTCTGTTGCATTCGAAGAGTTTCGTTTACGTTTTGTTCGATTCGGTCCCGTTTTCCCTTTTGGCTTTTTGTTACTTAAAGTCGCGGTTGCGTTCTTCCAGAACGTAGTAAGCTCTTCATCCTCCGTGCCGTCTTTTCCAATAAACGTCAGCGAGATATTTTCACTGACTGCTCTTCGCACCCAGACCGCAGCATCGTCAGGATTGATGAATCGGAACTTGTGCCGAATGATGCGACTGTAAAGTTCTTTGCGGCGTTCAACGTCTTTAAGCAAGGGTTCTGCTTCGTCCGATCGTTTTGCATTTTTGCTGGGGTTGAGAATCTTGTCGAGAAAATTACCGTCCTTCTTCTCAAGGATCTCCATATAGGAATTGATCGCGGCCATTTGCTCACGTTCAATCCCCGTATTCCATTGTTGGTCCGCGCTGGCCAGCATCCGCTCCGGATTGTTGTACATTTGATTGTAGAAAAAGATGCCGCCGAAAATCAGTGCAAGAAGTACAACGGGAATCCAGATTCCACCACGACGACTGCCAAACAGGATTTGCAAGCTGACGATCAAATGCATAAGCCTTTCGAACTCGCTCATTTGGGAGCGTCCGTGTCCGTAGTTGCGGTAGTTGTGATTATTGGTTCCGATGCGAATGCGCATGAGCTTTTTTCAAATTCCAACTAAACAAGGCCAAGGAAGCGAGTAGATCATTATTGTGCATAGGCTCAAACGGAAAACCCGGATTTCGACTTTTCTAGCAAAACATCCCACCACAGTTGAAATAAAAAGATGATTTTTGATTCGGGCGCAAGTTCGACAATCCCCCAAACGTGCGCGTTGAAAATTCAAAGCCTTACGAATCCCACTACGAACCATCATTCAGCTCGTTATGTTGTTCTTGCTTTGTGTAATCGCAAATGACTGCCAATCGTTGCTGTAACTCGCCGGCGACAATTCTTTCTCGGGGGTCCAATGCGATCGCCTGTCTCGCAATTTCAGCTAACTGATTGCGCACGTTCGCTTCCAATTGTCGGCCCGCGATTCGGTCGACGAATTGAACGATCTTGCCAAATGAAAAAATATCGGCTGGCTTGGAAGTAGTTTGTTCAGGAGCCAAAAAGCCCTCTGTCCCGCCCATCAATTTCGTAGCGGATTCTTCCGCTTGCAAAACTGACAATCCGAAATCAATCAACGTAGCTTTGTTTTGATTTAC
>CAZDBA010000208.1:0-2695 GCA_964503615.1 uncultured Pirellulaceae bacterium
GTTGAGTTGACTCACGAAGACATTCTTTTCGCGAAGTTTATCAACACCGAGATTTACCCCGGAGGCAAAGTTCATGATCCCGATGACATCATGGCAACGGCTGAAGATGCCGGGATGAAAGTGATCAAGACTCAAACCCTGGGCCAGCATTACGCTCGCACTCTTGATATCTGGGCAGATAACCTAAAAGCGCGTAAAGACGAAGCGATCGAATTGAAGTCGTTAGAAGTCTACGAACGGTTCATGAAATACCTGACAGGGTGCGCCAACCATTTCCGTACTGGCCATATTGATCTTTATCAATTCACATTGCGGATCGACAACTAAAACAACGATTCGCGTTTGGAGAGGTGAGTGCGGCGGCCGGCGAATGAACGGGAAGGAGCTACGAGTCTTTTTTCTTTAGAAGCCCTGCGCTTGACTTAAAGATCTTGGACCGGCGGTCGGCCGATTTTCCAGCGTCCGCTTCGACTTGTTGAGCCGTTAAGTCTTCTTTTAACGCGATCGTGAAACGGCATTTCAACTGGTCCAATCGAAAGTCGATGTAGTCCATCTCTTCTGCCGAGCCCACTCCCAACAGGTAATTTCCCATCTGTTCGCGAGTGGGAACTCCGATTTGATTTCGCCGCCAAATTTCACCTAGTGTGTGAATGCCCGCATCACGGCGACTGTTGATATAACTCAAACGAGAAAGGACCGCTTCGTCCTGCTTGAGGCATTCTTCTAGCTCGCCAGCCCGGATCGGGTCGAGCGCCTCGTCCAGATACGCTTCGAGTTCAGCGTCAGTAAATTCAGTCGTCATAGGGCTTATAAATTCCGAACTTTTTTAGTCAGGCTGACTGGACTTGAACCAGCGACCTCTGCACCCCCAGCGCAGCGCTCTACCAAACTGAGCTACAGCCTGTAAGCATTCATTATAGCGGCGGTCGATTGAAACCGTCCAGTCGCGATTAAATTTTGTGACCTTATTTGGCCGGTTGATTCGAAGACAGAAAATGAGAAACTGATATGTTCCCGATTTTTCAAGGTGTTCGAGAAATGCACGTGAACCTGAACCTATTTGCATGGTTGGCTGTCGTCGCATTTTTTATCGGGCTGCTTAGTCGAGAAGCACAAGCGTTTCAGCTAACCGTGAAATCTGGCAGAGGCGTCGATGAGATCGTCATTGACGAAGATCAAACCACGTTGGAGGTTTATTCGCAAACCGGCATCTGCAGATTCGAGCTTTCCTCCACTGCGGAGACAACAGTAATCATCTCAATGCTCTACAAATCGGAAACTCCGTACAAGAAGATTGAGGGCGTGACGGTAAATGGAGAGAACGACCGAGTCGCGTTGTTGGGCCCAGGTCAAATCGAAATCACAATTCCTGCGGGCAACGAACCATTGAAAATTCAGGTAATTGACTTTTATCGCTAACGGCTACACAGGTAGTGGGATTCCCCAGAATTCCAAACTAATATGTAGAAAGGAATTCTGGCGAATCCCACTACATCGTAAAGCTTAAAAAATTGCGCAAGTTTCTTGCCAAGATTTCGGACGTGTCTTCGAACAGTAAAAATTGCATCTAATTTCCGTAAAACCAGTTATCGAAGGTTTTCAGATGAACAATCGCTCTAAGGTTCTTCTTGTCGCCGTGCTTCTCTTGATTCCTTTCGTTTTCAGCGAATCTGTGTTGTGGGCAGATGGCAAAGTTGTCCCGCCTCGCGATTACGAAGGCTCTTTGGAGGAGACGTCACAGGAAGCGATTATCGTATTTCTTCAGGATAGCAACGGGCGATCGAGCTCGATCGAACATCTCATTCTCAAGATACGTGTCGAGGGGGATGCCGAGCAGTTCGCGTGGGTGATACCACTGCCCAACGAACCTACGGTTAAGAAGGAGAACGCCGAACTATTTAAAGATTGCTTTGACTACGTTCAGACCAGAAAACGCAGGATGAAGTCGTCAGGCTGGAAGAACAAATCGGATTCGGCGGCGGAATCTAAGTCCGACGATGGCGTCGAAGTTCTTTCACGGAAAATCGTGGGTGACTTTGACATCGCAGTCGTACGCGAGAACTCAGAAAACTCTTTGAACACTTGGCTGGATCAGGAAGGATTTCAAACGCTCGACGACGCCGAAGATGTTTTGGAATTTTATCGCGAAAAGAAGTACGTTTACACCTGTATTAAAGTCAGTAGCGAAGCTCTAGCATCAAACAAATCGATTGAATCGCACCCTCTTCGTTTTACATTCGAAACCGGTGGACAGGACGGAATCTTTTTCCCGATGAAGCTGACGGGACTTCAGGAAGACAAATTTGATGTCAATCTCTATGTGTTTTATCAAGCCTGGCTGAACAAAAACCTCAACAAGTTCGGCTTCGAAAACCGAGGATTCGAATTGAACTGGCGCGACGTTGATAGCGCTCAATGCGAATCGAATGCGGGCAAAAATTATTCCAACCCTGGTTCAGATCCTTATCTAAAAAACCAAAAACAACGGCTGGGTTCGGTGAAAACGTTGATGCAAAAAATTGCCCCAGGCGAACGGTTCTATATGACCAACATTCAGGCAAACGATCTAAACCCACAAGACGTTCGAGATTGGTCAGATGATTTGTGGTTGTTTCCGCACTACGTTGACAAGAACAAAGTTCCTGCGGACGTTCTGAATGGTCCAGCATCCGCCGCTTGGCCGAATGAACCCTCT
>CAZDBA010000208.1:2795-6829 GCA_964503615.1 uncultured Pirellulaceae bacterium
TTTGGAAACGAAAATCGAAACAAAAACAAATAGCCCAAAAGCCGGTCAAGCCATCCAAACCGATCGACTTTTGAACGGCTTCTTAATGCGCCTCTAACCAATTTGCCCCAACGCCCGTCTCAACGACGATCGGAACCTTCATTGGCAAAGCGTTTTTCATTGCTTTCACGATAACCGGAACTGCGGTTTCCTGCTCTGATTTGTGTAAATCGAATACCAATTCATCGTGAACCGTTAATAGCATCTTGGTTTTGAAACCGCCCGTAACCAGCGCCTCGTGCACGCGGATCATGGCAAGTTTCAACATATCTGCGGCCGTTCCCTGAATCGGGCTGTTCATCGCTAACCGCTCGGCGGCGTTCTTCTGAGTTCGGTTCCTGGAATTAATATCTCTTAAATACCGTCGACGGCCGGTCTGCGTCGCGACATAACCGTGCTCTTCGGCAAACGCGATCGTGCGGTCAATGTACTCTTGCACACCCGGATACTTTTCAAAGTAGTTTTTGATTAAGTCATTCGCTTCGCCGCGAGGAATGTTCAACCTTTGTTGCAAACCGAACGATGAGATCCCGTATATGATTCCAAAATTAACGGTCTTGGCTTTGTCACGCATCTCCCGTGTCACGTCGTCCAACTCAACTTTGTAGACTTTCGAAGCGGTTACCCTGTGAATGTCAGTCCCCGTCTCGAACGCTTGCACCATCGAAGGATCACCACTCAACTCGGCCATGATACGCAGCTCGATCTGCGAATAATCTGCCGCCAGGATCAAGTGTTCCTCATCGCGAGGTACAAACGCCGCCCGAATCTCGCGGCCACGAGCTTTTCGAATCGGGATCGTTTGCAGGTTGGGATTATTTGATTGCATCCTGCCCGTCGCGGTCCAAGTCTGACTGTAGTGGGTATGCAAACGGCCTGTTTTCTCATTGATGCTATTGGGTAACTGGTCGACGTAAACCGATTTCAGTTTGACCGCATTTCGGTAATCCAACACATCCTGAACGATCTTGTGTTTGGGAGCCAAGCGAAGAAGCTCAGCTTCTTTGGTCGAAAACTGCCCAGTAGCCGTCTTGCGTGGATTTTTAACCAGCTCCATTTCCTCATAAAGTACCACTCCCAATTGCTTTGGCGAATCGATGTTGAATTCATGACCAGCCGCTTCGAAAATCCCATCTCGGAGCGAAACGATCTCATCGCTCAGCTTCTCTGAAAACAGGGAAAGCGCATCGACGTCCAATCGAATCCCCTCGTGCTCCATTTCGACAAGGACCGGAATCAGAGGACATTCGATGTCGTAACAAACCTGACTGACACCCCGTTTCTCGATATCAGGCCGAAGCACATTTGCGACTTGCAACGTAATATCCGCATCCTCGCCCGCGTATTCCGCAACCGTTTCGATGTCGATGTCCCGCATGTTCTTTTGATCGTCGCCCTTAGGCCCCAACAAATCGCTGGTAGGGATGGGACGATAGCCCAAGTAGAGCTTGGCCAAATAATCCAACCCATGATTCATCTCTGGCTCTTTCATCGAATGAGCCAACATCGTGTCCATCAGTTTTCCACGGACCTCGATCCCATGCCATTTGAGCAATGTCACATCGTATTTCAAATTGTGACCGACCAACTCGATCGTCTCACTTTCGAAAATCGGACAGAACTCTTGCAAGATCTTAAGTGCCTGGTCCGGATCATCAGCCGGGCAGACCACGTAGTACGCTTTATGCGACTCGAACGAAAACGCGATTCCCAAAGGCAACGCGACGCGTGGATCCAAGCCGGTGGTTTCCGTGTCAAAGCAGATCGTGGTTTGCTGTAACAGTAAATCCAACAACTCGGCTCGCTCCTCGGCCGTTCGAACGATTTGGTAATCGTGATCGACCGTCTTTATCGTCTTCTCCTCACGAATCGGCTCGTCAAAAAGCGTCGCCTGGATTTCCTTTTCCCGCTTTTCCCGAATGACCGCAGCTCGAGTGTTGGAGGAAGTAAACGACTTGCCAAACAATTTCTTTCCAATCGAATCGAACTCCAACTCCTCAAGCAACTCACGCAGTCGGTCACCGTGGTTCTCGAAAAACTCAAAGTCGGAAAACTTGTACTCGTGAGGCACATCGGTTTTGATCGTGACCAGCCATTTCGATTTGAGCGCTTGCTCCTCGTTTTCTTCAACGCGTTCTTTTTGTTTACCTTTAAGTTTATCGGTGTTTTTCAACAGCTCTTCGACCGACCCGAATTGGGCGATCAGCTTCTGTGCGGTTTTGGGACCGATTCCAGGCACGCCGGGGACGTTGTCACTTGAATCGCCCATCAGCCCCAGGATGTCGATCACTTGGTCAACTTTCTCAACCTGCCACTTTTCCAAAACTTCAGGGATTCCCAGGATATCGAACTGGCTTCCTTGTCGACCCGGTTTGTACACAAAGATATTTTCGGTAACCAATTGGTGGTAATCTTTGTCCGGCGTAACCATCCAAGTTTGAAACCCTGCCGCTTCCGCCTCTCGGGCCAACGTTCCGATCACGTCGTCCGCTTCGTAACCCGGGTTTCTCAGAACCGGTATATCCAAAGCCTCCATCAGTTGATCAACCAACGGGATCTGCTCGCCAATATCTTCCGGTTGCTTGTCTCGCGTCGCTTTGTACTCGGCGAATTCTTCGTGGCGAAACGTCGGATCGTTCGTATCAAAGGCGACTGCGATGTGGGTAGGCTGTTGGCGCTTGAGAATGTCAAACACAGCATTGGCCACGCCAAATACGGCCGAAGTCGGCTTACCCGCCGAAGTAAATCGCGGGCTGCGGATCATGCCAAAATGGGCTCGGTAGATAAGAGCCATGCCATCCAGCAGGTAAAGTTTCTTTGGTTCTTGCTCAGAAAACAAATCGCGTTTTCGAAGAGGTTGCTTTTTGGCCATGCATCTGGATCGGGGCAATTTTGTAGAAGTCTGCACCGATTATCTGACATTACTCAAAAATTGAAATGACCTGCAACGAGATTTGTTTGTTCCCACCAAGGGCGGTTAACAAAGCTACGTTAGCTGTTACGATTCAGTGGTAATTTCCAGTTTTGTGCCAATTTTTAGTTTTGTGGCAAGTTTCGACTGAGCCACCCAGATATGGGAACCTGAATTTGAATTTCGCAGATCAACTTACTGAACAAATAAAACTGAAAAAGACGCCGTTGATCGTGGGACTTGATCCTCGGGCAGAGCGATTACCCGCAGCGTTTCGCGACAGCCTGGGGGAGGGGACTTTGCATGAAATCGCTGCAGTCTACGTGAACTACTGTATCGAAATCATTAATGTCGTTGCCCCTTTGGTTCCGGCGGTCAAGCCACAGATGGCATTCTTTGAGCAACTGGGATCGCATGGCATGTTGGCGCTGGAACATGTCATTGATTATGCGAAAGAAGCGGGATTGATGGTGATCCTGGATGGCAAGCGAAACGATATTGGATCGACAGCCGAGGCGTATGCCAGCGCTTATCTGGGCGAAGATAGCTCATGGGGATGCGATGCACTTACAGTTAACCCTTGGATGGGGCACGACAGTTTGAACCCGTTTATCAAAGTCGGCAAAGCAAACGACGCGGGAATCTTCGCGCTAGTCAAAACATCGAATCCCGGCAGTGCAGACTATCAAGACCAAGTCTCCGAAGGCTCAAAGATGTTTGAACGGATCGCAGCCGATATCCAGGCGCTAGCCAAAGAAACGATAGGGAGCAGCGGTTATGGAATCGCGGGCTCAGTCGTAGGAGCGACTCATCCGCAACAGTTGGCCGAGTTAAGATCGTTGATGCCAAACTCGATTTTCCTGATTCCCGGATTCGGGGCGCAAGGCGGATCGGCAACCGATGTTGCAGGTGGTTTCGATAGCAACGGTTTAGGCGCGGTCGTAAACAGTTCGCGAGGAATTATCTTCGCCTACGAAAACGATCAGTACGCAAACTGCACCGATTGGCTGGATGCGGTCCAGCAAGCAACGAATAGCGCAATAACTGCGATCGCGGAGCATACGCCAGCGGGCAATCTAAGGTC
>CAZDBA010000209.1:0-6824 GCA_964503615.1 uncultured Pirellulaceae bacterium
CTAGTTAGCGGAGGAAGAAGCTTACCTTCGTGTCCTCGCTAACGCGTCGGGTTCCCATTGCAGCCGCTCGCGCCTTAACGGCTAAACGGCTTCGATTACCATCGCAACTGCATTGCCACCGCCTAGGCACAACGCTGCGACTCCAAATCGCTTTTGCGAAGTTTTAAGTGCATGCATAAGTGTGACAAGAATCCGGGCGCCGCTGGCTCCGATCGGATGACCAAGGGAAATCCCGCCACCGGCTACGTTGACGATCGCGTGGTCTATTTCGAGCTCGTTGATACAAGCCACCATTTGGCTTGCAAACGCTTCATTGATCTCGAATAGGTCAACGTCGCCCATTTGCATGTTGGCCTTTTCCAACGCGCCTCGAATTGCAAAGACGGGTGCGATGAACAAATCTTCTGGCGCGGTGCCCGAAGTAAAGTGCGATACGATTTTGAACTTCCAGTCGGCATCAGCAGCTATCGTTTCGTCAACAACGACAACTGCTGCGGCACCGTCGCTGAGTGTTGACGCGTTACCTGCGGTCACAGTGCCGTCTGAATCGAAAACGGTTCGCAATTTGGCAAGTCCCTCGATCGTGGAATCGGGTCGGATACATTCATCAGCATCATAGACCTGTTCTCCTTTTCGGCTGGGCACCTTTACCGGCACGATCTCTTCGGTAAACGAACTGGCTTCGATTGCTGCCGCCGCCCGCAACTGACTGGTAATCGCATACTGATCCTGTGCCTCGCGCGAGACGTTGAATTTTTTGGCGATGTGTTCCGCATGCATACCCATGTGGCAAGATCGAAATGAGCATGTTAGTCCATCGTGGACCATCGCATCGACTAGAGTTGTGTCACCAAGCTTTACGCCTTTTCGGACTTTGCTGATCAAGTGTGGAGCCATCGACATGTTTTCCATGCCGCCGGCCACGATCGCTTTTGCATCACCACAACGAATCGCCTGGTCGGCGAGCATGACTGCTTTCAGGCTGGAACCACAAACTTTGTTGATCGTTACGGCCGCTACCGTCTCGGGTAGCCCTGCTTTGAGCGCGGCCTGACGAGCGGGAGCTTGACCGACACCGGCCTGAATGACGTTCCCCATGATCACTTCGTCAATCTGCTGGGCGTCCAGCCCGCTACGCTGAAGCACATGCTCGATTGCGACGCCGCCGAGGTCGGTGGCGGAGAAGTTGGCAAAGCTCCCAAGAAATTGGCCGATCGGAGTACGAGCACCAGCAATTAGATAAGCAGCAGACATTTAAGAAACCTTCTTCGGGTGTTGGGTGAAAAGTCAAGTCGCCATTTTACAGAATTTGGGCGAAGTTGTGTGGATCGCAAGGGTCGCGAAAAAAATGTCGCAGTGTTGCGTTCGGGTCGCAATGTGACATAATTCTCAACACAAATTATTAATCTAAAAAGCTATTCCGAAACAGGTACCCCAATGTCCGGCGGTCTATCCGAAAAAGACAAAAAACAAATGGCTCAAGTCGAGGAGCTGCTTTTCTCCGGCCCAGAAAAAGAGGGTTTTGCCAAAGATCTCTACTTCGGACGTTTTCGGGACGAGTCGATCATGCCGTATCCCGAGTTGCCACACGAGCGGCAACGTATGGGCGATGCAGAAGTGGAAAAGGTCAAAAAGTTCTGCGCTGACAAAATTGATCCCGACAAAATTGACCAAGACGCAGCCATTCCTGACTCTGTGATCAAGGGACTCGGCAAATTGGGCGTGCTTGGTTTTACTGTGGACAAGCAGTTTGGCGGGCAGGGGCTTTCGCAATACAACTACTGCCGGATCATGGAGATCATCGGCGGTCACTGCGCGTCGACCGGTGTGTTTGTGAACGCTCATCACTCGATCGGTTTGCGTGGCCTTGAATTGTTCGGGACCGAGGAACAGCAAAAGCGTTGGATGAAGCCGTTGACCACGGGCGATAAACTTGCCGCGTTCGCGCTGACGGAGCCCAAGGCGGGTTCAGATGCTGCGAACGTTCGCACCCGAGCGGAACCAAGCGAAGACGGAAGTCACTATATTCTCAACGGCGAAAAACGCTGGATTACCAATGGCGGGATTGCGGATGTGCTGACTGTCATGGCGCGGACTCCAGACGATTCGGAACCGGACGGAAAGATCACTGCGTTTTTGGTGACTCCGGACATGGCCGGTTTTGAAGTGATCGAAAAGCGAATGGAAAAAGTGGGGATTCGCGGTACCGCAACGGGACGCATGAAGCTGACCAATGTCAAAGTTCCCAAAGAAAATATCCTTGGGCCTATCGGTGGGGGATTGAAAGTAGCTTTGACCGTACTCGATTATGGTCGAACAACATTCGGGGCCGGCTGTACCGGAGCAGCCAAGTTCTGCTTAGAGCGGATGGTCGAGCGAGCCAATAATCGGATTCAGTTTGGTAAAAAGCTGGGTGAGTTCGGATTGGTAAAAGCAAAAATCTCCGAGGCGGCTGCCGATATTTACGCGATGGAAGCAGCGACTTACCAAACAGCAGCGCTGATCGACAGCGGAGCAGATGACTACATGCTGGAAACCGCAATGCTGAAGGTGTTTGCCAGCGAGCAATTGTGGCGAATCGTTAATGATTGCTTGCAAATTTGGGGCGGGTCCGGATTCTTTACTGATCAACCGTTCGAACGAATGATGCGCGACGCACGTTTGAACATGATCGGCGAAGGGGCGAACGATGTCCTACGTTGCTTTATCGCCGCTGTGGGTTTGCGTCATCTCGGCAAAGAAATGGAAGGGATTAGCAAGAATCCGTTGCAAGCTTACAAGCTGTTTCGGCGAGCTCCAAGTATTCCGATCAAGCACGAGCATTTACGTTACGAAGCGAAAACGATTGGCAGACAAATCCGAAGCTTTGCCTGGGCCTGCGAGAAAGCACTGTTCAAACACCGCGAAGGTATCATGAATGAGCAGTTCATCCAGGCGCGTCTGGGTGATATTGCGACCGAGCTGTTTATGTCCAGCTGCGTTTACTCACGTTTGACCAGCCTGATGGTCAACGGAACGATTCCTGATCCTGACAAAGAGTTGGAGTTGGAGACAGGTCGCTTGTATCTCCAATATGCACGAGCCCGAAATAAACGCCGGTTCGACGAATTAGGAAACAACTTCGACGAGAAAGTCTCTTCGGTTGCTGACGGATGGCTGGGAGTCGACTTTGCCGAAGAAGACTGGGTGATCATCCCTACGTAATTTGAAAATTGGTTTTGACGAACAGTCAGAATCGATTTGTGGACCAATGGGAAAAAACGGATTGTTTTTTTGTTTGGGTAACCCAGGAAGCGACAGGAATGTCAAAAAAAGATCAGCAGTTTTCTCAACTTTGCCAACACGTCCGTGAGACGACCTATCTCCAGTCCACGATGGCGCTGCTGGAATGGGATCAGCAAACGCAACTACCAAGCGCAGGCGGGGAGTATCGTGCCCAGCAGGTAACGTTCCTGGCCGGTGAGGTTCATCGAAGGCAGACGGCGCCTGAGTTGGTCGATCTGCTTGGCGAGCTGAATGAATGCGATGAGATCAGCAGCGACCCCAGTGGTGACTTTGCCACTACCGTTCGCGAGCTGAAACGAGACTGCGAGAAAAAGCAAAAGCTACCTGAGCGGTTGGTGCAGGAACTTGCCGCAGCCACATCGACTGGTCAGCAGACTTGGATTCAGGCGCGGAAAGAAAACGACTTTTCAAAATTCGCTCCGGTTCTTGACCAGATCTACCGACTCAAGCGGGAGCAAAGCGATGCGGTCGGCTTTGAAGGCTGTCGTTACGATGTTCTTCTGGACGATTACGAGCCGGGTTGTTCCACCAGCGAGGTAGCAGAAGTCCTAAAGAATTTGAAAGCAGAGTTGGTTCCGTTAGTGGCTCAGATTGCCGAATCCAAACAGCGACCGGATACAAGCGTACTTAGCCGGAACTTTCCCGTTGATGCGCAGAGGAAATTTGCGACGGAGGCGGCGACTCAAATCGGATTTGATTTTTCGCGGGGAAGGTTGGATGTAACGCACCATCCGTTTTGTACCGAAATCGGTCCGAACGATGTCCGCATTACCACGCGGTTTGATGAATCGTTTTTCAATATGGCGTTTTTTGGAACGCTCCACGAAGCGGGGCACGGAATTTACGAGCAGGGTTTGCGAGGCGAACATTACGGTTTGCCGCCGGGCAAGTATTGCAGTTTGGGAATCCACGAATCGCAATCCAGATTGTGGGAAAATTTGGTCGGACGAAGCCAGGGTTTTTGGAATCACTTTTATAGTTCTGCCCAAGCAAATTTCCCCGCCGCGTTGGGCGATGTTACGCTGGATGATTTTTATACTGCGATTAATACGGTATCTCCGTCGCTGATTCGCGTCGAAGCAGACGAAGCGACTTATAATCTGCACATTATTATTCGGTTCGAACTTGAGAATGCGTTGTTGAATGACGAGCTTCAAGTTGCTGACCTGCCGGAAGCTTGGAATAAGAGTTACGAGAGCATGTTGGGGGTCGTTCCCGATTCGGATGCTAACGGAGTGCTTCAGGACATTCACTGGAGCGCGGGGCTGATCGGGTATTTTCCGACGTACACGCTTGGAAATATTTATGCCAGCCAACTGTTTGATTTTGCAACTAGTAAGTTGGGTGACCTAGGGAACATGTTTTCAAAAGGTGATTTTCTGCCGCTGAAAAATTGGCTGAACGACCAAGTTCATAAACGAGGTCAGTGCGAGCGTCCTAACGAATTGATCCAGCGTGTTACGGGCTCTGGGCTGTCTCACGAAAATCTGATCCGTCATCTTAAAGATAAGCTAGAGCCAATTTACGGGTTATAATGCCGGAAATCTTTGTCTGAAAATGATGACAATTGGATTCTACCTATAGCTTGCTATAATTTCGTGGCGATTAAAAAATAGTCTGAGCCGACTCATCTCCTTGCTTCGATCGATCACATGGAAAAACACAATCCGCAACCTCGAAACACAGCGGCTACGTTTGTAAAGTGCCTTGGGTGCAGCAAACTGGTGCGGTTGCCTACTGATCCGGATCCGAACATGATGGCACGTTGCCCGCGATGTGGTGACACCTATCAGATCGGTTTGCTGTTGGATGCGGAAATCCCTGAGCTGGAATTGGTCAACAACCAATCTATGCCACCGACTATCGTGACTTTTGAAAAAGATGCGACCGAAAAGGAAGTTGAGGAGGTCGAGAAGGATGATTTGAACCGGTTCATTGTTGCACCTGCGTTGGCAAAAGGTGCAAAGCGAAAGAGCCGTCGATCTCGATCTCGATCCGATTCCTCAAGTTCTACGAGATCAGAATCTAAAAGAACAGAATCTGAAAAATCAAGTCGAGATAACGTCTCTGTTGATACTGGCGAAAAAAGCTCTCGCAGCGAACGCAGTTCCTCATCGTCAGACCGCTCATCTCGGCGCTCTTCATCTCGTCGAAGCAGTCGTTCGAGAAAACCTCAACAACAGGACGCGGGTGCACTCGAATTTGTAAAAGTGATCATGGGAGCGTTGATGGCTCCTCCGGTCGCTCAGCTTGTGATCTGGTGGGGGCTGGGATTGGACCCGCTGGGACTAGGGCCGTCGGTAAGCAAGTTCCTTCCGCCAGTTGTGCCTGAAAAATTTCATGGTAAGAGTGAAGAGACCAAGGAAGAAGTTGTCGAGTCATCGATTCTAAACTCACTCAAGAAGCGAGACGAAGACGGCGACGGCTCATTCATCCAAGAGGATCTTCCGCCTGCCCCACGCGATTTCGATTCTCGCGGATTCAACTAAATTAAGCAGCCCAGCTACGTTGAGTGTCTGCTGGAGTAGTCTTGTACTTGCTCTAGGGTGTTTGGAGTTCTAAACTCGAAGAAGATTGGCCCGAGCGATTCTGCGAGGGCAATTGCTTGTCCGTTTACCTCAGCAGGGAACAAAAATGAAACATGGTGCTCGAAATGATATTGTTGGAGAAGTCGTCGAAATCAAATCAGGTGATCTGATGGCTCAGACCAGAGTAAAGATTACTGGTGAGTTTAATCTGTCTTCAGTGATGACAGCCGACTCCCTGAGTTCATTGGGGATTCAAGAAGGTGATCGAGTTCGTGTGCTGGTAAAGGCTGTCAACGTTCTGTTGGTAAAAGATGGCTAGTGCAACGAGACAGTTGAGAATTTGAGTTGCCAGTATTAGCGCCTCGGAGAGGCGTGCTACTGTCCGTCGGATGCGGCTTCGTCATCAGCAGCTAGATTTGTTTCGATTGCTTGTGCGACTTGCTCGCCGAGTAATCTCGATCCGGCTGCTTTAAAGTGAACATTTTTTGGCAGCTGAATCTCTTCCAGTTTGTCGGAACAAAACGCAAAAAGGTCGTTGACCTCGATCTCATTGGTTTGCATGATTTCCAACGCAGCGGCGTTGTAGCGTGTTGGTGCGTCGGCTTCTCGGAGTGGGCCTTGGCTTTCTGGCACGACCGGGGTGGTGGTGGCAAAAATCAGTTTGGCATCGGTCGCCTTTAGTTTCTCAACGATTGCGGTCAAATTCTGGCTGTACTGTTCGACGGTGGCCTGATAAGGATCGTTGGGGTCGTTCGAGTTCCGCGAAGCCCCTGCTTCTTTGACATGTTTCAGATCGTGAAGCCCCCAGTTAAAGTGGATTACGTCCCACTGGTGACCGGCAAGCCAGTTATCAATGGATTCAACACCCAACGTGGTTCCCTGACAATTTTGCGGCGTACCGTTGTTGCCCATCGGGCGATAGACATTCGCTTTCCCAGCAAGTTGTTTGCGTACTTCGAGCGTATAGCCGATAGAGATCGAATCCCCGATGATCAGTACGTTGGGCAGGCT
>CAZDBA010000210.1:0-6729 GCA_964503615.1 uncultured Pirellulaceae bacterium
GCGGTGGTACGGGGTGGAGAGAATCGCGATCCCGTTCGGTTTTAAAAGATGGTTACCCCACCCAAAATCCCCGAAACTGCACTTGCTTGGTATGGGCAGAAAAAGGGGACGCAGGGGCAGAAAAAGGGGAGGGAAAGAAAAAGGGGACGCAGCAGAATATCCCCTTTTTAATTGCCCATACTGTTGGATTGGTGCGTTACGATCCGTCTTTACTTGTAGTGTCTAGCAGCACACCAAATGATTTCTATTAAGCCGTAAAACAGCAAAAAACTCGCCCTCGCACGTCAAATTTCAAAGCTTTCGTCACAAACCACTGTGATCAAACCTTTGCTTGGATATACTTCTCGGGAGATTGTCATACCGCTACCTATTGTATTGTGGTTGCGCTAAATATATGTACTTTTCTTTTTCTTTTCTTTTTTTATCGAGGTAAACTTAGATGCGACGTAACTTGATTGGGGCAGTTCTAATTGCCCTACTACTAACAATGACCGGCCAAGCGAATGCTCAGGAAACTCAGTCTGTGTTATTCGATTTCCGGAGCACTGAAGGTAATGGAATCGCCGGAGTGCCGCCTAATACTAATTTTGATCCGGGCAATGTAGGAGATACTATTACTCTTGAAGCTGGACTTAGCGTAACGATTGTCGATATCACCGCTCCAGAGTACGACGTAACTGGCCCTATTCCGATACAAACTGGTATTACGCTCAGTGCAGCTGCCGGTGATGCTGTCATCGCCACAATTGAAGGTCAAGATTCGCTTGGCATTGACAACCCTAGTATTGACAACGTCCAAAATGATTTAATTAGTGATGGTAACGACAGCGGGGATTTCAATCCTGGAGAAACTATTACGCTAACTTTTGATCAAGACGTGGTGTTCACTGCCATCGAGTTGGAATCAGTGGAAGCCACCGACAGTTTTGATGTATTGGTTGGTGGAGTTGCCTTCTTAGAAACCACTGGTGACGATGAGTTCCTAGAAAGCCTTGGTGGCCTTTCAGGTTTTACGATCCCGGCCGGTACTGAAGTTACATTCGCTGCTGATGGTTTATTGACCATGGAAAATGCCTCAAGTTTTCGAATCGAAACGTTTACGGTCCTCGTGGCGGGGCAGGAAGTGGAGTTCAATTTCCGCAGCACTGGAGGTAATGGATTGGCCGGAACCGGTAAGTCTGGCGACTTGGACCCGAGTGGGGCAGGCGATTTCGTTTCAATTGATGGACTTATCCTAACGATTGTCGATGTCACCGCTCTAGAGTATGACGTCACCGGTGGTCTTCCGGTGCTAACTGGTAGTACGCTCAGTTCAACTGCCGGTGATGGTGTTGTCACCAACATCTCTGGCCAAGGTGCACTTGGTATCCAAAACCCCTCGATTGGTAACCGCGATTTTGATTTGATTGGTGGTGGCACTGAAAGTAGCGATTTTAATCCTGGTGAAACGGTTACGTTCACATTCGACCAAGACGTGGTGTTCACTTCCATCGAATTGGAATCAGTTGTAGCTGGCGACACTTTTGATGTATTGGTTGACGGAGTTGCCGTCTTGGAAACCACTGGTGACGATGCATTCCTCGACGACCTTGGTGGCCTAACAGATCTTACGATCACAGCCGGTTCTGAAATCACATTCGCTGTTGGTGGCGTGGTGGCGACTACAAGCACTCGTATCGAAACGTTTACTGTCGAAATCATGGGGGGCGTACTTAAGGGCGATGTCGACACGAACGGCTTTGTCGAATTCGCAGATATCCCACCCTTTATCAACCTCTTGATCAACATGGGCTTTCAAGCCGAAGCCGATACCGATTGCAATGGCGTTGTCGAATTCGCGGATATCCCAGTGTTCATCAACCTCCTGATTGAAGCTTCCTCCCCGTAGTAAAACAAACATTGCCTCTTCCCCACTAGACGGTTGTCTGTGGCGGAGTAAGCTCTGTTTAACATCTAAGTTTTTGAAATCCTAAAAGGTCTGAGCAAGTCGTACTTGTTCAGGCCTTTTTTCATACCTGCATCAGTTTTTGTTTGATGGCCACCACATCCGCCCCGCAGCCAGTAACCATTTCATGGAGTAGTATGTGTAAATGGTGCTTGGCAGCGTTAGCACGAACACGTCACCAACGAAGCTGCTTCCTCGCTAACGCGTCGGGTTTCCAGTTGTGCGCATTCGCGGGAGGGCGACGCTCCCGCAGCCACAGCCACAGCCCTGTAATGGTAACCACGACTGGTTAAGCAGGAGGTTGCCATAAAATGCCAGCCTTTCCAGGAAATAAGATCCGACAAACGAGCTGCAAACTCTCGACTGTCTCAAAATCCTCGCTCGCGCTTCGGGCTTGTATTAACCGCCCTACCCCTCTTTGACTTCGTTCCAGCCTTTTTTGATGTTGTCGGCTATAAAGTCGGCGTAGAAACTTCGGATCTGTTCTTCCGAGTTCGATACCCGGACTTCTCGCGCCAAAGGAGTTTTGCGGTTGGGGCTGAAGTCGGTGTAGTGCATCACGAATGCAGGAAACTCCTCACTCATCGTTTCCTTGTTTGTTTTCCAAATGAGGAACTTTCGCACCATCGTCGCTCCTTTGAGCTCCTTTGTGTAAACCGACCGTTCCAAAGTTTCGCTTTGAGGAAGTTTCAACTCGCTGGCATCAACGTCCGCTTTGGCGATCGGGACCACGTCGGTCAATTGAGCAATTCGAATATCTTCAACGTTCGAAGCTTTTTTGTCCTCGCGAATCCGTATGAATTGCGGCGAGATCACGCTGACCAGAGGCATCCGCCGTACGACTTCGTAACAGGATTTACCCGTATCGTATCGAAGTACCATTCGGTTGATCGTGCCACCACGGGTGTTTTGTGAAATGATGTCCAGGCAACTGATTTCGATAACCCATTCTGGACGAACCATCTGATAGGCGACATGGTCTGAGTTGACTTCGGCGTATTCGCTTTCGACCACCATGTCTTTCAGGTCACTATGCATCTCACGGCGGACCTCTTCGGAAAACCCACCGCCCACGCGGCACATCACTTGCAGTGCACCATCATTGCGAGCTACGGCCAACAGCAGATCATGCATCATCCCCTGTCGGTCGTCGGCTGACTCGGTAAAGCCAATCACGACGGCATCCAGTGTGTGTTTCGGCTTGGCTTTGAAGCTTCCGCCCGAATCGCTGCGAACGACGATCCCTTCGGCGCCTTCGTCTTCGACCCATTGCTCAAACAGCTTTTTGACGCTGGCCGTCCCTTTGACACGTTGGGTTTCTACGGGATGAATCTGTTTGCCGCCAGAAAAGATCCGTTCGATCTCGCTCCATTTGGCATCGTAATCTTTTTCTGAATAGCTTTCGCCGTTGATTGAAAGCAAATCGAAAACGGCAAATTGCAATTTAGCCAGTTCGTCGGCAGAGTCGGGTTGTCGGGCGACGCTGACAACATCGTGCACACGCGGCCGGCGATCGGAGATGTCGACGTAAAGCTCTCCAGGAATCAAAGCCTCCGTAATTTTTGCTTTTTCAAACATCTGGAGTGCTTCTTCCGCCCACGGCAGACCGATGCGGACCGTCCCGCCAGGGTTGAGCGTAAACAGTTCGCCATCACGCAAAATCAGGCAACAGAACTCCCCGTCGATTTTCCGGCTGACGTAATATTCAGACTCCGGTATTTTTCGCTCAAAGTCAGATTTGGCAACGGGAAACAATCGAGAGGCGACTTGCCGTTTGTACGTCTGCACCTGCGGTAGAAGAGCTGGGTCTGAAACTGCGGTTGCGGGTGCAGTTCCATATTGTCCAAGTTTGATTTGAACCAGGTTTTTTTGAATCATGGGGAGAACTTTTTGGCTAAAGTCATGCCTTTGAAAAAGGCGCGTTTGTTCAGGTTTCGGCAAGCAGGATCAAGTGTTAGGTGGTGTCTTTTCCCGCCTCTTTGCTAGGCTCTTTGGCGACCTCTTTTTCTTCTTCAGGTTGCTTTAATTCGAGATTGGAAAGATGCAAAAGCAAGCAGTACTTGTCTCCCTGGATCCGACCTTCAAGAAAGCCACGATAGGGGACACTGCCACGACGCAGGATCAGAGGCTGGTTGCCTTTTGGGCCGGCCCCCAGCAGCATCATGCTGTCCGATTCAAAAAGCTGCTTTGCGATTCCATACAGGAAGTCGTAGGTCAGACCGTTAATGTGCATCAATTGGAGCTTGTTCGAGAACAGGAACTTTCTCAACGCCTCTTCACGCTTGATGAAAACACCTGACCAATTGAGAGGCGTTTGTTCGGAAACGTTTTTTGGTAAGACTTCTTTGGCCCGTTTCTCCCGTTCACTCCCATCTGGATTCTTGACAATCTCAAACTGATCGACGCGATGCACGATATCTCGTTCCGGGTTAACAAATACTCGACTGGTGTTTTGCAGCAAAGTCCCCACCATTTCCATGTCAACCTCCGGGTCACCGGAGATAAGCGCTTGGGAAACGTCTTCCAGTTTTCCATGTTCGTCTGCCAGCGCGGAAACGTCGCGAGTTAGTGTTGATTTCAGGACGCGAACACACTGCGCCTGTCGGCCTTTGTCATCGACCCAGCGCACATGCAGTGGTTTTGAAACCGACTCCATGCTGACCGCGGCATCACGCCCCGCTTCGTTACAAATATTAATTTCTGGCATGTTGATTCCTAAATTCGTTTCGGCTTTGAGCCAACGTAGTTTGTTCGATCGTTAGTTACTGATTCAAGTTTTTGAAAAATGAAAACGGTTTGTGATTTAGATCATTCCAAAGTCCATCAATCCACCCTCGTCATCCGAATCGGATTCCTCATCGTCGGTGGCAACCGGTGCAGATTGTTGTAACCCTATAAACTCGGCTGCTGTGGGATCGCCAACCAGAAAGAAGACTTGTTCTTCGCCGTTCATCAACAGAAATCCAGCGTCCGCTTCCAAACCGCCTCGGTAACTGTATGGAAAATGAAAGATCGCATTCTCTTTCAGCTTTGCCATGAGGGGATCGCAAAGTTCCTCAGGATTCATCAGGTAACAAAGTCGGATATTGTGATTCAGAAACTCATCGGTAGTGACCGTTTCTGTCAGTGGAATGGGAGTACCAAACGATGACTTTACAGGTTCAATCTTGTTCCCCTCGATATCGACGGGGAGCAAATTGGATTTGTCGCACCACAGTCCATCAGCTGACAGGTATCCGAGCCCGGTGCCGCCTTTGCCGATCACCGTTTTTCCGTCTTCGGCCAGCGTCGCAAGCTCGCATGGCTGGCCTTTGTCGTCGGTGACTTCCAACTCTTTAAATCCGTACAACTTGCTTCGATCAACTTTGATCATGTCGAACGTGACGGTCGTTTTTTCAAATTCGAATACAAGAGGTTTTGATCTTCGTTTAGCCATAGCTTCCTGACATCAGATTGGAATAAACAGTTGAGTCCGGTCCGCTCTGTGTGCGAAGCCAGACTTGGGGAGAAGAGCTTGTGGATTGGTTGAGCTACTGAACAAACACTCGCATGCTAGCTGTGCGCCTCTTTGTATGAGTTTCGGCACATCGGTAGCAGCAACTTGGACAAAGCCCAGTTCGTTGATTTGTCACTATTCTAACGAAGCGGAATTCGCTTGGCCAAATCTACCTGCCTCTTAAATAAGCGTTGAAGAATGGCAACAATTAGAGACAACAGGCCAACTTGCCCGGTGCAGGGGGTGGGCGGTTCTGTGGAAAAACGGACATCTCAGACCAGATATCACAATTACTTGCGACGAATTGGCGTTTGTCAGCAAAAAAACACTGAACTTGGCAATTTAGGCTGTTTGTTCGGGCGAGATATGGCTTGACACGCTTGCATTTTTAATATGCATGGTTATACCTAATAGCTAAATCATGTCTTAAATAACCTTCCTCCTTATCATTAACCTTCTGTTCGATTTCTAAGAAGGGTTTAGGAAGTTCAAAAAAAGGATTTGCTGGATGTTAGTTTTAAGCCGAAAAATTGGCGAGAGAATCTGGATCGGGGATCAAATCTCCGTCACAGTGGTCAGGATCACCGGCGGTGGTGTTCGCTTGGGTATTGATGCCCCTGCGGAAATGCCAGTAGTTCGAGAAGAGCTACGCGTGAAGATCGAATCCGAAGAAGAGACCAACAGCTCAACTGACCAAAACATCGCGCAGTAAACCGGTTGGTACAACAAAAACGCAGGTCAAGCTAACAGACTTGTGCTTCCATCTGTTTTCTCGCCTTGTCCACTATCCCTTCTACTGTCCAACCATAAAACAACAAGAGCACCCAGCGTTAGGTTGTTCCTCGCGGCACCTTATCGTGCTTGTTGTGTAGGACCAACAGTTGATTGATTTATCTACGGGCAGTAAAGCTTTGACGGTATTCCTGTCGCTTGATTTTGTGGGTCCAATCAAAAAAACGCTCGTGATTCATTGAACCACGAGCGTCAGTCTTTTGCCTGAGTTGTCTGGTTAGTTGAATATTGTTCGACAGACCAAGACCCTTCTTAAGGACTAATTAGATTACTGACCACTTAGTATGCCAATAAACGGAGCAATATCTGAGAAGTTAACAACGTCGTCTCCGTTGATGTCGGCTTCTTCTGAAAACCCCATGGTACTTAAAATATTGATAAAGGGAGCAATGTCACCGAAGTCCACAGTCTCATCCGTGTTGACATCGCCCAATAAAAAGGGAGTGCTGTCATCTGACACACAGAAATTGTCGACAGTGATCGCTCCAGCTACACC
>CAZDBA010000211.1:0-6688 GCA_964503615.1 uncultured Pirellulaceae bacterium
TCAAGAACGTAGGAATTGGTCGCGAAACTCAGAACCTGATGATGATGGTCACGCCTCGTATCATTATTCAGGAAGAAGAGGAACAATTCCAAGTTGGTCCGATCGGCGGCAATTAAGCTACCGCATCAGAGCAATTCTTAGTTTACCAAAGCCGCTGACCAAAAGGTTAGCGGCTTTTTTCATGTTCGAGTTTCGCTTCAATTCGTTGGTTACTTCTTAGACTCTTGACGAGCACTCTAAGTCCAGTCACTATGATTCGTCTTGAAGAAGTAAATTGAAAGGATAAAGCTCGTGAAGAAATGGCCAATCGGTGTTTTTACCAGTATCGACGCAGGTTTGGGAGTCAACCTCGATGTGGCCCATGAGCTGGGTATCCCTACCATCCAATTGCACGCTCCGCACAAATCAACTCGGACTCAGGAATCGGCCACCGCATTTCTCGCCAAGCTGCAGCAGTTGGGAATTGAGCTAACTGCCGTCTTTGGTGGCTTTGAAGGTGAAAGCTACGCCGACATACCCACGGTTGAGCAGACCGTAGGCTTGGTTCCCATTGCGACTCGCGCCGAACGGTTGGCCGAGATGAAAGAAATTTCCGATTTCAGCACGCTGCTCAAGTGTAATGTGATCGGATTGCATATCGGTTTTGTAAACCACGAAAGCGACGATTACGCAAACGTTGTTGCGGTAACTCAAGAGCTCTGCGACCACGCAAAGGCAAACGGTCAAGCAGTCCATCTTGAGACGGGACAGGAAACAGCGGACGCCTTGTTACAATTTATTGATGACGTCGCAAGAGACAATCTATTTGTTAACTTTGACCCAGCCAATATGATCCTATACGGAACGGGCGAACCGATTCCTGCTCTTCGAAAAATCGCGGGTCTTGTACGCAGCATTCATTGCAAGGACGCCACTTGGGCAGGCAAGCCAGGTGAGGAATGGGGTGAGGAAAAACCGCTGGGAGAAGGCGACGTAGACATGAACGCCTACCTGCAAACACTACAGGATATTGGCTACGACGGTCCGCTAACGATCGAGCGAGAAATCCCTCAAGAGCCCGAGCGACAAAAGAAAGAGATCGAACATGCGGCTAATCTTTTGACCAAAATAAAAACCAACCTGTTCGGCTGAAAAACCTGGTAGTTAAAGCTCCCTTTGTGCATTATGGCTGACCGTATCGACTTTCGCCGCGCTGCTTTGGGCGTGATTAGCTTGAGTTTTATCGGTGTTGGTCTTGCCGCGTTCGCGTTTGGTTGGAATTCTCCATTTCATTGGGTTTTAATGCGAAGTGGTTTGTTTATGGGAGCTGTCTGGCTCGCCTTGCCGGACCTGACCGCGGACAAGAGCAAACTGAATACGCAAACGCTGTTGTTGGGTATTGTGTTGGTCATCGTCATCGCCACAAGGCCCAAGCTATTCATGATTCTGGGATTGATCGCCATTGCCGCGTTCTTTCTTCAAGGCGCAGTGCGTCGCTTTATTGCGGGACTGAAACGATAAGCCACCGCATCGGGGGAGGCTCCGAACTGAACCCAGAAACAAAGCCAACACATGGTTCCGACTCCGCGGGAGCGTCGCCCTCCCGAACACTGGCCAGCTAAGCCTTCTTTGGCTTGCTCCGACGTCCCCTAACTCCAATTGTTGCTAGCGAGTTTGTGATTGACGCGATTGGGGATGCGATTCTATTATCCCGCTCGATTTTAAATAAATCCGGCGTGGTCAATTCGATTGAGTCATCGGAGCATTTTGAGAACGTCAATGAGTTTAGGAAACGAAAAGATGACGAACAAACGGTTCTTTTTTATTCGCGGGCACATGAAGTCTGGTACGAATTGGATCTGTCGGCTATTGAACCTTCATCCGGACATCGATTGTCGAGGCGAGTATCATTGGCACCGCTATTTCGAAACCTACCAATCGAACCGAGAAACTTTCATAAATTTAAACAGAACCGAAACTGAGAAACCGGTTATTCGAAGAGGATTGAGCGAGTTAGTTCGCACCAGCATGCTCCAACGTGCCGACCCAGACGCAAAATTGATCGGTGGCCGTACACCTCATACGATCTACCCTGTCGTCCTTCCCAAATCTCCGCACATTAGCTTGATACGTGATTGCCGAGATGTTCTGGTCAGTAAGATGTTCCATTGTTTTAATGGAAGTGGTCGGATCAAGTTGTTTGAGAAAAGTAAAACGATGCAAGAGCTGATCAAAGCTTTCAAAGCGGATCCGTGGTACTTCCAAAAGTTTCCGGGCAAGCTTTTAAGTCATGAGCGATTTATTCGTCGTACCTGTTCAGAATGGGCGAGGTACATTCGCTCAGACCAAAGTACGGCGAACAAGCAACCCAACTTGCCGATCATGTTCGTTCAGTATGAGAAAGTTCACGATGATCTTCGTGGCGTACTTAATCGAATGTATCGTTTCTTGAAGGTAGACCCGGCTGCGGTAACTACCATTCCGGAAAAATTGATGCCGGGCCACAAAAAGGAAATGCCCAACAAGTTTAACCGCAAAGGTATGGTTGGCGACTGGCAAAACTACATTACCGAACGCGTAAAGAACTGGGTCAACGAAGAGGCAGGAGCTGAGATGTTGGAACAGGGCTATATCCAATCGCTCGATTGGGAAATTTCCGAAAGGCACCGCCGTAACTCGGCGGCCTAAGAAGCAAAATTAACCGATTTGCTTTCAACAATCCAAGAGATCATTTCACAAACAAAAAAGCCCCGACCGAATTGGCCGGGGCTTTTTTTAAATACTCTTTTCCTCGATTAGGCGAACAAGCTTGTTAGTTCGCAACTTGTGTATCGCTTGTTGAACCCGTTCCAGCTGGGATCACGATAACCGGAGGAGGCGTCGCTTCGCTTCGTAGAACGTTCTGTTGTTCGATACGACCACCACTGCCAGATCGTGGGTATGTTCTCGTTGCTGTGACTTGAGCCGCTCCGTGACCGTAGTATTCTGCAATCAGGCTGTTGACACTGCGAACTTTCGATTCGTAGTCGACTTGGCCAGGGCCGTTGTAAACGAAAACGTTACGTTCGTTGGACGGCGCGTTTTTCATCAAACCTTGGACCAATGCTCGGCCGAGCCCGTTTAAATCACCGGTTTCACTATCGAAGTGCATGTCAGTCAAAGTGCAGGTTTGAACCTGGCCTGTTCGGTAATGTGTGGCCCAAATCGTTTCATAAGCTTGACGATCAGCACAAGAGAACGGCTTTGGCCAAGCTGCATTACGGGCACGAATCTTTTCGGATTGGGCTCTAATCTGATCCAGTTGGTAAGCGATATCTGCCTTGCCAGCACGATACTTATCAAGACAAGCACCTCCAGCGCAGCCACCGCCTCCGATACCTCCACCACTACCACAGTGGCCACCGGCGCAACCACCTCCTGAATAACCAAAGCCGTCTGCCTGTCCACCAGAGAATCCTCCGGCGAACCCACCTGAGAATCCACTTGAGTAAACTTCGCCGCCACAACCTCCAGGACAGCCACCGGACACAAATTCTCCGGTGTAACCTCCTACGGCATGCGAAGGAGCGATGGCAGGGCTAGAGCCGCAGCCAACACATTGGGCATGGGCAACACTAAAGATAGACATTGTCACTGCAACAACGGCAGTCAAAAAAACTCGCTGAGAACACAACATTTTAAACTCCGATTACTTCTTGACGATCGCCGATACGTACTCGTTCTCAATATGTAAAACTTTGCGGTCTGCAAAGAAAATTCGAACTGTACTGAATACCGAAAGCCCGGCGGGCAATTCATTGCACCAACCCAAATCGGCTTACACATTGTTAATTGGCGTAGTGCAGATATCGGGTTATCAGTGCCATTAGGAATGGCCGGAAATCAACGATTCTCAGAGAAAAAACGGATTGCATGCGTAATTTTGTCAAACAGAACGTATTTCGCCGGTCGTCGTGATTGCAACGAGACCAACGAGTACAACGAAGATGCTGAAAATAAAGGGAGAACCATTCTCCCTTAGTTGTTAAAGGCAGGAAGCATCTCGTTGATCATCGTAATCGCGGCAGGGCCAACGAGCACAACAAAGATACCGGGGAAGATGAACAGTACTAGCGGGAAGATAAGCTTTACCGCTGTCTTGGCAGCCTTTTCTTCGGCCAGTTGACGACGGCGAGTTCTCATCGTTTCCGATTGAGTACGCAAGGCTTTACCTACACTCGTACCGAACTTGTCTACCTGAATCATGATCGAAGATAGAGTCTTCAAGTCATCTACGCCGTTTCGCTCACCCAACTCTCGCAAGACGACTTCTCGCGTGCTACCCATTTGCAATTGCTGGTTACAGATTTTAAACTCTTCTGCAATCGTCGGGTGAGTACGGTCTAACTCGTCGGCAACACGTCGCATCGCCTGGTCAAGTCCAAGGCCGGCTTCGACACAAACAACCATCAAGTCCAATGCGTCAGGCAGGCCCAAAAAGACTTTTTCCTTCCGCTTTTTTCCCATGAAAGAAAGCACGAGATCTGGAATCATCATGAACAGAAACGCGACGACCAATGTGGAAACGAGCGAGGTTGTATTAAATCCGTTGATTAAAATCGAAGATCCGCCGCCGATAAAAAACCCGACGATTCCACTTAACATCTTTGCTGTTGAAAGCATCGCCGGTGCAGCGTCATTACGGAACTTGGCCGATGCATAGCTCAGCTTTTGCTTTTGCTTGCTCATCTCCTTTTCGTTTTTCGGTTGGAGCGCTTCGCCCATTTTCGGGCTGGCTTTCTCCAAAAGCGAGGCAAATCCGCTTTTATCTTTTTTCTCAACGGTCCCCCCGGACATGCGTGTTCGCATTTCTTCCAATCGCGACTCAGTCTTTGACTTTCGATTGAAAATGAAATCCAGGATAAGGTAGACAAAGATTCCGCCCGCAATGAGGACTGCGATGGGCATGATCGTAGTTAAATCTAAAGCTGACAACATGATAGTATTCACAATTGACCCTATTTGTTTTGCCTGTATTCGAAGTTTGACTTAAAAGTGACAGGTGGATTTTTGAAAGGATGGTGGTGAGTCTGGCTTTGCAAACTCGTTTTCAATTTTTGATTGGTGTTAGACTTTGATCGTAATAATTTTCTTGATCATCGCCGCTCCGAAGAACTGCATCACGATGCCAAAGACCAGCATCTTTTGTCCCAACGGATCGTTAAACAGCATCATTACGTAGTCGTAATTGAGTTTAAGCATCGTTAGAAACAGTACCGGTGGCAGCGACAAAAGTACGATACCGGACAAGCGACCTTCGCCAGTCAAAGCCTGAATCTGACCCCAAATTATATAACGCTCACGAATCAGTTGGCCAATTTTGTCGAGGATTTCAGCAAGGTCACCACCCGTTTGACGCTGTAGGATTACACTGGTCACAAAGAACCGCAGGTCCAAGTTAGGGACTCGTTCAGTCATGTTGTTCAGCGAATCTTCAAGAGAGACACCAAGGTTTTGCTCGTCGTAGGCTCTTTTGAATTCTGGACCCAGTGGCTCTTCCATCTGCTGAGCCACCAACTGAATACCGGCTGGTAAACTTTGGCCCGCACGCAACGCCTGAGAAATCAAATCCAGTGCATCAATCAACTGCTGACCAAACCTTTTCAATCGTTTACCACGAACCCAGAACGCATACGCGAATGGAATGAGCGCAAAGATCCCAAAGATGAAGGGAGCAAACAGTTTTAACGGAACGAAATACAGGTAGAGCAGTGTTGCAACGGCACCTAGCCCCAAAGCGACACCCAAAAATTTGGTTGGTGCAATCTCCCAGCCCGTTTGGCTTAAGAACTTTCTCAGGTTCAAGAACTTTGACGCAAACTCTTCAATCGCATTGGGCGCTTCGTCGAGTGCACTGTTAAGCAAAGAAGGTGCTGCTTCTTTGCTACCCCGCCCTTGGTTTTTGGTCAACGCCTGCAAACGATCTTCAACTTGACTTGTCTCGCCTTTGATTGCGATCGTCACGCCGTAGATGAGTCCTGCGACGCAAAAGACGACACAGCCAAGGACGATGATGTAAATTAACATGTTTGACTCGTTAGTTGTTTAGTGAACTTGAGTTTGAACTGAGAGCAAATTGAGTTTGTAACGATTTGCGACTCGGGGGTTTAGTCTTCCATCATGACCCGCTCGCGGAAAATGCTCGCAGGTAGTTTGATACCGTTACTTTCCAGGTGCTCCATGCATTTCGGGCGAACACCAGTACAGATGAAGCGGCCTTTTGCCCGGCCTTCGGAATCTACGCCGTCTTGAATAAAGCGAAAGATGTCTTGCATAACGATCGTGTCGTTTTCCATACCACAAACTTCTGTGATATGAGTGACTTTACGAGGACCACCCTGTAGACGGTTGGCTTGCACGATCAGGTGTACCGCCGAAGCGATCTGAGTTCGCATCGCTTTCATGGGCATTTCGAATCCGCCCATCATGATCATCGTTTCCAAACGAGCGATACAATCTCGCGGTGCGTTGGCGTGTGTCGTGGTTAGTGAGCCATCATGACCTGTGTTCATCGCTTGGAGCATATCGAGAGCTTCTGGACCACGACACTCACCAATGATGATTCGCTCAGGACGCATACGCAAACAGTTTCGAACCAGGTCGGTAGCTGATACAGCACCTTTACCTTCGATGTTTGGCGGGCGAGTTTCCAGACGAACAACGTGATCCT
>CAZDBA010000212.1:0-4434 GCA_964503615.1 uncultured Pirellulaceae bacterium
CACCCAGCCAGAGTTTTTCAGCACCTCAAAATTTTTCGGCTCCAGTTCAAGGCTTTCCGTCCGCGTCTCCTTCGAGCCCTTCTCAGAACTTTGCGGTGCCAACCGAACTGGGTCAGCCGATAGGTAGCGTGGTCGATCCAGCGTTTCAATATCAGAACCAATATCAAACCCAAGGGGCTTTGCCCTCGACTCAATCGACTTCGTCGGAAAGCAGTTCATTCGGCATTCCAGATGCCGGACTCGTTGATCCGGTCTTTGAGATCAACAATCCAGGCTCACCCTATGTTATTGACCATTCCAACTGGGATTACTTTCTCTCGCGATATGTGGTTACGGACAATCAAGGGCTCAACCGAGTCCGGTATGGCCGGGTGACCCGCGAGGATCGACAAGTACTTGAGTGTTATCTCAATCAGCTTCAATCCACCGACGTTCGGACGCTCAATCGCAACGAACAATTGGCGTTTTGGTTTAACCTCTACAACGCGCGAACTGTAGCGCTGGTGGTTGACCGCTATCCGATACGTTCGGTCCGCCAGATCAAACAGAAACTCACTGACTTTGTGGGGCCCTTCGATGATGAAGGTGCCGTCAACGTGCTTGGCAAATCTCTTTCGCTGAACGATATCGAAAGCGGAATCATCCGCCCCGTTTGGAACGACCCAAGGATTCACTACGCGTTAAACTGTGCCTCGTATGGATGTCCGAATCTTTCCGCCCAAGCTTGGACGGCAAACGATCTTGAAGGGCAACTCAACGGAGCAGCTTATCAGTTTATCAACAGCAACCGCGCGGTAAAGCGAGGTTTGTTCGGGCCCCGAGTTTCGAAAATCTACAAGTGGTACAAATCAGATTTCGGCGCCGACGATCAAGCCGTCTTGAATCACATTCGACAATATGCCAACGATGAAACGTCAAACAAGATTAATGGTCACCGTACCATCCGTGGACACTTCTACGATTGGTCTTTGAACGATGCCAAAGTTTCGCGACGGCGATTGTTTGAATCGATACGAAGATAACCCACTCCCTCCCTCTCCACTCCAGTCCAGCCTGTCAAACCAAACGGCTCATACCTGTCGAGGTCGGTCCCATCCGGCTTCAACAACAAAGCACCTATGCGCGAACGTATCTTGCTGCTGATTTTTGTCGCGACATTTCCTTTGGTCGCTTACGTTTCAACATTCCCACCTCAACGATTTCGCAACGAGATTACCGAATGGGGCTCGCGTGATTCGGAAATCTACAAAGAGTTTGTCAACTTCGCTGAACAATTCGGGGTGAACGAATTTATCGTCGTCAGTTGGCCTGGTTGTGATCTTGGTGATCCGAAGGTCGAAGAGGTCACTGGGCGAATCGAAACAGAACTCGACGGTTTGGTTGAACAAGTCTCAAATGGTCAACGAGTCTATTGGGAGCTGCGCGATCGTTCTCGGCTAAGTGAAAAGTCCGCGCTCCGTCGGCTTCGTAACGTTTTCATTGCCAAAAACACGCGAGAAACGGCCGTCGGTTTCAATCTTTCGGAATCGGGACGATTGGATCGAGGCGAAGTGATCTCTCGCTTGGAGAAGATTCTGGAATCGTCTGGTGTCGATCTGGACTCAGCGACTTTTGCTGGACTGGCGCACAATCTAAACGCGCTGGACCAAGAGGGGCTCATGTCGCCGTTTCGAATGGTTCCACTGATCATGCTGTTGGCGTTTCTACTGACCGTTCTATTCGTCAAAGATTTCTGGCTGGCGCTATTCATAAACGCCTTGGGCGTCTACACCGGTTGCCTCTCGTTCAACGTTGTTTATTTGGCCGATGTCGATATGAATGCGATTATCTGGCCGCTGCCAACGTTGACGTTGTTACTTACGGTTTCGGCCTCACTGCATTTCCTCAGTTACTTTCGTAGCGTCGCCGAATTGAATGCGGACCTGCTCTCCTCAGCTGCCCCTGATGGTTTACAGACAATCCGACGTCAGATCACCCGGCAAAGCTGCTCAGCTGCGTTCAAGCCAGTTATTTGTTGCGCGGTTACAACAACAATCGGATTGTTGTCATTGCTACTCAGCTCAAGCGAACCGGTCCGCCAATTCGGCCTGTTCGGCTCCATCTCGATCGCAATTTCGAATCTACTGATGCTGGTCTGGTTGCCTGCTTTTTTGACGCTTGGACCGATGGCCGAAAAGCTCGCCAGCAAAAAGCGAAAACAACAAACGGTACCGAATTCGCGCGACGGCTGGTATTGGCTGGCTCGTTTAACCCGATCGTTTTGCTGGCCAATCATCGTTGTTTGTTTGGGGGTTTTGATTTGGAGTTCGGTAGGTATTCCCAAAATAAAAACAGGATTGAATTTGGAAAACTTTTTCCCTACTGGGCACAGGGTGCTATCCGATGCGGCTGCGGTCGAAGCGGCTACGGGACCACTGTTCTCAGTTGAACTACTTCTCCAATTCTCGGATCACGATTCTGAAAATGATCCATTGCGAATTCAAGGATTGGCCGCTTTGTGTTCGCGGATTATTACCGAGACACCGATCGAATCCTGTATCTCTGCCGCGACATTCGCACCAATTTTGAAGAACAAGCCTTCCGGAGTCGGGAAGGTAACCCAGTCCACCCGCTTGGATTTGCTCAAAGAAGCGATGGTCAAAGCGGGATTGCTACAAATCGTTTCAAGCAGCTCCGATGAAACTTGGCGAATCTCATGCCGTTACTCCTCACAAGCCAAGCTTGATATTCCAGTCACCTGCCGACAAATCGAGGACTTGGCGAACGAGTTGTTTTACAGGAACGGCGAACTTGTATTCGATGGAGAGAGCCTTTCACTGACCACGACTGGTGAGTTTGTTTTGTTTGACGATGTCGATCGTCACTTTTTTCGAGAGTTACTGATAACCTACTCAACCGCGTTTTGCGCAATCTCCTTGGTCATTCTGATTATTTTGTGGAACCCTGGAACGTGCTTGGTCGCGGTCTTGCCAAACTTGTTTCCCGCAGTCGTGACGCTGGGCGTTGCTGGCCACTTAGGCTATTCCTTTGACGTTGCTTCGCTGATGACCGCCAGCGTCGCATTGGGAATTGCAGTAGATGACACGCTCCATTTCTTACTTTGGCAGCGTCAAGTCAAAAGTGGGAACCCGCAAACTCGATCGTCGATCGAAACGACGTTACGGCATTGTGGCAGACCGATCTTACAAACCAGTGTGATATTAGGTTTGAGCATGGTGCTGTACGCATTTTGCGGATTTCTGCCTACAGTCCGATTTGGGATCCTGCTGTCGGCGATGATGCTTTCGGCTTTGGTCGGAGACTTGATCTTGCTTCCGGCGCTATTGCCTTCGGATACTCCTAAGGTCGACGAAAAAACTCAGGCGATTCAAATTTGAATCACCTGAGTCAGTAATCAAAACGCAACTTTGTTTTTCACGTCAAACTTCCGGGCGAGGACTCTACATCGGTAACAGGTCGGAAGCGATGATTTCGTTTGCGAGTCCGGTGACGAAACGTCTGGCTTTTGCGTATTCTTTGATCGGAATCTCTCCGCGCGCTGCGACGGAATTAAGTTCACGATTCAATACTCCCAAGTCGTTTATGAAGCTCTCTGCCGATTCGGCATCGGTGATTCCTCCATTAGCAAGGCTAACTTTGAGGTTATTCGTCAATTCGCCAAACGTGTCCGACTCTAACGACTCAGGCCAGATGGCTTGTTGCTCGTCACGACTAAAATCTGATTTGCCCAGGCGAAATGGGGACTTGAGTTCCCTTAACTCTTCAGGAGAAATGGCTCCCGAGCGGAGTGCTTGATAATCTTTCTTGGCTTCGTCAAAGGCGGTTCGATTCTGACGCTTGTTTTCTGCGCCGTTCTCCTTCTGAGCCAAAAGGATCAAAGTATTTTGAAAATTCTGCCGCTGTGTTTCAGCTTGCAACTCCTGAAGTTGGGCGGCTAGCTCTGCTTGTTGTTTGTATTGCTTCAAAGCGATTGCTGCACGCTCTGCATCACTCAGTCGGTTTCGCGAGACGCCTCTAGAAACTCCGCCACTAGACCTTCGGCTTACGCCTCCTCCTCCACCGCTACTGGCACGGGCACGGGGCGCACTACTGCCACCACCGCCACGACTGCCCGATTGGGCAAAGAGATCTGAAGCGAATACGGAAACGGCTGCTACTACGACAATGATTTTAAACCAACTACGCATTTCTCACTCCGACTTGATTTGAGTAGAACCGATGCCCACCAAGGTAGATGACGTAAAAGTGGCAACCGTGCTTACTGAATTTCCCAAAAAGGAGGCATGATTTACCTTCCTACCGATCGAGCTGTATCTCAAATTACATACAGATCGTTTGGAAACGATAAATGCCTTCTTGAGTCCTTGGCTTGCTTGATACTTTCCTTGCTCATGCCGCGAAGACTCGCCAAGACTCGCCAAGACTCGCCAAGAC
>CAZDBA010000212.1:4534-6564 GCA_964503615.1 uncultured Pirellulaceae bacterium
CAAGACGGGGCAAAAAGGCAAGAAAGACACTCAATCGGCAGAGATATGGCTGACATGGGTATGAATGAGTGGATTTTCTGTTTGGATTACTCCGAAAAACGATAAAATGTTCCTTGGTCGGACTGGGGTGATCAGGCCAAGTTTTCAAAGCCAAAATTCGTAAAAACCGAGCCAAAATTGGTCGCACAAGCGCTATGGAACAGCCCGTGGGTAACCTGTTGGCCGGTTACCCAGAGCTTTGGCAGAAAATCCCCAATTTACGGTTGCCAAATCGGTGGAAAAACCGCAATATACCTAATTCGAAATCAATGGTTGAGGAAAGAAAAAACCGTGGCAGTTAGAATTCGTATGAAAAAGATGGGGCGGACCCATCGCCCCTTTTATCGCGTTTGTGCAATGGACTCACGAGCGCCCCGTGACGGACGAGTTATCGAAGAACTCGGAACCTATGATCCCTTTGTGCCTGAAACAGACGCTCGCGTCGTTCTCAAAGGCGAGCGAATCGATTATTGGGTAAGCGTTGGTGCCAAGCCGACTCCCAAAGTCGCTGTGCTGATCAAAAAGTACGGAACAGACGGAACTCATCTCGAACAACAAAAATCGGCCGTCGAGCGGCTCGGTGGTCGTCGTCAGAAAGCGATCACAGAAGCAATTGCTGCGGCGAACAACTTGCCTGCGGCTCCCGTTGCCGAACCTGAACCCGCACCTGCGGCGGAAGGCGCAGAGGCTCCCGCCGAAGGCGCAGAAGCAGCCGAAACTCCTGCTGCCGAAGCTGCGGAAACTCCTGCTGCAGAGGAAAAGCCTGCAGAGGCTCCTGCTGCTGAGGAAACACCCGCTGCGGAAGCACCGGCTGCGGAAGCACCGGCTGCCGAAGAATAAAACAAAATGCGCTTTGATGTTTTGACTTTGTTTCCGGAAATGTTTTCGGGGTACCTCAGTCAGAGTTTGCTTAATAAAGCGATCCAGCGCAAATTGGTCTCAGTTCATTCGCACGACATGCGGGGATGGGCCGAGGGCAAACACCGACAGATCGACGATCGACCTTTCGGTGGTGGGCCAGGAATGATTTTGATGGCCGAACCGGTCGTCCATGCGGTCGAAGCGGTTCAAGAGATGGCTCCCCAGCCTGCTCAGGTCATTATGACGACCCCACAAGGACGTCGACTTGATCAACGACTCGTAGAAGAGTTAGCGGTCAAGGATCGGTTTATTGTCCTTTGTGGTCGTTACGAGGGGTTCGATCAACGTGTGAGCGACATCCTCAATCCGATGGAAATTTCGATCGGAGATTACATCCTCAACGGTGGCGAAGTCGCCGCGATGGTGTTGATCGACACTTTGGTCCGTATGGTGCCAGGTGTACTTGGTGACGAAAACAGTAACCTCGAAGATTCCTTTTCACGAGGAAATCGGTTACTGGAGTTTCCACAGTACACACGTCCGCGAGAGTTTCGCGGATTACAAGTGCCCGAGGTATTGCTGAGTGGGAATCACCCGGCAATTGCCGACTGGCGAAAAGAACAAAGTCTCCAGCGAACTCGCCAACGAAGAAGCGATTTACTGGAAGACGAAAACGAACAATAAAACAATATTCATCATTAAATAAACAGACTTAACGCACAGAAACGGGTGGCTGCCAATCGTTTCGAGCAGTCCCAAGTGAGGAAAACTATGTCACGCGAATTACTAAAAGTCATCCACGAACAAAACCTGCACCCAAACGCACCCGAGTTCGAAATCGGTGATACTGTCGACGTTCATTGCATGATCCACGAAGGTGAGAAAACTCGAACTCAAGTCTTTTCAGGGACCGTGATCGCTCGCAGTGGTGAGAGTTCGCAAGAGATGTTTACTGTCCGCCGCATCGTTGCTGGGCAAGGCGTAGAACGAAAATTCCCTGTGCACTCACCTAGAATCGCAAAGGTCGAAGTAAAGCGATCATCGGTCGTTCGCCGTGCAAAGCTGTATTACCTGCGTGATCGTGTCGGAAAAGCGGTTCGCCTGAAAGAACGCCGCAAGTAGTTGCCGCA